>CAYGKG010000017.1:0-42129 GCA_964350495.1 uncultured Alphaproteobacteria bacterium
CGTCTTGTTCGCCGGGTGCGTTGCGCCACCGATTGAGCTTGGCGGCGCCGCGGAATGAGACAATGGCCGGCCAACGGCAGTTGCTACCGGCGGCATGAGCGAAACGACGCGCCATTGGACGACGGTTCCCGGCGCGATGTTCGCAGCAAGACCTGACGTCGCGATTGAGCTTTGAGTCGCCGATTGGGCGGCGATCGGCGGTTCGGCGGCCAGCAAAAATCGGCCGTGTACGACGCTACCGACGGGTAGGGCGGTAGGTGCGGTTGATGTCGGTGTTCGAAGTGGGGGTGTCGTTTTCTCGGGCGCCTCGACCGTCGACTGCGGGAACGTCACCTCGACCACACGGAGGCGTATCGCGTGAGGTGTATCGACTGGTTTGCCATCGACCGAGAGCAAGGCCGCGCGCAGGTGGTCGTTCGAAAGGCTTGCCACCCGAACATGGACCGTGGCGGAATGGGGTAAGGATTCGGGTTCCAAGGTTACGAGAACGCTGTTCTGGGCTTGGAGAACCTGACGACCGGCAGCGTCGTTCGCAAGAACTTGAAGCGCAATCCGATCGCCCTCTTCAAGCCCCGCCAAGGTCGGAGAGAGCGTCACGGCCGTATCGTGCGGGAGATCGACGTGCCCGCCGGTGCCGCTCTGGGGGCCACCGTGCGCGGGAGTCTGGGGCTGCCCGGACTGTCCCGCGGTCACTGGTGCGGGGGTCACCCGGTTGGTTGCGGGCGGCGGTGTGGACGTCGATGTCGAAAGGTCGCTCATCGATTGGCTCGCAACCTGTGACAGACGCTCTCGACAGAGACACTCGCGGGTGTGGTCGGGTGGCGCGTCAAGATCGGAGTCTGGTGCAAAATCGCGTCGCGAACATGACGGTCGCGTAAAACGATCCCGGCCAGCGGCAGGTCGATTTTCAAGAAGTTGCGGCAAGCACTGGCGAGGGTCGCATAGGTGCGCTTTCCGTCTTGGACCGTTTCGGCGCTGTTTACCACCAACCGGATGTCGCCCTGCGGATACTTCATCCGGGCAACTTTGATGAAGGCGTAGGCATCGGTCAGGGCCGTCGGTTCGCTCGTTGTGACGGCCAGAATTGTGCCGTTGCCGCCCATGAGCAGGCGGACGGTCGTATCGATGCCGGCGCCGAGGTCGAGCAAGACCCGGTCGTAGCGGCCGGCGATCTTGTAGATCGCTTGGCGCAGACCCAGTAGTTTTTCGCGACCGGCCGTCGACAGCACGCCGGAGCCCGACCTCCCGGCGAGAACGTCGAAGCCGCCGTTCTCATAGGGAGAAATTGCCTGACTGAGGCGGACACGACCGCTTAACACGCTGCTCAGGTCCCATTGTGGCGAGATCCCGAGTTGCACGTCGATGTTGGCCAAACCGAGATCGCCGTCAACTAGGAGAACCCGATCACCTGCGCGCGCAAAAGCGTGGGCGAGAGTCGTTGCGAACCACGTCTTGCCGACGCCGCCCTTGCCCGAGGCAACCGTGACGACGTTGCGGCCTAGCACGACCGGAAAGTCGACGACCTTGCGAACGGCGCCGTTCACGATACGGCCCGCCGTTGGGCGAGTTCGGATACTTTGAAAGCCGTTTCGGTCATGAGACGAGCGAGCGAAACCGGATTGAGCGGGGACAGCCCGTTAGCGATAAACGGCGAAGCGCTAACCTCGGCAAGCGGCAATCCACCGGCAATCGCCGCTGCCACGATCCCGCCGTAGCGGCGCGCGCAGTCCAGTCTGGTGACGTGGAGTGCCGATGCCCCCGCGGCTGAGAACACCTCGGCTGCCTCCGCCAGATCGACGCAGTCGGTGCCCGCACCGAGCACGAGAATCTGCCGCGCGGCGGATACGGCGGAAAAAGCAGCCAAATCGTCGACCTCCGCCGGGGCGAAGGGATTGGTTCCGGGCGTATCGATCAGAATCAAATCGACATCCTCTGCGGCGTGGATCGCAGCAGCCAAGTCCGCTGGGGTTTCCGCCGCGTCGAGCGGGACGTCCATCATTGCGGTCAATGCGGCCAGTTGCTCGAATGCGCCGGACCGGACGGTATCGGTTGTAATGATGTAGACACGCTGGCCTTTGAGCACGGCGCGGGCGGCGGTCTTGATCACGGTTACCGTTTTGCCCATGCCAGGCGGACCGACGAACATGACGGGAGCGGCCTCGGTAACGGGGAGGGCCGTGAACGAAATCCGGGAATCCAGAGCACCTGCCAGTGCCATGACCGTATCGTCACGGCTGACTGATCGCGCATCGCGAGCGATTTGTCTGGCTAGGGACTCCTCTAGTCGGTGGAAACGCAAGACCTGGGCGATCTCGTCGTCGGGTTCCATTTGCCGTTCTTCGTTGACGACATCGTCGGCGAAGGTCTGTTCGTCAGTCGGTTCGTCGAGCGCGGCGGTAACCTGGGCGCCGCGCCCGCGCCGCGACTGATAGGTGGAGACGATAACTGCCTCCTCGCCGAGTTCATCCCGAACCTGGGCGATGGCATCGTCCAGGGTCGCGGCTGTGAATGTTCTCAGACGCATCGGGCCATCCTAGATCTGCGCCAGAGTTTTGATTTTGGCTTTGGGGTGGATCTCGTTTTGTGAGAGCACCACCGTTTGGGCCCGGAAACGTTCGACGATCGACCGGACATAAGGCCGAATCGCGGGACTTGTCAGCAGGACCGGCGATTCGCCTTCCTTGGCGAAACGATCGTAGGTCTGCCGCAACGCCTGGATGAATTCCTGCAGCTTGGTTGGCGCCATCGACAGTTGACGATCGTCGCCTTGGCCAACGATCGATTCTGCGAAACTCTGTTCCCAAGCCGGCGATAGGGTGACCATCGGGACGTAGCCGGCGTCGGTCGTATTGGCCGAGCTGATCTGCCGCGCTAAGCGCGCCCGGACATGCTCGGTGATGAGGGTAATGTTGTTGGTATAGCCGCTTGCTTCGGCGATGCCCTCCAGGATCGTCGGCAAATCGCGGATCGAGATGCGCTCGCCCAACAGGTTCTGGAGGACGCGCTGCGCACCCGACACGCTGATATGCGCTGGGATCAGATCGGCGACAAGCTTCTGCTGTTCCTTCGGGAGATCGTTCAGGAGCTTTTGGGTCTCCGCATAGGACAGCAGGTCGGCCATGTTGTCCTTGATGACTTCTGTCAGGTGCGTGGTAATGACGGTTGCCGGATCGACCACGGTATAGCCTCGGAACGAGGCTTCCTCGCGGAGCGATTCCTCGACCCACATCGCCGGTAGGCCGAAGGTCGGCTCGGTGGTCGCCTCGCCCCCGAGCGTAATCGGCTCGCCGCGCGGATCCATGACCATCAAATGGTTTGGACGTAGATCGCCGTAGCCGGCCTCCGCTTCCTTGACCCGGACGACGTAGGTATTCGCCGCCAATTGCATGTTGTCGAGGATGCGGACCGAGGGCATGACAAAGCCCATTTCGCTGGCGAGTTGACGGCGTAGCGCCTTGATTTGGTCGGTCAATCGGTAGCCACGTGTGTCGTTGATCAAGGGCAAGAGTCCGTAGCCGAGTTCGAGGCGCAGCTCGTCGAGCGCGAGGGCGCTCGATATGGGCTCCTCCTCGGGGGCCGCTTGGGTGGCCGTCCGCTCGCGCTCCTCGGTCTCGGAAACGCGGCGTTTGGTCCGACGGCTCGCATAGAACGCGAGCGTTCCGGAACCTGCTGCAAGGAGAAAGAAGGGGAGCATCGGAACCCCAGGCAACAGCGCGAGTGCGACCATCAGGAATGACGCCATGCCCAAGGCGTTGGGATAGCTGCCGAGTTGCCCGAAAAACGCTTTGTCCGTCGAGCCCGAAACGCCGGATTTGGAAACCAACAAGCCTGCGGCAGTCGAAACGATCAACGCGGGAATTTGGCTGACCAGGCCATCGCCGATGGTAAGTGCGGTGAAGGTCGCCGTCGCCTCTGAGAAAGACATGTCACGCTGGCCGACGCCGATAATGATGCCGCCGATCAAATTGATGAATACGATCAAGAGGCCGGCGATGGCGTCGCCGCGAACGAACTTGGAAGCGCCGTCCATCGCGCCGAAAAAGCTGCTTTCGTCTTCGAGCTGTTTGCGCCGGGTCCGGGCGTCCGCTTCGTCGATCAGACCGCTCGACAGGTCGGCGTCGATCGCCATTTGCTTGCCCGGCATTGCGTCCAAGCTGAAGCGCGCCGCGACCTCGGCGATCCGGCCCGAACCGCGCGTAATGACGACGAAATTGACGATCACCAGGATCGCGAAAACGATCATCCCGACGATGAAATTGTTTCCCATGATAAAGCCGCCGAAGGCTTCGATGACCTGTCCGGCTGCGCCCGTGCCCTCGTGTCCGGTCGTGAGAATCAATCGAGTCGAGGCGAGGTTCAGCGCGAGGCGCAGCATGGTTGCGACCAGGAGGATGGTCGGGAAGGAGCTAAATTCCAGAGCCCGCCCGATAAACAGCACGTTCATCAGCACGAGGACCGAAAAGGTAATGGAGAGCGCCAATGAGATGTCGAGAAGCCAGCGTGGCATTGGCAAGATCAATGTGACCAAGATCAGCATGATCCCGAACGCGAAGACAAGGTCGCCCCGAAACAGTCGTGTCGCGAGGCCGCCGAAAACGTCGCCGAATGTGGGACCTCCGGCGCCGGGCGCGCCTTGGCCCCCGGCGGCCGACGCCGTTGGGTCGAAGGATTCGGTCACCGGCTCGTCGCCGGTCGCGACCAGCGCGTCCTGGGATTGATCGGACATCTAGGGTCGGACCGTTAAGCGTTTGCGGTCGCGCGCGGCATTTCGCCCACCGAGAGCGGGGGCACGATTTCCATCCCTTCGTCGTTATAGAGTTTCAGCTTGTTGCGGAGCGTTCGTATGGAGATCCCGAGGATCTTTGCTGCGTGGGTGCGATTGCCGAGGCAATGATCGAGCGTGTCGATAATCAGGTCGCGCTCGACTTCGGCGACGGTCTTACCCACGAGCGGCACGCCGGCGACGCCGATAGCCGCGCCCGTCGGACCGGATTCCCTGGAGGCCGCGCTGGACGGAAGCGACGCCCCGTTTTGCAGCATGATCGCGTCCGAGTCGATCTCGCTACCCGTGGCCAGAACGACGGCACGGTGAATAGTGTTTTCCAGTTCGCGAACATTACCCGGCCAGCGGTGATTCTTAAGGGCCTGCATGGCTTGGCTACCGATCGGCCGGACATCGACACCGTTTGCGGTCGAGTACCGTTCGACGAAATAGTGGCAGAGGGCTTCAAGGTCAGCCGGACGTTCGCGGAGAGAGGGCAATCGGATATTGAGAACGTTGAGGCGGAACAGAAGGTCTTCGCGGAAATTGCCGTTCTTGACCTCTTCGTTCAGGTCTCTGTTGCTGGTGGCGAGAACGCGGATATCGACTTTGATGGGGCGGGTGCCGCCGACCCGGTCGATCTCGCGCTCCTGTACCGCGCGCAGAAGTTTGGCCTGTAGCCGCGGGTGAAGCTCGCTGATTTCGTCGAGCAGGAGTGTGCCGCCGTTCGCTTCTTCGAATTTGCCGACCCGCCGTGCGATGGCGCCGGTGAACGACCCCTTTTCGTGACCGAACAGTTCGCTTTCCAGGAGATTTTCCGGAATAGCCGCGCAGTTCACCGAAACGAAGGCCTTGTCGGCTCGCTTGCTGTGCCGGTGAATATAGCGCGCTAATACTTCCTTACCGGTCCCCGACTCGCCGGTGATCAAGACGCTGGCGTCGCTTGGCGCGATCTGATCGGCCAGCTTGAGGATCTTGGTCATCGCCTCGTCGCTGTGGATCAGCGTATGAGTTTCTTCGGAAACCGCCTCCAGAACGGCGGCGATCAGGTCGGCATCCGGGGGCAGGGGGATGTATTCCTTCGCACCGGCGCGGATTGCGCGCACGGCAATTTCGCTGTCGGTGCCGATACCGTATGCAACGACGGGTGCGTGAATGCGTTCTCGCCGTAGGGCCTCGATGAATCCGGCGATATCGAGCTCGGCAGCCAACATCAATAGGTCGGCGCCGCGACCCGAGCGCAGCATGCTCAGGGCGGTCTCGGTATTGGGGACATGGGAAACCTTGGCGCCCCGGTCCATCGCGATCTTACTCGCGGCGCCGATCTGCCCATCCATGGTTCCGACTATCAACAAACGCATCAAATTAACTCCCTACATTCTGTTCATATCCTGCTCCTCTAGATGCCTTCCCGATTGATAACGGCCGCTTCTTTTTTTACGAACGGTCCGTCTTAATGATTTCCGTCATGGTCACGCCGAGCCGCTCATCGACGACGACGACCTCGCCACGCGCCACGAGGCGGTTGTTGACATAGATGTCGATGGCCTCGCCGACTTTTCGGTCGAGCTCGACCACCGCGCCGCGCCCGAGCTTGAGCAACTGGCTTACTTCCATGCGCGTCTTGCCGAGTACCGCCGAAACCTGAACCGGCACGTCGTAAACAGCTTCCAGGTCGGTTGCGGTCCGAACAACCTCTTCTTCCGTGATCTTGTTGCCAAGGACCGGCCTTCCGTCGTCCGACTCGCCGTCTTCATCGACCTCGATCTCGTCGAGATCGAGGTTGGTTTTTTCGGCATCCGCATCGGCGAGATGGGTGTCGCCGTCGTCATCATCGCTATCGGTCGTCGTATCGGTCATCGCGACCTCCTATTTCCCTTGGTCTGCGGCGCGCTCTGCGGCCACATCGTATGGTCAGTCATAGCGAACGCTCTTGGAGCCCCCGACTGTCTTGATTTCGTCGGCATCGGGCTGGTCGGCGTCGGACGCCGGTGCGTCATAGCGAACGGACTTCGAACCGCCAACGGACTTCACGCCGTCTTCAGGTTGTTCGACGGCTTCCGGTGCGGTCTCTTCTTCGCGTTCATCCTGGTCATCGGGCTCCGGCGCGGAGGGTTCTTCGATCGCAGTGAGGTACCGGTTTAGTGCGTCGCCCACCCAACCGTCGATTTCGGCCATCAGCCGTTCAGCGCCGCCGTGAGCCCATTCGACGCGACAATCGCCGGCGGCGAAGCCGTCTTCGCCGATCACGATCGCTTGGCCAGTGAACGCGACCTTTGCCGTAATTGCGGCAATATGCTCGGAGAGCGGTTCGACGAGTTCGGGCCCGACGCGAATCACAATTCTTGAATCGCGTAGGGTCTCGGTCAGATGACTGAGCGTTTCGGCGATCATCTGTTCGGCAAAGGCGAGGGGGTGGCGATCAATTAGAGCTCCGGCAAGGCGGCGACCGACCGCGAGGGCCAAACCGGCTGCCTCGCGGCGCGCGATATCAATGTTACTGGCCTCGGCGTCGGCAAGACGCTCGATCTGACGCCCGATTTTGACCATTTCCTGGGCGGCAAAAGAGGTAATTTCGCTGCGCGCCTGGCTCAGCCCGATCGCGAGGCCCTCCGCGTGGCTGGCTTCGCGAGCCTCCTGGAGGGCTGTCCGCATCTCGTTTTCAGAATAGTGCGGCAATGTGTCGGGATCGGGGGCTTCTACAACCTCCTCTTTATCCCAATCCTCATCGTCCACCTCAAATTCGGTGTCGAAAAGGAACTTTTCCATCTTTGCCATGGCAGTCACGGTCAATTCCCGGCCTATGCCGCTCGGCGCATCGAAAACACGACGTCGCCGCGATCGGCAAGCGTTTTGGCGCGTTCCAGAATGGCCTGCTGGGCGGCATCCACGTCGCGCAGCTTGATTGGCCCGGCGCGCTCAATCTCTTGCCGGAGTAGCTTAGCGGCCCGGGGCGGCATATTGCTAATGATGAAATCGCGGGCCGAATCGCTAGCGCCCTTCAGCGCGGTCGCGACGGTGGCCGGATTGATCCCGTCAAATACCTTCTGAACGTCGCGCCCATTCAGGTCGCGCAGATCGTCGAAACTGATAACCGATGACGCGACCAAGCGCGCGGCTTCTCGGTCCACCGAACGAACGGCGCCGACGAAGCGCTGGCCGACCGGTTTGTCCATGTGCGCCATGATACTTTTCAGGTGGTCGGGGCCAGAGGCGTTGCCTTCCAAGTCGGCACCGAGTTCTTCTTGTAGGGTTTCCTCTAGGTGCGCCAAGACCTCGCGACGAATGGGCTCCGCCCTAACGATTCGACCGACAACTTCGCCCGCAAAGTCTTCCGAGAACTGACCCAGTACCTTGGCTGCGACATCCGGCGGGAGTTTCCGCATCACGACCGCAGCGGCCTGGGGATGTTCGTTCAGGAGATATCCGGCAAGGACGCTCGGCGATACTCCAGCAAGTTTATCCCAGATCGTCGGCACACGCGCGCTGGCCGTGGCGTCGCGACTAGCTGCGCGCTGCGGTGCTGGCGTCGGCGGCGGCGCCGCACGCTGCGAAAAATCGCTGATGAGGGATTCGACCAATGGCGCTTTGACCTTGCCGACGCCGGCCATGGCGCGGGTCAGAATGCCAAGTTCTTCCTCGCTCAGCTGGGGCAGTATCTTCGCGCTGCGTTGCTCGCCCATTGTCAGCATCAAGACGGACGCTTTCTCGGGGCCAGAAAGAACGCGCGGTGCGGTGGGTCGAGGTTGGGTCGTTGGTTGTGCCACGGTCTACTCCTCGTAGATCCAAGTACGCAGAATGGCGAGCGCTTCGTCGGGGTGCTTGTCGATGATTTCGCCGATCTTCCGAACCGACGACGCTCGAATTTGTCCCTCGACGGCACCGAGACTGATCATGGGGTCTTCTTCTTCCTCCGACAGGGCCGCTTTTGAACCCGCCGGCCCTTCCAGTGCATCGGCCGCGCGGCCACCACCCTCGATGCCGGCGTAGGCAGGTTCAGGCTGAGGCTGCAAGGCGGCGATCGAGCGACCGACCAGGGGCCGGAGCACGAGCAGGATGACCAGAATGGCAATGATCATGAACAGCAGGATTTCAGCGATCTTGAAGTAATCCGACTTTGAAAGACCCAGGAAGCCTGCAGCGTCTTCCAGGAACGGCGTCTCGACGTCGGCAAAGCGCATGTTGACGACCTCGATTTGGTCGCCACGGGATTCATCGTAGCCTACGGCATTGCGCACCAGCGCAGCGAGCTGCTGCAACTCCTCCTGGGTCCGTGGCGTATAGACCTGCGTGCCGTCCTCACCCAAGGTGCGTGCGCCGTCGACCAGCACCGCGACGGTCAAACGCTCTACGGCGCCGAATTCTCGAACGCGCGTCGTGACGCTCTTGGAAATTTCAAAATTCGTTGTTTCTTCGGTCCGCGAATTTCGCGAGGTCGACCCGCCAGCAACACCCTGATCCGCTTCGGCTTCGGGGAGGTTATTGGCAACGGTGACCGGTGCATCGTCGCGATCGACCGACAAAGAGTTTTCGTCGACTGTCTGAGTGGAGCGCACAACCTGCCCGTCTGGGTCGAAGATCTCGTCGTTCTCGGTAATTCTGTCGTAGTTCAGATCGACCGATACCTCGGCCCTGACCTTACCGAGCCCGACGGTGCGTTCGAGGAGGCGTTCGATGCTGCCACGCAAACGGTTCTCGGCGGCAAGCCTGACTTCTGCGATAGTGTCGTCGGAGGCCCCGCCCTCAGCGTTGTCGTCCTGGGCCCGGGCTAAGAGGTTGCCGGCATCGTCAACGACGGAGATGCGGCTAATGGTTAGACCGTCGGTTGCCGACGCGACCAAGTGCTGGATCGCCCGAACTTGGTTTGGATCGACGCGCCGTCCACCGCGCGTCTTGATGACGACTGAAGCGCTCGGCTCTCTTGTCTCGCGCGTGAACAGTTCGCGACGCGGTAGCACCAGGTGGACTCGGGCGGCTTCAATATTGTCGAACGAGCGGATGGTCCGGGCAAGCTCGCCCTCCAATGCCCGAACCAAGTTCACATTCTGGACGAAGTTCGTCGTCCCCAGCGCGTCGCCCCGGTCAAAAATCTCGTAGCCGATTGAACCCCCGGAGGGCAGGCCTTCCTGCGCAACTTGGACCCTGATGCGTTCGACGTCGTTGGCAGGAACGTAGATCTGGCTCCCGTTGGCGCGAACCTGGAATGGGACATTGTTCTGTTCAAGCTGAGCGACGATGGCGCCGGAATCCGCAATGTCGAGATTGCTATACAGCAGTCCCATTTGCGGCGTTGTGACGCGCCCGATCAGGAAGATGAAGAACCCGACCATAACGAGGCCAACCAACCCCATCACGATAAGTCGGGCCGCGCCTAGTCGCTGGGCAAATTGGAGAAAAGGGTTCACTACGGCACCGTTTGCTAGCGGGCGCGACGTAAAGCGCCCTCGGATGGCCGTAGAGTACTCTTGGGAAGGTGAACGGAAAGTTAATGCTCGGCAAGTTTTGCCGGGCGCTGAGCAGGAGGCCTAGTGAGAGGTCTCTGGACGGATTGCGCGGTATTGCTGAACCCGTGTGGCACGCAGACCGCGAAGACCGTGCTCTTCGATCGCGCGGCGCCACGACAGGAACTCTTCGACCGAAAGCGAGTAGCGTTCGCAAGCCTGTTCCAACGAGATTGACCCGTTCTCCACCGCGGAGACCACCTGCGCTTTGCGACGGATAACCCACCGTTTCGTGTTGGCCGGAGGCAACGGTTCTCGCGTTTGCATTTGGCCGCTCGATCGGGCGGTTGGCTTCTCTTGGTAATAGCTGGTTTCGGTCATGTTCTCTCGCAAACTGATGGTGAACATACGTGGCGACTTTTTAAGAAACCCCTAACCCGAGGGGTAAGGTCGGCCGGGCACTTAGGTCGCCCGGCCGATCTTGTTGTTCGCGTTCTGCGAACTAATTACCGCTTGAGCCGGATCACTTCGTCGAGCATCTCGTCGCCCGTCGTAATGACTCGCCCGTTTGCGGCAAATGCCTGCTGGGTGATGATCATGTCGGTGAACTCTTCGGCCAGGTCGACCGTTGAGGCTTCGATCGAGGCCGGCGCTACGAGGCCAGCGGTGCCGATGCCGGCTTCCTGCAGATTGAACGTGCCGGACTTGGTTGTCTGGATGAAGGAGTTGCCGGTGCGTGGCTGCAGCCCGTTCGGGTTCGAAAAGGTTGCGATGGGCAAGCGATAGAGGTCTTGGCTGATGCCGTTGTCGAACTGCGCGGTGACTGTTCCCAATTCGTCGACCGTGACGCCGGCCAATTGACCGAAGAGCGCGCCGTTCACGTCGAAACCGACAAGCTGGGAGGCGCTGTCGAATTGACTCAAGCCGTTCGCCTGGCCGGCGGTGCCGAAGTTGATTGTCACAGTTTGGGCGGCAACGCCGAGCACCGGCGCCCAAGGCACGGTGATAGCGCCGGTGAGGGCGGCTGTGGTGTTGTTGGTGTCGAAAGTGCCGTCGGTGTTGAAGGCCGTGGTACCCGACGCGATGATGCCATTCAACGTCGTTACATCGCTCGACGGCTCAATATGCACCTCGGTGTACCACTGGTTCGCGAACTGCGACTTCAGGTAGGCAAAGGTCAAGGTTCGAGCGCCGCCCTTCGAATCGAATATCTGAACGCTGCGTTCGAAATCTGGCGTCACCGAATTGGACGCCATGTTCAAAGTGGAGGACGCCGGATCGTAGGTTGCGGCGGTGACGGTCGAAGCTGCGCCAAACAGGCTCGCAGCGCCGGTACCGGCAACTGTCAAGGTGCTGCCGGGGTCGCCAGTCACCGTCAATGCCGTTCCTGAGACCGAAGCGACCATTCCGGAAGCGGCGTTGATCAAGGACGCGAGCTGGTTAAGTGAATTGAACTGATTTGCGGCGGGGACACCTGTGACGAACGTGAACGTCGAAACTGGGTTCGCGCCGATCTGGACGGTGATCGTGTCGCCGTTGACGAGGGCCGGGGTTGCGGCTGTAAGGAGCGTGTCGGCCGTTGCCACCGTCGCGGTCGTGACATCCGATGGGGCGTTGGTCACGGCCTGGGAAGCCTGGAGGTTCGCCTGAATGGTTACGGCGGAGGTTGCCGAGGCTGTCCCCGTCAGGCCGGTGACGTTGACCGTCTCGGTCGCGGCGAGGTCGCTGCGGTTCGAGGTAATGGCCCCGGTCGAATCGATCCGCCAGCCCCGGAGGAAGAAACCGGCGGTGTTTCTCAGGTTACCGTCTTTGTCCGGTTCGAATTCGCCGGCGCGGCTGTACTGGAAGGTCCCCGTCGTATTGTTTGCGCCGACGACATCCGCGACGACGAAGAAGCCTTGGCCGACGATGCCGAGGTGGGTGTTGGATTGCGATGCCTGCAACAGACCCTGTCGATCGATCAGATTGTGAATCGTCGACGCGACACCGCCCGGTGTGTAGAACGTCGCAGTGGCTGGCGTCGTTACCAGGGTCTTGAAGCGGGTCTCGGTCCGCTTATAGCCCGTCGTATTGACGTTGGAGATGTTGTCGGCGATCGCACCCATTTGCTGCGCATTGGCATTGAGGCCGGAAACGCCCGAAAACATCGCACCAAAAATACTCATTCCTGTCTCCCATCCATCCGAGCGGCAACGCTGCCGCGCCGAGAACGACTCATCGTTCCCAAAATCACTGGCGCAGTTTCTCTACGCGTCTGTTTTCACGGAGACGATACTGCTCAGCGGTATCGTCAGGCCGCCGACGTCGACTTTATTGACGCCGCCTTCAGTCAAGATGCCTTCGACGGTTGCGATCAGGTCCACACCCGCGTCGATGTCGTTGCCTTGGCTGTCCTCGGCCGACACGACAAGCGTGTAGAGGCCGTCAGGTAGAACGTTGCCAGCAGAGTCCTTGCCGTCCCACGCGAAGTTGTGGATGCCGGCGCCCTGTTGGCCCGAGGTCGAGAATACGGCCTTACCGGTCGAATCCAGGACACGCAGGTTGGTTGTTTCAGCTTGCGATTCCAGCGCGTAGGCCCATCGTGCCGAACCGTTCTTCAAGACCGATGTTGGGCCGCCAGCCTCGATAGCCGTTCCGATCAAATTGACCGCCGACGAAAGCTCTCCCAATTGTTGGAGGGAGAGCAGCTGTTCGAGGTTCTTGTTCGTGGCGATGGACTGCTCGACGTTGGTAAAGGCGACCAGCTGGTCGGTAAATTGGTTTGGATCCAGCGGTTCTAGCGGATCCTGGTGAGTCAGCTGGGCCGTCAGCAGAGTCAGGAAAGAGTCGAACGTATCGGAGAGCTTGGCCGAGGAGTTTTCCGCTGCACTGGTGCTTTGCGCCGGCGCGAATACAGATGAGACGTCCATTCCGTGTCCTTCCCTTACACCCTGATGTCCAACGCCCCGGTCGATCCGGAGACTGAGGACCAGTGGGAGAGCATTGCCGGATCGGATACTTCCGACGTATCGGCGTTGCCGTTTCCACTGTGATTCGAAGATGTCCGGTTTTCGGACAGGTCACGGCCGTTTTGGCCGCCGCGAAGACTGAAATGCAAATTCTGCGAATCCGCCTTCAGTCCTGCGTCTTGCAAGGCGCGTTCCAATGCGCGCGAGTCCCGCGATAGCTGGTCGACGGTTTCCTGTCGATCCGCGGTGACGATGGCGCGAACGGTGCCGTCGCGCCCGATTTCCATCTTTACTTCAACACGACCCAGCTCGGCCGGCTGGAGCTGCACCGAGAAGCGACTGACGCCGTCGGCCATCGCGCGGACGATATGGACGGCAATCTGTGCCGCCGCGGGTGCAGCCTGTGCCGGGCGCGCGGGCTGCTGTGCGGCGGTCGCTGCCGCTTCGCGGGCGGACTGGGGTGAACCATGCGTCGACGTCGCGGCCAGGGTGGCATTGAAGGTCTGACCTGCCGTGCTCTCGCTCGGCTTGGCGTCGAGTGACGTCGGCAAGGTAACCGTCGGCAGGGCCGGTTTGCTGTCTCGCTGAAGTCCTGCCTGGGTATCCCCGTCGGCGGTGGCGGTCGCTAGAGCTTTCAGATCGACCGCGAGACCGGTTGCGATCTGTGGCGCGGCGTTGGAATGCGCGGCAGCGTTGGTCGGCGCATTCGGTTGTGGTGGCGCCCATGCTTGCTGACCTGGGGCGCCAGGAACCCCTAACTGCGGCGTCGCTATGGTCGCACCTTGAATATGAAGCCCGCTGTCTCCTTCGACGCTGGGACCGAGAGGGATAGTGGCGTCGGCGCCCAACCCGGCGGGCCACGGAGAGAAAGGCCCCGCATTGGTTGCTGGTGTTGGTGCGCCGAGGGTTGCTTCCGTGTCTTGCGAGACATCTGCGCGATCAGCAGCGGTGGGGGTAGGTGTCGCTGCGCTGGAGCCGACTGCTGCAACCGCGGGAAAAGCGCCTGCAACCGGGTTTGTCGAGGACGGATTGACGGAGCTTTCCGTTCCCAACCCTTGTCCACTTCCACGAGCGATCGTCGCGATAATGTCTGCGACATCTGGCAGGTCTGATGAGTCGCTGTTGACGGGCAAGGCTTGGAGCCCGGTTGCTCCGGTTGGAGATAGGGACGCGCTGGCGGCGTCCAGGGGCAGCACGCCGTTGATGGTGGGCGCTTCAGGTGGGGCGACGGATTTGGCAGTCTGAGTTCCATTATGTTGGCCGCCGGCCGCAGCGTTGCCGGAGTCGCCGCCGCTCTGGGCGGTGACACCCTCAAGAGTCGTCGCGAAGCTTTTTTCGCCGTCGGGGGCCGACGCACTCGCTGTCTGATTGCCCATGGGCGATCCAGCCTGGGGCCTACGCGCTACCGCGCCGGGGGCAAGAAGATCGGGGGCTACACTTGTCATCTACACATGCCGCATTGTTCCGCACTAGGCAAAGCAAGCGACGGGCCACGTAGCGACCGAGCGATCCTGCTGGTCGCTAGCGTTAACGAAAGCGCGCGCGGAAGCATCTGCCGGTGTGATAGGCACGAACTGCGTGTTAATCGGCCGTTAACGGAAGAAAGCGCCCTATTGCTGGCCTTCACGAAAAAGAACGAGTTGGCCCGGTTTTCGCATAACTCTCGGCGGACGACTATTTGCTAAGACAGAGCAGAAGGATTTTGGACATGCTTGCACAAGGCGAAGCCCCTATGTCATTCGAGGTCGGCGCCACCGCCTTTCACGCCGCGGACTTCGACACGGCACGCGTCGAATGGTTGAAGTCAGCCGAAGGTGGCGATCCGGAATCCTGCTATAACCTTGGCCTGATGTATGCCAACGGGTCTGGCGTAAAGCGCGACTTCGAAGCCGCTGTCGAGTGGTTTCATAAGGCGGTCGAGCAGGATCACAGCGAGGCCGAGTACAGTTTGGGGGTCATGTACCACGTCGGATTTGGCGTTGAGGAAGACGCCGCCGAAGCTGCCTATTGGTACAGCCGCTCTGCCGAAAAGGGCAATGCCCAGGCACAATGCAATTTGGCCGGACTCTATGAAACGGGAAGCGGCGTGACGCGCGACTACCTCAAGGCTGTAGAGCTCTACAGTCGGTCGGCACAATCGGGCTATGTCGTCGCCATCTTCAATCTCGGCGTGATGTGCGAGAACGGTACCGGATTGGAGCGGGATGTCGCCCGCGCGGCAAAGTTCTACGAGATTGCATCGGATGCCGGACTGATGGCGGCGCAGTACAATCTTGGTGTCCTCTATGCCGTCGGGAACGGTGTCGAAATGGACCACGCGCGCGCGCGGCGCCTGTTTCAGCTGGCGGCAGATCAAGGCCACGAACTGGCGATCGAGAACCTGCGTACCCTCGAAGAGGTCGAGCAGATCGAATCCGCTGAAGACAAAACGTCCGACTGATCGATTTCTTTCGTCGGACGGGGAAGGGCGCCGAATGGGCGCCCTTTCTTTTTGCGCCCTTGCACCGAGTTCTGGCCCCGCCTTTGCAACGATTGGCGTGGAGAACCCAAATGAACAGTCGAACTTCCATTGCCTCTCTGGTTTCCGCCGCATTGCGGTGGACCTGCATGCTCGCCTTTACCGCAACCGGGAAACTTGTGCCGCGCTTGGCTTTGGGTGACCGCACATGACCAGCCTTGGTGCTGCGCTCGGGATCGGTGTCACCGGACTGACGTCGAACCAGTTCGCGCTGGCGACGACCGCGAACAATATCGCGAACGTCAATACCGAGGGCTATGTTCGCAAAGTTACGAATTTCGAATCGAAGGTCCTGGGTACTGATCAGGCCGGTGTTTCGATCTCCGGGATCAGCCGCTTCATCGACCAGTTTCTCGTCCGCGAAGAACGCGTTGCATCGGCTCAACAGAACAGATTCGATGCAATGAAGGAGCTGCACGATCAGTTGCAGAATCTTCTTGGTGCGCCCGACGATAACCTGACCTTCAGTGGCCGGCTCGACCGGGTGTTCGAGGACATTGCGGATTTGGCGCCGGATCCGAACTCGACCGTCCGCCGGGTCAGTGCGATCAACGAAATGCAGGTCTACGGCAATGAAGTCGGACGCGTATCGCGTGTGTTACAGGACTTGCGCGGTGAGGCCGACCGTCGAGTCAGTGAGGCGATCGCAACAATCAATCTCGGTCTCCAGCGGATCGACGACCTTAACCCAAAGATTCGTCGCGCGTTGGCGTTGGGTCAGGATGCGTCTGGGCTCCAGGAGCAGCGCGAACGTGCCGTGCGCGAGATCGGCGAGCTGATCGACCTGCGGACCTTCGATCTGCCTGGTGGCGGCCTGGGCTTGGTGACGGAGAGCGGTGTCGTTCTCCTCGATGCGCTCGTGCGTCAGCTCAACAAGGTTTCCAGCGGAACAGTTGGAACGAATACCGAGTTCTCCCAAATCTTTGTCGACAAGGTCAATCCAGATGGTTCGACGGAAACCATCACGGTGCTGGATCCAGTGGTCCAGTCTGGAAAGCTGCGTGGTCTTCTCGATATGCGCGACATTCAGCTGCCCGCGATGGCGGTTGAACTTGGCGAAATGTCGGCAAAGGTTATCGATCAGCTCAACGCGGCACACAATGACAACTCAACGGTGCCCGCGCCGCAGTCCGTGGTCGGTCGGAACGTCGGTATTCTGGCTACCGACAGTCATAATTTCACCGGGTCCGTTACCCTCGGGATGGTCGATGCGAACAGCACGTTGACCAACCGGGTAGCGGTCGATTTTACCGCGGGGACCGTCGCGCTGAACGGCGGGGCGGCGGTTGCGATCGGCGGTACGACTCTCAACGATGTGATTAACGCGGTAAACGCTCAGTTTGGTGGGACGGCGTTGACCCTCGTCAACGGCGTGATGACCTATCAGGCGACCGGTGTTTCGACCGGCGTCGCCATTTTGCAGGACGAAACGTCGCCGAGCGCTCGCGCCGGCCGCGGCTTTGCCCATTTCTTTGGGCTCAACGACCTGATGCAAGCGCTTGAGCCATCGCACTTTCAGACCGGCGTTTCGGGAACGGATGCCCACGGCTTCGGTGTAACCGGCGACATGACGTTGCAACTTAAAGGCCCCCGCGGGCAGGTTGCGCGTGAGTTCACCTTAGATTTCGCGACGGCTGGGGCGACCACGTTTAACGATGTCGTAAGCGCCCTGAACACAGGGTTCGGCGGATTTGCGTCCTTCTCGCTCAGCGCCAACGGCGAAATCCAGGTCACCCCGGCGGCAGCGTTGTCGGATTATCGGATTCTCACCACAAACGACACAACCGCGCGCAGCACCACAACCACACGTCTTTCGGACTTCTTTGGTATCGGGCGGGTCTACCGCATGGATCAGGCCCACCAGGTTGCCGTGCGCTCCGACATCGTCGCCGATCCGTCGAAGTTCGCGCTGGCCAAGCTCGATCTTAGTGCGACCGCGTTGGCCGGAACCGATCCCGCCCTGACGGTCGGCGACAATCGGGGCGTCGTTGGGCTTCAAAATGCGGGCGTCGTCAACGTGTCGTTTCCGCAAGCTGGGGATCTTTCACCGACGACGACGACGATCACGAGCTACGCAGGCACAGTGCTTTCGGATTTTGCCCTCAAGGCCGATGAGGTTGTCGAGCGCGAGTCCGACGCCCGGGCGCTGTCCGAGGAGATCACCTCAAGAATCGTTAGCCAGACCGGCGTCAACCTGGAAGAAGAACTGGCCAATATGATTCTCTATCAGAACGCTTTTAACGCGTCGGCGCGGCTGTTGCAGACCACGCGCGAGATGTTCGAAGAGCTTCTGGCGATCAAGCGGTAGGCGAGGTTAGGAGGTAGTAATGGCGCGCGTATCGACAGCCGGACAAAACCAGCTATTGATCATCGACGTCCTACGTCAGCAAGAGCGCCTATTCGACACTCAAAAGCAGGTCACCAGCGGCACCAAGTCGCGCGAATATCAGGGCATTGCGGCCGACGTCGCAACGCTTTCGGGCGCCAAGACCGTGCGGTCCCGTGGCGAACAGTTTCTCAAAACGAACCTCGAACTTGAGCGAGTTACCGAGGTTCAGAATCTATCGTTGCAGGGAATTGTCGATGTCGCCGACGATGTCCGCGAGACACTGATCAAGGCGATGAACGTCGGTTCCGGCATCGGGCTCCGCGATACGATCGACGCTCTCTTCGATGCGGCCGTGAATTTTCTCAACGTCCAGGAGAATGGACGTTTCGTTTTCGGTGGAACGCGCACGGATGTCGAACCTGTCACGGTGCGGGCGCCAGCCGATCTTGAAGCGCTTGGCGCAGGCAACGCTGCCAATGCGTTCGTCAACAACCAAATCAAGGCCCAAGCCCGCGTCGATGAAAGTTTGACTGTCACCTACGGCGTTCTGGCCGATGAAGTGGCGGGTCCGTTGATGCAGTTGATGCAGGACCTGATGATCTATGCCTCCGGCACGCCGAGCGCGTTCAGTAACCCCTTGAGCTCTGCGGATCGGGCCTTCATCATCAGCAAGATACCTGAGGCCAACGCCGCATTTGACGTCGCGAACGGCGCGCAGGCTCAGCACGGCGTCGCGATGAAGACGATCGAGGATGCGCAAATTCGCCACGAAAACGAGTTGGCTTTCATCAACCGTTTCATCGCCAACATCGAAGACACCGATATTGCCGAAGCGGTCACTAAGCTCAACCAGGACCAGCTCGCCCTGGAGTCCTCTTTTCGAGTATTCAGTCAGCTCAATAGCTTGAGCCTGTTGAACTTCATTTGACGCGGCATCTAGGAGTGGGTAGGCGCGACCTTTGGCGGGCCGCCTTGCTTATTCAGACCGGGTCTTGAGGTCGATCAAGCCTGGCGGAGCGCCGCTTGTGTGGCGCTCCCAGATCGCAGAATAGGCGCGCTCTAGATCGCCGACGTAGTCCTTGAAGTCGAACAGCGGCATCGTCGTGCGATTTTCGGTCAACCGATTCCGCGCCGCGGCAAGCGCGCTTGGGTCTTCGGCAAGCATGACGGCTTTGTCGATGTAGGCCGCCAGCGTTGGGGCGACCATGTCGTTCATCCCGATTCCGTTGAGCAACGTCGCACCGAGGCGCGAGGATGGCGTGTCGCCGCGAACGGACAGCACCGGCAATCCGGCCCATAGTGCATCGATCGTCGTGATGCCGCCGCCGTGAAGTCGGTTGTCCAATGCGAGGTCGGCCTGGGTCAGGCGGCGCAAGTGGTCCGCATGTTCGACGATTGGAGCAAAGATTAGGCGCTTGCCCGCGACGCCGCGGCGTTCCGCCTCGCGGCGCAGATTGTTGGTGGTTGTCTCGAACCAGTGGCCGAGCCAGAGTACCGCGTTGGGTACCCGTTTCATGATCGCCATCCAGGCGCCAAATATCTCCGGTTCGAATTTGCACGGATGGTTGAAATTGGCAAATACTACCGCGTCGTTGGGTAGGCTCAGCTCCGCGCGCCGAACAGCTCCATCGGCGATCCGTTGCGGTAATGCGGGCATGAAGGAGTGGGGCATGTAAACGATCTGTTCTGCGCCCAGGGCCGCTTGGTCGCGTGGAATGTAGGTCTCGTCGGTTATGAGATAGTCGATGAACGACGCGCCGGTCGTAATCGAGTAGCCCAACAAATGCACTTGGATCGGCGCTGGGCGATAGGCCGCGATGGGGAGGCACGAGATCGATGTGTGGCCGCTAACCTCGACCAAAATATCGATTCCGGCCGCACCGATCTTGCTGGCGGCTTGTTTCGGGCCCATCCCAACCAACGTGTGGAACTCATCGAAGGTTGCCTTGTAGGCGCGTTCGAAGTCGTCCGGGTTGGCGCTCATTTGTGTGGCAAACCCGACCACCTCAAATTTGGTTCGGTCGTGGGCCTCTACGATCCTGCGCAACACCAAAGGCAGGCTGTGGAACCACGTATAGGGAAGGAGATAGCCGATACGAGTGCGCTTGCCGTCCGACGTTACCCGCGGAACCCAAAGCTCGCCGTCCTTAGCCTCCAAGCGCCGAACTAAAGAGGCAGAAGCGGCTTTTGCGGCGTTGGCGATCTCTTCGTAGCCGACATCAAGGGCTTGGAGGTTGAAAACATCGACTCCCGCAGCCTCCCCGACGTCCCGCAGGGCCGCGAGTGTCTCTTGGACGAACCCTTCGCGCCTATCGAAGTCACAGAGCGATAGGAGGATGTCCGCGCGGCGGGAAAGGGCCTTTGGATGGTCTGGCTGAATGGCGAGCGCCGCTTCGTAATAGCGCAGTGCATCGTCCGGCCGGTTGGCGGTATCGCTTAGCGTTCCGGACACAAGAAGCGCGTCGAGGCATTTCGGTTCGATCGCCAATGCCTTTGCCGCAGATGCAAGGCCGTCTGTAGCCGATTCGGATGCTAAAGCTTTGACCACATGGGCATGTACAAGGCCAGGGTCCTGGGCGAGCAAGCGGTCGGCGATGGGGCCGGCATCCAAGCGCCTGCCTTGCATCTCCAGCACCGAGCTAAGCGCATATAGGGCGCGCGCATCGGATGGGTCGTGTTCGACCGCGCGCCGCAAATAGGATTCCGATTTTTTGGCGTTTCCGGCGTCGCGAAACGCGAGGCCGAGGCTGCGATCGACGGTTTTCGGTGGCGCACCGAGCGCGAGGGCCCGTTCAAGAGGTTCAAGCGCCTCGACCCCGCGGTCCTGCGCGAGCAAAGCTGTCGCGAGGTTGACGTAGGCCGGGTGCAGCGTTGGGTCGCGCTCGACGATCTTGCGAAACACGGTGGCAGCTTCGGCAGCGCGGTCGCTTTCCAAGAGCACCGACCCCAACGCGTTTAGTGCGACCGGGTCTTCTGCATTCTGAGATGCCGCCTCTTGTGCCACAGCGAGGGCATCGGGCAACCGATTGGTGTCGCGATAGGCATAGGCTAGATTGGCGAGGACTTCGGATGACGTGGGGGCGAGTTTCGCAGCGCCCTCGAAATACGGGGTCGCGCGCTCGGCTTGATTCAGTTGCATGTGGACTAGGCCCATCAGGAAGAGCGCGCCAAGGTTATCGGATTCGGATTCGAGCACTCCTTCTAGAATGTGCTGCGCGCGTTTGAGATCTCCTGTGCGGTGCAAGAGGCCGCCCAGATAGATTTTGGCTTCGGTGTGGCGAGGGTCTTGGGCCAGGGCGCCCTCCAGGGCGTCGATCGCATCGTCGAAACGGTCGAGCTTCTCCAACACCGTTGCCAGGTTCATTCGCGGTTTCAGCCAACCGGGATTTGCGGCGACCGCGCGTTCGAAATGGAGTGCAGCACGTGATAGGTCGCCTTTCGAAAGGACGAGGTTCCCGATGCTGTTCAGTGCGTCGGCATCGACCGGGTCGAGGGCGAGCGCCCGCAATAGAATCGGCTCGGCGGCCCCGTACTCGCCCAACGCCGTGAGGATCGTCCCGAGACGGCTGAGGCCAACAGCAAAATGTGGGTTGATCGCGATCGCATCGCGTAGGTGTTCGATTGCATCTCGATGGCGGCCTTGCGCGATCCGAAGATTAGCTAACACGAGGCGGGCGTCGGGCGATGTCGGCGAAATTTTCAGTGCCCGTAGTGCGAGTTCCTCGGCGGCGGTGCCGCGACCTAGCATGAGTTCGGAGGAGGCGAGGCCGATCATCGCTTCGAGGCTATCGGGCGTTTTTTCAAGGGCTCGGGAGAACAATCGGGCGGCCAGTGTGTGCTCGCCGCGCTTCACGGCACCGTTGGCCAACCCAAGGAGCGAGCTCGCGCGGTCGGTATCGAAGGCCGGCGCACGCAGGTCGGTGACTTTCTTGGATCGCGCCTGGGCGATCGCGCCCGACCGGCTATCGGATGTTGGCGGTGTGGTCATGTCGCCTCAAGCTCGTAATCGAAGCGGAGCCTAGGGCAGTAAGGTTAACAACCCTTAAACGATGCGGACTTCGGGTACCGGAATGATGAAACGACCGCCACCGGCCCGGTATTCGGCCTGTTGCGCCATGATTTCGTCGGCGAAATTCCAGGCGAGCAAGAGCATGTAGTCAGGTTTGTCGTCGAGGATGTGCGCTGGCGACACCACCGGGATATGCGTTCCCGGCGTAACCCGTCCTTGTTTGAGGGGGCTTTTGTCGGCGATATACGGCACGGTTTCGGGGCCGATCTCAAAAAAGCTAAGGAGAGTCGATCCCTTTGCCGGCGCGCCGTAGGCAGCAATCCGTTGGCCGTCGCCAGCCAGGGAATCCAGAAGCTTCCACAGGTCGCGCTTTAGGCCGCGAACGCTTTCGGCAAACCGAACGAACGTTTCGTGTCGATCCAGTCCCGCCGCAATTTCGTCCGCCGCCAACGCGGCGACGCGCGGCGAGGGCGTGCTGACGCCCTTCCGCTGGGCATAAACCCTGATTTGTCCGTGGTGAATCGGTAGACGTTCGACGTCGACGATCTCCATCCCGTGTTGCGCAAATAGATGCATCATCGGCCGCAGCGCCCAGTAGGAGGCGTGCTCATGGTAGACGGTATCGAATGCGCGGTGGGCCAGCAGGTCTTGCAAGTAGTGCGCTTCGAGCACGAGAACGCCGTCCTCCGCCAATAGCGTCTGAACGCCTTGCATGAAGTCAGCAAGGTAGGGCAGGTGGGGGAAGACGTTCGTCAGGACGACGACCCGCGCTGCGCCGTGTTCGGTGCGCAAGGTCCGGGCGGTTTCGGCGCCAAAGTAGGCGTTGATCACGTCGATGCCGGTATCGCGGGTCATCGCGGCGAGATTGACTGCGGGTTCGACCCCTAGAGTTTCGACGCCGTACTTCCTAAAGCCGTTGAGCAGGGTGCCGTCGTTGCAGCCGATGTCGACAACCAAGTCTTCCGCGCCTAAGCCGAATCGTTTGTGCACGGTTTCTGCGAGCCCATTCAGATGGGTTACGAGCGTATCGGACATCGACGAGATGTAGAGGTAGTCGTCGAACATTGCCTGCGGCGCAACCCGCTCCATCAACTGGACATGATTACAGGCGTGACAAAAACCGACACGGAGTGGATAGGATGCTTCGGCGCCGGTGGCTTCATCGGGGCGCAGGAATTTGTTCGCCAATGCCGTGGCGTTGAGATCGAGGAACTCCTCGACCGCGGTGCTGTCGCAAACTAGGCAGTTTGTCATCTCACGGGCTCCATTAGGCGAGAGTGGGGGCAAGGGCGGCATTCGTCGAAAACCAGTCGATGGTCTTCTCCAAACCGGTTCGAAAATCGTGGCGGGGCCGCCATCCAAGCGCGCTGTGGGCTGCGTCTGCGTTGCCGGACATGTGCAGAATCTCGTCGGCACGTTGGGTTTCGGTTTGCTCGATGGGAACGCGGACTTGCATGAGTTCCAAGACCGCTTGGACTGCGTCCATCACGGTTGTGCCGCAGCCGGACGCGATGTTGAAAATGGCGCCGGGCTCGATCGATGCCGTCGCTGCCGCCATAAGCGCATCGACGACATCTTCGACGAACAGAAAGTCCCTTTCCGGCTTGCCGCTTCCGATTTTCACTGGGCGACGGGCAAGGGCCGACAGAATGGTCGATGGGATGAGACGGGTGGGCCTTTCCCACGGACCGAACGGGGTAAATAGACGGAGGTTGACGACCGGCAAACCGTAGGTCCGCGCGTAGGTTTGGCCCAGGACGCTGCCGCAGAGCTTGGTAGCGCCATAGACGTTTGCCGGGCGGGTTTGGTGGCCCTCGCCGATGTCAGCGCCGCTTCCGTACTCTGCCGCCGAGCCGGTAAGGATGACGCGCCCAACAGCATGAACGCGAGCGGCCTCGAGAACGTTAAGAGTACCTAGCGCATTGATCGTCAAATGATCTTGCGCCGTCGTCGTAGGCGGATTGAAACTCGAACTCACCAGGTGAAATAGGACGTCGGGCTGGACATCCTGGACCACGGCGTCGATGGCGGCGTAGCCGCGGCAGTCGACATCAAGTGCCTGCACGCTGGCCAATCCGGCTAGTCGGGGTGCACGGCTGGCATACCGGGATGCGACCGTCACGGCGCAGCCCTCACCCAGGAGCCTGCGTACAAGATTGGCGCCGATCATTCCGCTACCGCCAACGATCAGGATCCGCATATCAGTCGTTCACCGTGACAAGGACCCGAGAACCCCTTGGCTCATAACCGATATCGACTTCGGTAAGGTCGGACAGCGCGGCGCGAATCGCGTCTTGGCGAGACGGTTCGGCAACGAAGAGCAGAAATCCGCCGCCGCCGGCGCCACAAAGTTTGCCGCCGATCGCACCGGCCTGCTTGGCTAGGCGATACCAATTAGTAATCCTGTCGTTTGTGATCGATGACGCGAGGCGTTGTTTCAAGGCCCAGCCTTCGTCGAGCAACGCGCCGAAGCGATGGATGTCGAACCCGTTGCTCACGACGTCGCGCATCGACATCGCCTGTTCGCGCATGGCCTCCAATTCGCCAGTCCGATCGTCGACGTTCTGGCGCTGCTCGGTCAGCACTTCGCTGGAGTCGCGGTGCAGCCCGGTCCAAAACAGCAGGATGTTGTCGAAGAGCTTGTCGACTTTGGAAGCGTTGATATTTTGTGGCTCGATCGATACGCCGCCGTCGCTGCGGAAACGGATATAGTTCAAGCCACCGAAGGCCGCGGCGAAGTGGTCCTGTTTGCCCATTGGGCGCTTAAGCACCTCGATTTCGACATGGGCGGCTTCCTCGGCGATATGACCGCTCGATACGCGTTCGCCGCGATAGGCATGCAAGGCGTGCAGCAGGCCAACGGCAAAGCTGCTCGACGACCCGAGACCCGAATAAGCCGGCAGATCGGCGACCGTGCCGATATAGAGAGGCGCCTCCACCTCGACGAGGCGTAGGCATTCGCGGGCGATCGCGTTCTCGATGTCGTCAATGCATTGGGCCTGCTCGCTTTGCGAATAGTTCAGCCGGTAGTTGATACCGTAGATCGGACTCAGCGGCTTCAACGTGACGTAGAGATGCTTATCGATGGCGGTCGAGAACACAGCCCCGTAGCCTTTTTGGTAGTATTCCGGCAGATCCGTGCCGCCACCCGCAAAGCTGACGCGAAGGGGCGTACAGGTTGTGATGTATTTCCCGTTGGGAGTCATCGGTTCATCCGTGTTTCAGCGACCAGTCATAGGGAACGTCGTTGTCGAACGGATCGATGTAGATCAGCTCGTTCCGGTCATGCGGCATGGTTGCGCAGTTGGCGAGAATCGCCATTTTGTCGCCGAAGGCCTTGTAGCCATTCGTGATCCCAGGTGGAATCTGGACGAGACAATAGTTCTGTTCGCCAATGAATAGTTCCATTACTTCACCCTTCGTGGGTGAGCTTTCGCGGCCGTCGTAGAGCACGAGTTTCATCATTCCGACGACACAGCAGTTGTTCAACGTCATCTCTTTGTGGATATGCCAGGCCTTGACCACACCGGGATAGCCGCATGAAAAATAGATTTCGCCGAATTCTTGATAGTGTTCGTCGGTGCTCTTCAGCATGTGCATAATGAGGCCGCGCTCATCGGGGATGCGGCGCAGCGGGACGACTTTGACATCATGAATGGTCATGGGGCTATTCCTGGTCCGAGAACGTCGCGTAGTAGTTTCCGAGCGAGAACTCCTTGCCGGCCGTCGCCGAAAAAGTGCCCTTGCCGTCGCGGTAGATGCGGCGAGGGATCACCCGCAAATCGAAGCTCATGCGGGTATACCCCTCCTCGTTGATGACGTTCCCGTGCGTCAACCCGGAATCGAACATCACCAGTTGGCCGTAGGACATTTCAACCGGGGCGTAGTCGCCCTTGCCGAAGTCGCTCTCGATAACCATCGACGCGGTGCCCCGCACTTCCGTGATCGGGACCCAAATGTTGATTTCCTCGGGTGGGTGGTTGTACTCGCGGTCGGTGTGCATGACGCCATAGGAAGTGCGGCCCGGGTACTGAATGCGGAGCGAGGGGAGTCGCTGGTACACGACCGGTTCGCCGACGATCTCGTCTTGGATGAAGCGGACGAATCGGCGGTAGGTCTCCAGAAAACCGATATCGTTCGCCGCGATGTATCCTGCCTGCCGAAATGCGGGGTCGATCGCGTACAGCAGGTCGTGGCCGTAGGTGTGCGCGGTGCCTTCGATCGGATCGGTAGGCATCCTGTCGGATGGGATAAATCGGTGGAAAAGCGTTGGATCGGCGCATCCCACAGCCTGTTCCAAATGCTGACGATAGTGTCCGATGAAATCGAACGCAGCGGTGTTCCAGTCGAAGAACTGGATCAGGGCCGTTGGGTCGAACGTTGCGGCGGTATCTGCTTCGGCCAAAGCCATAACGGGCCTCACTTTAGTCTGACGATTTCGCGGCGCGGTTCGTTCAGTCGAGCGACAAATGCGTCGCTGAACCGCAAATCGAGTTTGCCCCAGTCCGGCATGTAGCCGACGCTGTAGCAGTAAAAGAGCGTGCGCCGCAGCGCACCGGATTTGTTCACCAGGGAGCCGTGCGCGAGCGCTTCGGTGAACACAACGGCGTCGCCGGGCTCGCAAACGATCGGTACGAGGGCCGGGTTCTCGTCCGGGTGGTCGCCGAAGGGGCGCGCGAAATTGCTCTTGTGGGATCCTGGGATGACCGCAAAGCAACCATCCTCAACCCGCGTTCCTGCGAGCGGAAACACCGCCTTGGTCAAGGTCGAACCGATCTGTCCGTTCTGGCAAGTGTACATGCACTTTGGATGAATGGGCGTGCCGCCCATGTGCATGTAGGTGTAGCCCTGTCCGTGCCGTGTGGTCAGGTTGGTGTGGTTTAAGCGGAATTGCCAGGGCGAGGTAGAGCGCACCACATCGATCACGGGGTCGAGGTCGATGAGGTCTTCAAAGAGCGCGCCGCCTTCGGCGATATTCGACAAGTAGACTTCGCCGTTTTCGACTGGTTTGCCGAGTTTTACGCCGTCTGGAAGCCTGTCCGGCACGCCGTTCTCGATGGCCGTGCAGGCGTTGTTCAGCGCCGCAACCTGACCCTCGGACAACACGCCCCGCAGGACGACATAGCCATGCAGGTCGAAGAGGTACTGTTGCTGGGCATCCATGGTCATCGCTCCCTGGGTCACGCGCTCAACAGGGAGATGCGGGGGCGATTCATGAGGCCCAACTCGTCCAGGGTGTGGGCCGCATCGATTTCGAAGCGGTCCGACTGGGGTGCGAGATGGTCGTCGTCCAAGGTACGACGATGGTGAATGACGGTCTGCACGCCGGCGGCGCGGGTCTCCAAAGCCAGGATATGTCCGGGGCTGCGCCCACTCTTGGTATCGTCGAGGATCACGAGGCGACCCGTCCGATGCGCATCGGCGATGA
The DNA here is from genome assembly GCA_964350495.1 of uncultured Alphaproteobacteria bacterium. Classification (GTDB taxonomy): domain Bacteria; phylum Pseudomonadota; class Alphaproteobacteria; order SHVP01; family SHVP01; genus CALJDF01. The sequence continues at coordinate 27,436 of CAYGKG010000017.1, forward strand.
CGGGCGACCAATCGGTGTCGCTCAGGGTGTTCGACGAGAACAGCGAAGCGTGCGCGCCAAGGTTTTCGGCGGCACGGTATAGATCCAAGGCTTGTTCGAAAGCGAAGTTCAACGACACGACTGTAAGGTCTTGGCCCTTTGCATAGCGGGTCAAGGTGCCGTCGCCGCAGCGGATCGCAGGGCCGGTCCACTGCAGGATGTCGCGTTTGAAGAGACGCTGGCTGACACTGATGATCCGAAAGCCGGGCGCGAACAGTTGATTGCCGATAACGATGTCGGCGTCGTGCGCGTTGCCGATAGCGTAGCCCTCAATGCGGGCGAGGGAGCAGAGGTCTGGAAGGTGGTTCAGGGCTGATTGCGGCCCCTCGAAACCGCTGTCGACGACAATCTGCACGATCGTAAAGGAACCTAGGCCGGTATCTTGGCGGCGCACCAAGTTGTAGGTGTTGACTAAGTGATCGACTCCCAGCAGCAGGAAATCCTGCTGCTTCATGAAGAATGCGGAGGGCACGCCACTCAACATCAGGCCGAAGCCGGTCCCGACCAGCGTGTTTTCCAAGTTCGGCGTATTGATGACGCAGGCGTTGGTGGCGTCGATGCCGCGAGTCAATCCCGAGAGGCAACTGCCGGCCGAGACGTTTTGACCGAACACAACCGAATTACGGGTCGCCGCGACGGCGTCGCGGATCAATCCGTTAAGATGACTGACGTAGGTCATATCGACACCTCCCCAAGCGATGCCATGGCCCGGGTGGTGAGCTCGGCCAAATCCTCGATGCCATAGCGCTGCATCAGAACGTAAACGGGGTCGCCGGCGTCATTTGCCAGCAACGGCCCTTTTTCCAGTTCGACGGTGGGTGCGACCCCGGCGTGGTAATTGATCAACTTGCCCTCTGGAATGGCTTCGGTCGGTTGGCGCCAATCGCCCAATGTGCTGACGCACACTTCGAGCAAGACCGGGCGCCGCGCGCAGATGGCTTCTCGACGGAGGGAAACGAGACGTTCCGCATAATCCGCCGGATCGTTTCCCTGAAAGCGGTCAAACGGGATATCCAGCGCCGCCGCCATTTGTTCGAGGGCGATAGGGGCGCGGCGCTCGTGGATACGCGTGGCGAGGGACCATCCGTTGTTCTCGACGACGACAATCATCGCGGCCGATACGGATCGACCCATTAGGAGCGATTCGTAGAACGCCCCTTCTTCAATTGCGCCGTCGCCGGTAACGACGAATGTTGCAACCTTGCGGCCCAAGACCGCCTGACCGAGAGCGACGCCCGGTGCAACGCTTAAGCTGTTTGCGAGGATGCTCGATGTGTAGGAAACCCCGACGGTCGCATCGGCGTAGTTCATGCAGCCTAGAAGCCCACCGGCGCCGCCCGTTCGGTCGAGCGCGAATTCGCGCAGTTTTTCCGGCAGGCTTGGATTGCGCGCGAGATTATAGTGCAGATTGCGATGGGTCAGGAGCAGCTGATCGCCGTCCTCCATTGCATCGGAGACCGCTACGGCAATTGCTTCATGGCCCAGGGCGAGATGAATCGGAATTCGGAACGCGCCGGATTTGTTGCGTTCGTTGACAACCATTTGGCCGAGCCGAACGGCAAGCACCCGTTCGGCGAGCGACGCAAAGCGATCTTCATGCATGAACAACTTCCTTTTCCCGAGCCCAATCGCCGAGCGTCGCGGCGAAGGTGCTGAAGGAGGTGAGGTCTTTGTGGGCCCGCGACAACAACGGCGGCGCGCCGAGGTCGGGCCAGCGAATACCAACAGTCGGATCGTCCCAGCGGAAGCCCGCGCCCTGCGCCGCCCGATGGGTTTGCGTCGATAGGATCAATAGGCTGACGCTGGTACTGAGCGACAGGCAGCCATGGGCGAAGCCGGGCTGTGCCAGTAGGGCGGTATTACTGTCTGGAGAGAGTATGATGCCGTGCCAATGGCCGAACGATGGACTGGCCGGCCGAACGTCGACGCTGGCCCAAAACATTCGGCCGGCGAGAGGGGTCACCAATTTTCCTTCGGCATTGGGTGGCAGCTGGTAGTGCATGCCCCGCAGCGTGTTTTTGTCTTTTGTGAAGGACGTTACGACCTGGTCCCACTGCCAGGTCCGTCCGGTCATGCCACGCCACTCGACCGCATCGAAGATACGGTGCAGATGGCCGCGCTCGTCGTCGATCCGATCCAGGTGTATTGTGTGCAGTCCGGCGATCGGCGTGGTGCTGAGTTTCATACCGGCACCGCCAGGACTTTTAACGCCTCGTGTCCGCGAACGCTGGTCGCCCGTTCCTCTGCGACAGGTTCGAAACCGTTGGCCCAGAGCAACCGCGAAAGGTCGGCTGCCGCGAACATCCACAGGTGGCAAGCATTGAAGATATCGTCGTCCGCGGGACGGACGTCGAAACACGCGGCGTCGGGGACTTCGACGAATATTGCACCATCGCCCTTTACCGCCTGGCGCGCCGCGCGCAGGGCTTGGCTGGGGTCGCGTAAATGTTCCAGTACGTAAGTGAGGGTGATGAGGTTAAAGCGTCGGTCGAAGCGACCGCTTTCCAGCGGGCCGCGCACATAGGGTATGCCGAGGTCGGCGCACAGCGCCGCGCCGGCGGTGCTGGGATCGACAATGTGCGGCTGCCAGCGCCGATCGCGAAATTCGTGGGCAAAGATTGCGTTGGCGCCCCCGACATCCAAGAAGCTGCAGGGCATGCCGTTCAAATAGACGTGGCCACCGACCGAAAGCCGGTCGAGGCGATCTTTGATCCAGCGGACTCGCTGCTTCGTTTCGGACCGTTCGAGCGGCAGGGTGATGACGGCATCGAATGTTTCGCGCACGCTGTGGACTCGCCAAGGCGCGTCTTCAGACCGGTAGGCTTCGTCGTAGATACGGTCGAGAACATTCGGGTCGCGCGAATACTGAGAATAGTGGAACCCACAGCCGCCACAGCGCACCCAGGCCCGAGAGAAGTTTGCCTCGGCGACGCCGACCGCGCGCTCGTAGGTGTCGGGCCTGCCGTAGTGATGCACGACGACGGAGTCGAATGCACCGCAAATTAGACAACGACTGGGATGTAAGTTCATGCTGCTCTCGCCAGAACAGCGGCCCCGAGGGACGCAATTCCGTCGGTCAAGCCAACCCGTGGCGCCCAACCGGTGGCTTCGGTGAAGCGTGTCGCATCGATATCGCGGATGCTTGGCGAAGTGGGCGAGGTTTGTGTGACGGCGGGGGATCGCCCGGTGTGGGCGCACGCCGCGGCGATCACATCGCCTAAGCTAGCGAGTGCCGGACCCTGAACATTGAATGTTTCCAATCCGGTTCGACCGAGTGTTGCAAGAATCGCGTCCGCGATGTCGGTAACATGAACGAAGCGCCGAGCCGTTGACAGCGAGCCGACGTCGATCCGGTCCTCCGTGGCGACGGCGTGGGTCAGCGCTTCGACGGCCGACCAGTTCGTGCCGCGCGGTCCGTAAATGATGCCGAAGCGCAGGATAGTCGTGTCCCCGCCGTGGGCGATGCAATCTTGGCGCAGCACCGTTTCCGCGATGGCCTTGGAGAGTGCGTATTCGCTCGCTAGTGCGTTGAAATCGATCGGGCAGTCCTCGGTCCGGGCAGCGTCGAACGGCCCGTTGCCGTAGACCCATTCGGAAGACGCGAACATGAACTGGTGCGCGCCCCGCGTTCTGGCGGCGGCCCGAACATTCAAGGTGCCCTGGACGTTGACATCCAAACACTCGGCAAGGCGACCGCGGCAATCCGTATCGCGCGATAGCGCGGCGAGATGGACGATCGCATCGACGCCTACGGGAATTAGCGCGGCGAGGTTGGGGTCACTGATATCGGCGCGGACGACGTCAGGGTGTGGCGATCCGGCGAGGTCGATGCCGGTGAACCTGATGCCGGCCGCCGCGCAAGCAGTCTGCAGGGTGCGCCCGACAAAACTTTCTGCACCGGTCACGAAGATGGTTGCGCGCGGCATCAGTCACCCCCTGCAATATCGATGAGTTGACCGGTGATGTAGTCGGCAGCGGGCGAGGAAAGGAAGGCGACCAATGCAGCGACCTCTTCCGTGCTTCCCGCGCGGCCTACGGGCACCTGCGCGGCGCGCGCCTCGAAATTCTCGTCCGTATAGCCGGGGACCTTGCGGTGCATGCCGCTTGCGACGACGCCGCAACGCACACCGTTCACGCGAATGCCAAGCGTCGTGCCGGCTTTGGCGAAGGCAACGGTCATCGCATCGAGCGCACCCTTCGCCGCGACGTAGTGAACCCCGCGCGGGCTACCGCCGTATTTCACCGCGGCGGTGCCAATATTGACGATTCGACCCGCCCGTTGACGCACCATGTGCGGCCAGGCCTCCGCAATCAGACGAAACGGCGCGAACGCGTTGATTTCGAATGTCTCGGCCAAGGTGTCGTCGTCGATATCCGGAAACGGTGCATAGAGCGGTACAGCCCCTGCATTGTTGACCAGTACATCGATTCCGCCAGCGACTTCGACGAATCGATCGACCATCGCGCGCCGCGCGCCGCGATCGCGCAGATCCGCTTCGATCGCGACGACGGGGTGGGCGCCATTGTAGGGCGCGCACGCGCTGCGGTGATGGACGCCGACGGTCGCGCCGCCGTCGAGAAAACGTTGTGCGATGGCGTGTCCGATCCCGCTATTGGCGCCGGTGACGAGGACCCGCAGGCCGAGGAAATCTTCGGTTCGGCCGGTCAAGCAACTCGGTCTTAGAGCAAGGTTCATGCGGCTTTCCTTGCGCCTACGGCTGCGGCCTTAACGCGGCGTAAGTAACCGCGAGGATTGGAAGTCACATGCAGGCGGGTGAAGTGGTCGTCGATCACGAACTCGTCGGTGCTGGCGACAAATGCGTCCAGCGCCGCCAACGGGTTGTCGTAGCGCCAGGCGGCGTTGCCGCGGGGGATATCGAAAACGTCGCCCTGTGCACCGTCCATCACGACGAGGTAGCTGCCTTCGTCGACGAGGGGTGCGTAGGCGGCGATTTCGGCCGCGACGTGTTCCGCCGAATGGTTGGAGTCCAAGACGACCATGACTGTTCCGGCGCTCTTCGCCCGGGCAGTGACCTCGCTGACGATTGCCGGATCGATCGAGCTGCCCTGGAGAAGGTCGATTCGGTGGGCGAGTGGGTGTTCCTCGATGCCGGCTCGATTGTGCGACCGGATGTCGATATCTATTCCAAGAATCCTACCGTTCCCGATCAGGTCGAGGATGGACGCCGACAGGATCAGCGAGCCGCCGTGCGCGACGCCGGTCTCGACGATTAGATCGGGGCGGACCGTCCAGATCAGTTCCTGCATCTGCACGATGTCGTGCGGCAGCTGAATGATCCTTCGGCCCAGCCAGGTCGGTTCGTACATAATTTTGTATTCGGCTGAGAGCTTCAGCCAAAGGTCCGAGACGAGCTTGAGGCCTTCGTCAGAGTAGAGGTCGACGGTCTGCACCCCGCTTTCGCCCGTTAGGGTGAGCGTCGCGTCAGGGCCGGTGACAGGCCGTCGCGATGGGGCGCTCAAGATGCCATCTCCAACGGCGCCACGTCTTGGGCTACCCGCCACCGCCAATAGTTGAGCGTGTCCGATAGAATCTTCTCGAACGACAGCTTGGGTTCCCAGCCTGTCGCATTCCGGAACTTCGAGGTGTCGGCAATCAAGCGCGGCACCTGGGTTGGACGGACATACTTGGCGTCGGTCTCGTATCGAATCGACTTTGTGGAAGACATCCCGATCAGCATTTCCAGGGCTTGGCGGAACGTGAAGACGCGATCGTCGCCCTCCGATCCGATCAAATAGAGTTCGCCCGGCCTACATTTCTCGGTTGCCGTCCAGTAGGCTTCGACCATGTCCTGGACGTGGGTGAAGTTGCGACGGTCGTCGAGGTGTCCGACCTTAATGATCGGCACTTGGATGCCGGCCTCGATTCGGGCGACTTGGTAGGCATACCAAGGGATGCCGAAGACGTACTCGCGCCGCGGACCTTCGTGGTTGAACGCGCGAGTGCGGATGGCGTTGACCCCGTAGGAGCGGAAATAGACGTAGGAGATCAAATCCTGAGCGACCTTGCTCACCGCGTAGGGGTTAACGGGTCGCAGCACCGTTTCTTCGGTAATCGGGAGTTCGTCTTCTCTGATGTCGCCGTATTCCTCTCCCGACCCTGGCAAATGAATCTTGGCGTCGGATTTGAAATACTTCAGCGCGTCCAGCAAGTTGACGGTCGCGTCGTAGTTCACGGTCATATAGCGATGGGGGTGCGACCAGGAAGGCGAGACGAAACTCTCCGCTGCGCAATGAAAGATGCGATCGGGTGCGACGGCCTCCATCATGTCGCGGACGCCGACCGAGTCTGTAAGGTCGCAGTCGATCCAGTTGATCCGATCCTCGATGTGTTTGACATGGTCGGGGCGGGACAAATGCCAGCGCCGAGTCGCATAGAGCTCGAAGCCCGATCCCTTTGCGAGAACCAAATCGGCCAAGTGAGAGCCAACAAATCCCGTGACCCCCGTAATCAAGATGCGTTCTGGCATGGTGTCCTTCCTATGCGGCGCGGTTGAGCAATTCATCGACCGCACGCCCGAGCGGGCGGTCATCGGAAACCTGGATGAATGAACATCCGGCGGCGTCGGCGGCCATACGGTCGCGGTCGTCGTCGCCGATGAACGTGTGGCGGCTCAGGTCGAGTGCGAAGTCCTTTTGAGCCTGGAAAAGCAGGCCCGGCGCGGGTTTTCGACAGTCGCATCCGTCATCCCAACCGTGCGGGCAGTGATAGATTGCGGCGATATCGCCGCCGGCGGCGCGAACGTCCATGCGCATGCGGTCATGGATTGATTCCAAGCGCTCGATCGATAAGTGACCGCGCGCAATTCCAGGTTGGTTCGTGGCGATGATCGTGCGATAGCCGTTGTCTCGCAGCCTTGCCAGCGCTTCGAGCGCGCCCGGCATCCACTGCCATTGGGACCAGTCGCAGACATACGCCGCGCGGGCCATCTTCCGGTTCAGTACGCCGTCGCGGTCCAGGAGAACGGTAGGCGTGCGTTGGAGGAAACGGGCGGTCTCCTCCAGGCGTTCCAAGCTGCCGATGGAATAGTAGCGGTGGTCCGTCGCAAAGGCGGAAAGCGTGCGGGCGGCCACGGCGCGAGGATAGGCGTATGCTTCGAACGATATGTTGTCCTGGGGCAGCGCCGCGACGATCGATCGATCGACCAGGGCGAATCCGATATCCACGCCGAGGAGCCCCGGCGTCGCCCGGCTCTTGTCGTAGGCGACGACAAAGCCGCGTTCATCGGTCAGCAGGTTGTCGCGGGTTCGACCGTCGCGATTGCGGTAGACCGTGATCTGCAACGGTGTCCCGGTGGCCTCACGGGTTGCCCACGCTTTGTCGAGATTGAGCGGCCAATAGTTGTCGCAGTAGAGCAGCAGGAACGTATCGTCCAGGAAGCGCTCGGCGCGCTTCAATCGCCGGCCGGTCTCGTCTTCCGCCGGCGACACTTCGAATTGTACGTCGAGGCCCCGTACCGGGTGTTTCCGGTAATGGGCGATCGCGGCGTCGGCGCGGTATCCGAGGAGAACCACGACGCGGGTGATCCCTTGCTCCCGCACCAGGTCGAACAGATAGTCGAGGAAGGGGCGACCGTTGACCTCGATCATCGGTTTCGGGCGCTCGGCGGTCAGCGGGCGCAACCTTGTTCCCAGGCCCCCCGCCAGAATAACTGCCTGCCTAATCGGATGTGTGGATAGAGACACCGCTTCCTCACAAAAGTGCGCAGCGTTCTGCCGCGCGCCCCTATGAAGGCACAGCTATTCTTAACAGTCTGTTAAACATGAAAGCACTATTTTGGCGTGTATCGTTACTTGGAGACGCCAACGTGCATCGGCCGAAAATCAGCATTTGCATTCCGACACGAAATCGCCGGCTCTTTCTCGCCCGCCATCTTCGCCACATCTCTACCTTCAAGAATTTGGATTATGAGGTCGTGGTTTCCGACAACTGCTCGGAGGACGATACGGCAACCGTCGCTGCCGCATATCGCAGCGAACTGAAGGCCTTGGTCTACGTGCGCCAACCAAAGCCGCTCAACTTTTTCGAAACCCAAACGGCGGCTGTCAACAACGCCAGCGGTCTTTACACCTTATGTACGTCGGACGATGACCTTGTCGTCGAAGAGGGTCTCTTGCGGGCGGTCGCCCATCTCGATCGCGACCAGACGATATCCGCAGTCTATGGCGCGTGGGAAGGCTGGAGGCCGGAGGGAAAGCAACCCGCGTTCAAGGCGGCCGGGGTTTCGCATGAGACACGAGTAACGCAACGGGATCTGATCCACTGGTACCTCAATGCCTCGACGCCCGAATTGCCGGTGATGCGAACCGAGGTTCTACACAAATCGCACTTACCGCTTCAGCATCAGTACGGTTTCGATTTCTACGGTGCGGCAATGCTGACGAAATTCGGCGACCTTTTCATGATTCCCGACACGACGGTTCGGGTCACGCTTCATGCCGAGCAAGAGTCCCAAGCTCTCTACCGGCCGGACATTCTTCAGTGCTACCTGGCCGACTACGAACTTTTTTTCTCGCAGTTCGGTCCATTCCGCGACGGGGTCGGCCCACAAATGGTGATGCATGTCCTGGCCAAGCAATACATTGTTGCAGCCGAGCGGGCGGTCGGGCGAGGTGCCTTCCTCATGGCACGCGATCTCTTGTTGCGTGCTCGCGTCTATATGCCGGAAGAAGCGGACAAGCGCCTAGAAGCGATTTGGAGGACGCATCGCCTCCATTTCATTGCGGAGAGCATCGCGGCATTGATGTCGTCGATGACTCCGGTCGATCGGGTGTTTATTGAAAGCGGTCCGGAGTCCGAAAGGGTTCGAGAACTGCTCTGCGCAATGCGCCAAGATGAGGTGGTGCTCACCGGTACCCGCGACGAGATTCTCGATGTGCGGCTCTCGCCGGACGATCTCGTCATCGGCGCAGACGACGCCTTTCGCGACATCCTTTCAGATCGATTCGGTTTCTGGGTACGAAAGTACAGAACCCTTGGGTCGCTAGAACGCGCTGCCCTAATTGAACCCGTAAACGACTTGTCGGTCGAAGACTATCTCGACGAATCCGCCCTTATTTCAACAGAGTCGCCACAGCCTCAGCTCGTGGCCGGCGCCGCTAGCTGACGAGGTACCATGACAGACCGTGCAAACGCCGATTCTGAGTCGGTTTTTCCAGCAACCAGGAAGCTGACCGCAGAGTCGGTAGATATTCCCGACCGGTTGCTTCGCATCCGGCGACTTCGGCAGATGGGCGTCGAACTCACGACCTCGTGCAACCTCGCCTGTGTCTACTGCCATTTCGCGCCCCTTTCCCGACGCGGGAAGGATGCCGAACCAGAGTTGATCGAGCGCATCGTCGAGTTCCTGCGCGAATTCCCTGTCGACTATGTGACCATGTCCGGCGATGCCGAGATCACGATGTTTCCCGCCTGGACCGGGGTTGCCCGCCGCCTCCTCGACATGAAGATCGACCTTCGTACGATCAGTAATTTTTCCAAGGGCATCTTCTCGGACGAAGAGGTCGATGTCTTTTCACAGTTCCGGCAAATCTTGATTAGCCTGGACACTTCGGATGCGGCCTTGCTGAAGAAGATCCGCTACCGTGCCGATCTGCGCACCATCATTCTGAACATGCAGTTGGTACGCGCCCGGGCGGTTCTGATGGGACGGAAAATCCCCGAATTCGTCTGCAACGTCGTGCTGCACGATAAGAACATTGGGCATGTCGACAAGACCGTTGCCTTTGCCATTGCCAACGGTTTCGCCCAGGTCTCGTTGGTCCGCTTCGTCGACCTGGAGGAGGTATCGGGCGGCCTCAACGATCTACGGGACAATCCTAACGCCACCCAAGTGTATCAAATCCGAAGCTTGGACGATGCCGGGCTGCACAAGGCAGTTCAGGCAATGCGCAAGGCGGTCGATATCGCCGGCAACCGAATCGCTTTGTCCATCCAGCCCGACATACTCGAAGAGATCGATGCCGGGATGAACGGCGACAAGGCCGCGCGAGAAGGCGTTCCGACCTACCCGCCCGGCACCCGGCGCACCAAAGATTGCATCATGCCGTGGGACTTCTTCTACGTTCTGTGGAACGGCGATGTCCCGCCGTGTTGCATCGTCAAGGGTACATTTGTCGACAACGTGACTGGGAAGCCGATCGCCGACGTGATCAATTCCGACGAAATGAAGGACTGGCGGCGCACCTTGCTGACAGGCGACCTGAAAACGGAATGCGAAACCTGCACCTACGTGCTCGACACCAATACGGCGAGTTTGCGTCACAAGGTCGAGAACTACCTGACCCAATACGGGGATCCGATGTGATTGCGTTGTGGCGTGATTCCAGCAGTCATCGCTTGGCGGTGTCGCCATGAACGAAATCGCGGCGCGGATGGCCCGGCCGGTAGGGCGCGCCACTGTCTCCCGGCTACAGAATGCCTTTGACGATGTTGTGCCCTGGTCCGGCGCCGTCGATGCTGGCCGTGTGCGCAGCTTTATGGGCGGCCTGTTCCCGCGCGACGTCGATTCGGGACGCCCCGCCGGCCAAGTCGAAACCCGTCGGCCCGATCTATCGGACGGCGAGGGGTTCGCGGAGTGGTATTCGATACTCAAGTCGATCGACCGTGCGCAGGAACGCTACACGATGGTTTCGCTGGGCGCCCACTATGGCGGCCCGATGGTCGATGCTGTTTGCATGTTGCGCGCGCGCCGTCCGATGCCCTATCGCTTGATCGGGGTCGAAGCCGATCCATTCATGTGCGCGATGGTGCACGAGCATTTCGCCGAAAACGGTGTGCCCATGTCGGCACTAACGCTAATCAACGCCGCGATCGCGGCCGACAACAGACCGGTTTTGTTTCCGGTTTCGCCGACGCGAACGGGCGCGGCACGGGCGTTGACCCAGGTGTCGGACACCCAGACGATTCTCCATCATGTCCTCGAAGGCGGACATGCGGAAAAGGTTCTCGCGGGACTTTTGACCGAGGGGAGAAGTGGCCTTTTTCAGAGCCTTGGGGGCACAGACGTGAATGCTGAGTTACGAATGTCGAGTGCCGTGACGCTGGCCGACGTAATCGGTCCGCAGGACCATGTCGACTACCTGGAGATCGATATCCAGTCGACCGAACTGCAAGTGCTACCGCCGTTTATGGATCTGTTGCGTGGTCGGGTCGGGTGGATTCACCTGGGCACCCACGGGGTCGAGTTGCATCGTACCCTCGGAACGCTGTTCCGCGACAACGGGTTCGACGTTCATATCGATTGGGAGCCTGAGAGCACCTATTCCAGTCCCGACGGTATCTTGCGTACCGGCGATGGTGTGTTGGCCATGGCGAATACGACCTTCAACTAACATGCCGAGTCTCAGCATTTGTATCCCAACGCGCAATCGTGCCCAGCACCTGCGCCGGCACCTTGCCCATCTGGCCGATTTTGGGCTCGACTGCGAGATTGTCGTGTCCGACAACTGCTCGGACGATGACACGCCGGAGGTTGTCGATAGCTTCAGCGAACGAATGCCGAATCTCTTCTATGTGCGCCAGCCGCAGCCTCTGAATTTCTACGAGACCATGATCGCGGCGTGCAATCTTGCGACTGGTACGTTCGCGATGTACGCAGCCGACGACGATGCGCTCGTCGAGGAGGGAATCGCCCATGCGATCGCTTTGATGAACCGCGATGCCGGGATTAGTGCCGTCTACGGCGCGTGGCAGGAATGGGATCCGGACACGCGCTCGGTCATTACCAGCCACGCGGCGTTTGCTCGGGAAACCACCATCGGCCACGCCGAGCTGTTGCAGCTGTATGCCGAACATAAGACGCCGGAGATGCCGATCTTTCGCGTGGAGGGCTTCCGCAACAGCCATTTGCCCGTGCAGCACCAGTATGCGTTCGACTTCTTTGGCGCTGCCCTATTTGCGGAGACCGGGCGCCTGGTGTTCAGTCCCGAGCCGATCGTTCGTGTTACGCGACACCCTGGACAGGAGTCGCACCGACTCTACCGGCCCGACATCCTGCAGTGTTATCTTGCCGACTATGAACTCTTTCTGAGCCGCTTTCCTGATCTCGACACCGCCACGGGCACGGTTTTGGCGACCCGGGCGTTGGCCGAGCAATACCTCAACGCGGCGCAACGGGCGATCGACAACCGAGAGTTCCTCCACGCCCGCACGCTGTTGCAGCGTGCAGCCGTCTATCGCCCGGAGGACGCGCGCGCGGGACTCCGAACGCTTGAACGCGCCCACTTCGACGACATGCTGGTCGAGAGCATCTGCGGATTGATCGCAACGGTGCAACCGGTGCGCCGGATTCTGGGCGTGGCCGACCCAACGTGCAGCGTTATCGGCCAAGCCGCGGCAACCGCGATCGGAGGCACGTTCGTCGAAATCAGCCGGGACGATCTGGCGCAGTGCCCGGTCCATGAGGACGACTTCCTGCTCTATCAAGACGAGGGGTTGATGGTGCAGCTTCGCAATCGAGTCGAGTTCCCGCTACGGCGCGCCCGTCGGCTTGGATCGATTGTCGCGGCGTTGCGCCGCACGGATGCACCGCGATCGCAGACGGATGTCGCGATCGCAGCGAACGGCTAGGCCGGGCGACTCCTGGCTGATTCCGTGTAACGAATGATTCGATTGGACGTGGCCGCTCCAACCTGGCGGAACGGTCGTGTCAATCTAGCATCTTGAAGAAGTCGCCCAGCGAAATCTTCGGCAGGCTTTGGAGCCGGCTGCAGGTTGAAACATTGAACACGGGCGGCGGTGCGAACCCGTGCAGGGTGGCGGTCGCGTTAATCTGAAAGGTAAGGTCGCGGTCGCAGATCGCGGCATCACTGCGCATCGCGGTTTCGAAGTTCTCGCGCCGTTGTGCGCTGTTGCCGAATACCGTGACGTCGGCGCCGGGCCGGATGCTGCCAGAGCCCGATTGGCCGGCGAAATGGGAGGTCCCCTTGTCGGCCGAAACGCCATAGTCGGCGCCGATCACAAACACCCGCTTGGGCTTGGCCGCGACTAACAACGGTAGGGCGGCGAGCAGGGTGCCCTCATGGATCATCCCGAGCGGATCGTCGGGCGTGACGCTGCGCAGGGCGTTTCCAGCCGTAGACAAAATCCGAGGGCCGTTGACCGTGAGGAACGCGGCGCGGCTTTCAGGGTCGAAGGCGGCCGCTAAAGCGACGGGCGATGTGATTGCCATCGTCGGGCGGGCCTGCTGCAAGAACGGTTTCAGGTGCGCTAGGTTATTGCGAATGCTGCCGGCCCCGAGGGCAAGGACGACATCGAGCGCGCGTTGTCCGGGTTCCAAGATCTCGCGCTCGATGACACCGAACTGGTTGAGACTGGCAAACACCGGCTTGCGATTGCCCAGGTCCCCAATTCGTGCACCGAAATCGCCCACCGAATGGCCGTGGCAAAGCAACACAAGGTCGCGGCCACCGACCAGGCGGCGCAAGTCTTCGAGCCGGGCGGCCGTATCCGAGGAGGCAGTATCGGGATAGGCGAGGCGACGCGCGGCACCGGCATTGTGCAGAATGGCGTAGGTGCCCAACGCGCTCGCCGATTGGCCGCCCTCGTGTTCGAGTCGGGCGCGAAAGGCATAGAGTTCGAACGCGCGCGTGCTTTCGGAATCTTCCATCGCGCGCCACTCGGTTTCCGACGGTGGTTTGGCGGGAAGGGCGGCATTGCAAGCATCGATCGCGGCGTGAAAGACCTCGCGCGCCTGGTCCGGACGGCCCTGTCCCGCTAGGGCGACGCCAAGGTAGCGCATCATCGGTAGGCTCAGGTCGCCGGTGTGGGTTTGGATGACCCCGATGTAGTGCTCGGCGTCCTGGTAGCGCTGCTGGTAGATCAATGCATCGACGATTTGTTCTAGATGGGTCCCGTCGTGGTCCAGGCCGGCGGCTCTGACCAGCAGGTCCGGCACCTCGTGTAGGTGGTCCGGGGAACCCTGCAACCAGACCGCATAGGCGGTCGCCAGGGCCGGGTTCTTGGGGTCGATCATCAAGGCGCGGCGCAGCGCATCGACGGCGCCCGTCGCATCGCCGGTCCCGGCCCGCAGCAAAGCGAGTTGTTCCAGCGCGGCCGCGTTGTTGGGTTCGCAGTCGACGACAGCCTCAAGGGCCCGCCGCGCCAGGGCGTAGTGGGTGCGGGCGGCGGCGACCTCGTAGACCTGGGCGTGGGTTGCGGCGCTGGGATGGGCGGCGCTCAGCTTCAAAAAAGCAAGTTCGGCCAACGCCAGGTTGCCCTGTTCCAGCGCGTCTTGCCCCGCCTGTTTAAGCGCACCGGGATCGGACAGGGCGATCGATCGGTCCGGTTTGGAACCGATCTGGGCGCGTTCTGGAGGGGTCACGGTCATAAGCTGTATTCCCTTGGGCCGGTCACGCCGGATTCGGTCTTTACGCCTACCAGGAGACCGCGCGCGCCGGGTTGGCGCGGGATGACGGCCTCGTTGGGGCTGTTCGCCGAACCAGTGTCGTTGCGGCGTGGTTAAGGCGGGGTTAACGGGCAGGTCCGACCATCGGTTGCCGCGGCTGGCGGAAACCCTATATTCCGCCCCATGAATGCTGCCACGCCCCATCCCGTGAATAGCCTTGGGTTCGCCAAACCGCCCGCGCAGACCCGCGTCGTCGTCGCCATGTCGGGCGGTGTCGATTCCTCGGTGG
>CAYGKG010000018.1:0-40414 GCA_964350495.1 uncultured Alphaproteobacteria bacterium
GCGTGCGACCGAGATGGGACCGTGGCCCACGATCAGCCGGCGTAGGTGCTCGCCGAGCGGCGTGTCGGTCACCGCGGGCTAGGCACCGTGGGCGCACGGCCCAGCGCTCGAGCAATCAAGAAAAGGCCGAACAAGAGCAATGGGAGCGAAAGGATCTGACCCATCGTGATCCCGCCGGCAATGAAGCCGAGGTGGGCGTCGGGTTCGCGAAAGAGTTCGACGAACATTCGTGCGGTCGCATACCCCGATACGAAAACACCTGTCAGAAAGCCTGGTCGATACCGCGCCGTGGTCCCGAAATAGAGAAAGCACATAATCGCGAACAACACGATCCCCTCAAGGCCTGCCTCGTAAAGCTGGCTCGGGTGACGGGGCAGCGGCCCGCCGTTCGGGAAGACCACCGCCCATGCCACATCGGTCGTACGTCCGTACAGCTCGGCATTGATGAAGTTGGCAATGCGACCGAAAAAGAGACCGATCGGGCCGGACACCGCGATCGTATCGGCGACTGCGAGGAGATTGCGGCCACGCTTGCGACAAAATAGGACAATCGCGCCGGTGACCCCGAGGAGGCCGCCGTGGAACGACATGCCGCCCTGCCAGATGAAGAGAATCTCGTGGGGATGAAAAAGATAGTACTCGGGCTTGTAGAATAGCACGTAGCCAAGTCGCCCCCCCAAGATGATGCCCACCGTGGCCCACACCACGAAGTCGTCGGCGTCTTTACGGCTCCACGCGCCGTTGCCGCGGTCGATCAGCCACAGCACCAGCCGCCAGGCGAGAACGATCCCGGCGATGTACGCCAGGGCATACCAACGGATCGCGAACGGGCCGACTGCGATGAGAACCGGGTCGATGGTAGGGAAGGGAAGGGCGCTCAGAATCATCGGCGCTCGCTCTGTGGGGAGTGGCGGGGCAGGGTCGTGCTCGTGTGAAAATAGGTAAACCCCAGGACGAAACCAAGTGATCCGGCGGTGTGGGTTGCTGGAAAGGGGGTTGCTTCACCTGAGATGTCCACGGCTCTATAGTCTCCCAGGCCTACGGAGGAAGCGATGCAACCCAACAATCCGATTTTTGACGATTTGGCCCGCGTCGCCGGGGGCGCACTCAGCGCCGTAGGTGGCATTCGCGAGGAAATCGAAGCGAAACTCAAAGATCAAATCCATCGCTGGTTGGGCGAGATGGAATTGGTGACCCGCGAGGAATTCGAGGTCGTTCGCGCGATGGCGCAAAAGGCCCGCGAAGAAAACGAGTCCCTGGCCGCGCGCGTGAAAACGCTCGAGGCCGCGCTGAAGGCGTCAAAACCGGCGGTAAAGCTAGCCAAAGAACCACCCACCGCCTGATGCCGTCATCGGACCGGGTTTTCCGGCCCGCGACCCCGAAAGCGGTCGACGAAGGCTGCCGCCGTGGCCGGCTCGAAGGGTTCCAGCCGTAACAGGTTGCGCCACGCCGCGAGGACGACGCCCGTTCCCTGGCCAGGCTTCTTTGTGACGATCACCCCGCTCCAAGGTCCGCGATAGAGCGTGGACCAGTCACGCAGTTGATCCAGTGTCTCGTCATCCGGTTCGTCGTAGTAGATCACCACGATGCCGTGCTCGAGTGAGTGCACCAGCCGGTCCAACGGTTGTTCGCGGGAATAGAACCCCGGGGCTAGCGGATTGGGGTTGTGGGGACCGGTCGTCGGATAGTCGGACGAATAGGTCGCATTCGCCACGTGGGCATTGCCACCGTCGGGTACCGTAACCACGGCGCCGAGGTTTCCGCGCCCTTGATCTGCGAGCTGTAGAAATGCGGTCTCGTCGATGCCCCCGGAAATCTCGGTGGCGACCGCCCAGATGACCAAAGCGGCCACGACTCCGATGATTCCTAGCTCCCATGTCTTGAGGCCCAGGAAGCGCCCACGCCTGCGGCGGTGTCCGGGCGTTGCGGCGGTTTGTTGGGACTGTTGGTGGCGTCCCTTTTTCTTTCGTTTCTTGGCCACGTATTTTGGTCCTTTCGCTGGTCCATCGGCACGGTGGCAAAATAGTTGTGGATAAAAAAGCCACCGCCGTACCACGATCGTGTGATCCCGAATCGCTAACGCATTGAGACGACTCGCAAAAGTGTTTTTCTGTCGAGTCGAGAAACTACCCACAGCCTATTGATTCAAAACGAGAATCTAAGAAACGCCGCTTGACGCGGAGTCCACGCCTTTGGCATACATCTTGGGTTACCGACTGCAAGAGACACTAGATCGTGCGATTGGGAGCCTCGGAGCGAAACAAAATTGCCCGGCCATTCCGCGGCGGGCTCCGGGCCAAGCGCTAGTGCAGGGGAGCCGCGAATGACCATGCTGATGACCCACGACGCTGCGTCGGTCGGCAATCCACTCGATATCATTGAACAGATTGTCACCGCCAACGAGTGGCCGTTCGACCGCCACGCCGACGACGAACTCAACGTCGGCGTCGAAGGAAGTTGGACCCGTTACCATCTATGGTTTGCCTGGCGGGAGGAGCACGAAGCGCTCCAATTCTCCTGTGCCTTCGATCTGAAAGTCCCCAAGGAAAAGGTCAGTGCGGTCCACACGCTCATGGCGTTGATGAACGAAAAGCTCTGGCTCGGTCATTTCGATCTGTGGGCGCACGAGGGTCTCCTCATGTTCCGCCACGCACTGGTCTTCTCCGGCGGCGCCGAAGCGACCAGTGCGCAGCTCGAAGATGTGGTCGAAGCAGGCCTGCGCGAGTCCGAACGGTTTTACCCGGCGATTCAGTTCGTCCTGTGGGGCGGCAAGGGGCCCAACGAGGCAATCGCCGCGGCGATGCTCGAAACCGAAGGCGAAGCCTAACCGGCACCGCCATGGACACGCTCGACGGTCCCATTCTACTGGTCGGCTGCGGCAAGATGGGCGCGGCGTTGCTTGCCGGTTGGTTGTCACGGGGTATCGATTCCGCCGATGTCCTGGTGGTTGAACCGACAGAGGCCAACGGAGCGGTAGGTCGCCAACACGGCGTTCGTATTGTCCCCGACATTGCGGCCCTGGCCCCGGACGTCTCGCCCCGGGTCGTTGTCTTCGCGGTGAAACCCCAGGTTATGCCGGTTGTCGTTCCCCCGTATCGCCGTTTCGCCGGGTCCACGACGACGTTCCTATCGATCGCTGCGGGCAAGCCGTTGGCCTTTTTTGCCGAGCATTTGTCCGTCAAGGCCTCTTTGGTTCGGGCTATGCCCAACACCCCGGCAGCGATTGGCCGCGGGATCACGGTTCTTTGCGCCAACGATGTGGCGACGGCGGCCGATCGGGCGCTCGCCGAGAGCCTGATGGCGGCGGTCGGCGCCGTCGACTGGATCGACGACGAAGCGTTGATGGATGGGGTTACCGCCGTGTCGGGTAGCGGCCCGGCCTATGTCTTCTACCTGATCGAATGCATCGCTGCCTCCGGTGTCGACGCAGGTCTGCCTCCTGCACTCGCCGCGCGCCTTGCACGCCTAACCGTCGAGGGGGCCGCTGCCCTCAGTGCGGCGGACCAATCCAGTCCTGCAACCTTGCGCGCGAACGTTGCCAGTCCGGGCGGCACCACGGCGGCAGCTTTGGCCGTCTTGATGGGCGAGGACGGTCTACAGGGCGTAATGACCAGAGCCATCTTGGCCGCGGCAGCACGCTCGCGCGAACTGGCCGAGTGAGCGGGACGCCCGAGCCGGAGATCGCAGTCGAGGATTTCCACAAGGTCGATATTCGCGTCGGTACGATCGTTTCCGCCGAACCCTTTCCCGAAGCGCGTAACGCCGCCTACAAATTGCGGGTCGATTTCGGTCCTGCGATCGGGATCAAGCGTTCGTCCGCGCAAATCACGGTCCGCTACAGCATTGCGGAGTTGATTGGTCGCCAGGTTGCCGCGGTCGTCAATTTCGCGCCTCGCCAAATCGGCCCGTTGCGCTCGGAGGTGCTCGTACTAGGATTCCCCGATGCCGCTGGGGCTATCTGCCTCATCGGAGTCGATTCCGAAGTGCCGAATGGTGGCCGGTTGTTCTAGACGGTCTAGATCGGCAACCGCAGGAGTGCCCGCAAGCCGCCTAACGGCGAGTCCTCTAAGATCAGATCGCCGCCGTGGCTGCGTACGACGTCGCGGGCGATCGTCAAACCTAGCCCGACCCCGCCGGTATCGGTACGCCGGGCATCGTCGAGGCGGCAAAAGGCCTTGAAGGCGTCGTCGCGCAATGGGGCGGGGATCCCCGGGCCGTCGTCGTCGATTGTGACCTCCACATGCGTCGGGTAGCGAGTCGCACCGATTTCGACGTGCGCGGGCCTACCGGTGCCGGGCACCCCGTGGTGCATCGCGTTGTCGATCAGGTTGGTCAGGCAACGCTTGAAGGCGTTGGGCCGGATCGGCATGGCGAGGTTCGGACCTACCGTGAGCGTGACGTCGTGGCCTTGCCGATGCGCCTCCTCGACAACTTCTCCGAGAAGGACGGCAACATCGCTTTGGATAGGGCGTTCCGCGTCCTGGCCGCGAGCAAACGACAGGTACTCTTCGATCATTTGTTCCATGCTGCGGATATCGGCTTCGATGTTGGTCACATCGACCTGCTTGCCGATCAAGGCGAGTTCTAGTTTCACGCGCGTGAGCGGCGTCCGGAGGTCGTGCGATACGCCGGCCAGCATCTCGGTACGTTGCTCGACGCTGCGCCTGAGCCGGTCGCGCATCGCCATGAAGGCGCGCGTGGCCAAGCGGATCTCGCTCGCGCCCGAAGGGCGGATGTCGCCGGCCTCGCGTCCTTTTCCTAGGGCATCCGCCATATCGGCGAGGCGGTAGATCGGACGCATTTGGTTGCGTAGGAACACGATCGCAATGCCGAGGAGGATCAGCGAAGAGCCGACCATCCACAGGACGAAGATCGTCGTTGTGGTGCTGTCCAGCCGTTTGCGCGACGTGAGGATTCGCAGCACGCCGTCGGGGAGTTGCACCAGAATTTGAACCCGATCGCCGAAGTTCGCGGTGTCGATGGCATAGGGCCGAAACAGACGCTCGCCGAGCGCGCGGTGCAGCATGCGGTCGGGGATGTTGAACACAGGCTGGTTGCGGGTCACCGAAGGCGGCAGCACTTCCTGCGGAATCACGCCGGCATCGATATCCAGATAGGTTCGTGCGAGGCCCAGAATTTGCGCTTGGGTAGCGTCGTCGGCGCCGTCCAGCAGTCGAATCATCAGGGCGATATCGCCGGCGACGCCCAGCGACAGACGGCGCGTCACGGTGTCCCAATGGTTGTCGAAGAACACGATGGCCAGGATGACCTGCAACAGCACGACAGGGGCGACGACGATAACAATCGAGCGGCCCAGCAGCGTCTTGGGAAGCATTCGCTTCAGCATTGAAGTATCGGTTCAGTCCGGCCGCAGGACATAGCCTTCACCCCAGACCGTTTGCAGGTAGCGGGGCACCCGCGGATCGTCTTCTATCTTTCGCCGTAGTCGCGTGACCTGTACGTCGACGGTTCTGTCGCTGACGCCCAAGGCGTCGCACAGGACGTAGCGGGAAATCGTTTGTCCCGGTTGCCCGGCGAATATCTTCAAGAGGCCGGTCTCGGTCGATGTCAGGCGCACCGGCTTATCGCCGTTGCGCAGTTCGTTGCGTTTGAGGTCGAAATAGAAACTACCCAACGACAGCCCGGCGAGCGGCGGCGGGGGTCCGGCCGACCGCCGAAGGATCGACGCCACACGCAGCAGCAGTTCCCGCGGCTCAAACGGTTTCGGCAAATAGTCGTCGGCGCCGGACTCGAGCCCGGCAATCCGGTCCTCAGGTTCGCCGCGCGCGGTCAGAACGAGGATCGGCACATCGGTTTTGGTGCGCAGGTCTTTGGTCAGCGTAAGACCGTCTTCGCCCGGCATCATGACGTCGACAATCAAGAGGTCGAAGTCGAAGCCGGTCATCCGCCGGCGCGCCTCTAGGGCGTCTGCCGCCGTCGTCACATGGTAGCCATGCTCGATCAGGTATTTTTGCAGCAGCTCGCGAATCCGCCGGTCGTCGTCCACAACGAGCAGGTGGCGCACCGCTGTCGATTCGTTCATCTCAGTTTTTCTGAACCGCTTTGAGAACGGCGGCGCGGTCGGGGGCGTCGACCAGTCCGAGGAGTACCTTACGGTAACCTTCCACCGCCTCGGCGCCGGCTTCGCGGTAGGCCTGTGCAACCCGGGCCCGTTGCGCCTCGGACACGCGCCGCTCCAATTCGCGGCCCTTCTCAGTGAGATAGAGCAGACGCTGCCGGCGGTCGCGCAAACCCTTACGCTGCTCGACATAGCCCTCAGCGACAAGCTGTCCCAGCACACGGCTTAAGCTTTGTTTGGTGATGCGCAAGATGGCGAGGAGGGCCGCGACCGTCATGCCCGGATCACGTTGTATGAAATGGATCGCCCGATGGTGCGCCCGTCCGAACCCGTACTCCGCCAAGATCGAATCGGGCTCGTTGGTGAAGTCGCGATAGGCGTAGAACAGGAGCTCGATCCCCTGTCGGAGCTCTTCGTCGCGCAGGAACAAGGGGTTGATAGATGATTTTACGTCAGCCATGTTGACATATATAACTTACATTGTTACAAGAATGTGCCCGAACGGGTTACATAATTAATCATCAAGCGGTGGCGCCATGTCCCTTGTTCCATTCGATGATCGTGACGGTGTTATTTGGTTCGACGGAAGCCTCGTGCCATGGCGTGACGCGAAGGTCCACGTCCTGACCCACGCGCTGCACTATGCTAGCGCGGTCTTCGAAGGGGAACGAGTCTACGAAGGCGAAATCTTCAAGCTCACCGAACATACCGAACGCCTGCATGGTTCTGCAAAGCTGCTCGGTTTCGAGATCCCTTACTCGGTGGCGGCGATCGATCAGGCGTGCCGCGATGTTGTCAAAGAGCTCGGTTTCCGCGATGGGTACCTGCGTCCTGTCGCGTGGCGTGGCTCCGAAATGATGGGTGTGTCCGCCCAACAATCCAAGATTCATGTTGCGATCGCGGGATGGGAGTGGCCGTCCTACTTCAACCCGGAACAGCGTCTCAAGGGTATCCGACTCAAGACCGGCCCGTGGCGGCGCCCGGCGCCCGACACTGCACCCTGCAAAAGCAAAGCGGCCGGCCTCTATATGATTTGTACCCTCTCCAAGCACGAAGTCGAACGGCAAGGGTATGACGATGCGCTAATGTTGGACTGGCAGGGGAATATCGCGGAATCGACCGGCGCCAATATTTTCTTGGTCCAAGACGGTGTTCTGCACACGCCGACGCCGCGCAACTTCCTCGATGGCATTACCCGTCAGACCGTTATCGCGCTTGCAAAAAATCGGGGTTACGAGGTGGTCGAACGGATCATTGCGCCCGAGGAACTGAGCAAGACCTCGGAGGTATTCCTGACCGGCACGGCCGCGGAGGTTACGCCGGTGGGATCGATCGACGATCATTCCTTTACCGTGGGCGCTATTACGCAGACGTTGATGGCGGACTACGAGAACACCGTTCGGGGCCGGCCACTGCAAGCAGCTGTCGCCGCCGAGTAAGTATTGCTCGCGGGTCTTGACGGTCGGGCTGTTTGGTCCGGCCGTCGCTAGCGACGGGTCGGTGACGCCTTCGGCGGGGTCGCCCACCGCGCCGCCGCGGCGTCGTCGGTATCGCGCGCATCGACCCATTGCTCGCCGGTGTCGGTGTCTTCCAGTTTCCAGAACGGCGCCTTGGTTTTCAGCCAGTCGATCAGGAATGCGCACGATTCCAGCGCGGCAGCGCGGTGTGCCGATGTCGTCGCGACCAAGACAATGCGCGCGCCAGGTTCTAGGCGACCGTAGCGATGAATGATCAGAGTCGATTCCAGCGGCCACCGCCGGCAAGCCTCCCGTTCGATCGCTGCGAGCTGTTTTTCCGTCATGCCGGGATAGTGTTCCAGGGTCATCGCTGCAACGTCCCTGCCGTCGGCAAGGTCGCGCACGGTGCCGATGAAGGTCGCAATGCCACCAATGCGGCGGTTGCCAGCGGTGAGCGCGTCGAGTTCCGCGCCGATGTCGAAGTCTTCCCGCTGAACCCGGATCACGTCAACCTCCCGTCACCGGCGGAAACAACGCGACCTCATCGCCGTCGGCCACCGGGTCGTCGTCGCGGGCATATTCCTGGTTCACCGCTACACGGACGACCGACAGGTCGGCGAGCGCTGTCGCATGGGCGTCGCTGCGTTGACGGAGCCATGCCAGCAGCGCGCCGACCGTCGTGACATCGTCCGGTACCTCGACGGTTTCTTCGGCCATGCCAACCCGTTGGCGAAGCCAAGCGAAATAGAGCACCTTCAAGGTAACACCTCGCTATAGGGAATGAACGGCAGGATGTCCCCCCGCGCTATGGCCGACCTATCCTCGCTAAGTTCGATCAACCCGTCGGACTCGACCATCGATGTCATGATCCCCGCGCCGTCGCGCTCGAAACGGTGCGCGACCGGATATCCGCCCACAGTCGGTTGGAGCCGGACCCGCACCCATTCGCGCCGTCCCCGTTTCTTGCCGCACGCGAAATCGGCGGAGACCGGGAATCGGCGTGGCGTTACCGGTGTGGCGCCGGCCAATCGATGGATGATGGGGCGCACGAACATCAGAAACGTCACCATCACCGCCACAGGATTGCCGGGAATGCCGACAAATGCGGTATCGCCGATGTGGCCGAGCGCGAGCGGCCGTCCGGGCCGGATCGCCAATCGCCAGAAATGCAGGCTGCCGAGTCCTTCGACGGCGTCCCGAACATGGTCTTCGTCGCCCACGGAAACGCCGCCGGAGGTAATGACGAGGTCGTTGCGGGTCATCGCCTGCGCCAGACCACCGGCGATCGCGTCGCCCTGGTCGGGCAGAATCCCGAGGTCCTCGACGATGCAGCCCATGCCCTGGAGTAAGGCCGTTAACGCGTAGCGATTGGCATCGTGGATGGTGCCAGGCCGGAGCGGCTTGCCGGGCTCGACAATCTCATCGCCCGTCGAGAAGACCGCGGCACGGAGCCTTTGTCGGACCGCAAGATCGGCGTGGCCGGCGGCCGCAGCGAGTCCGATATCCTGGGGTCGTAGGATCTGTCCCGCGCGCAAGATGGTCGCACCGGCCGCCATGTCCTCGCCGGCCCGGCGGCGGTTTGCTCCGGGGCTGAGACCCGGCGGGATGGTGACGTTGTCGCCGTCCTGGTGGCAGTCCTCCTGCATCGCGACGGTATCGAGGTTCGTCGGCATTACGGCGCCGGTAAAGATGCGCACGGCGCCCATGGGCGGGACATTGGCTACCCACGGATGGCCCGCGGTTGCCCGGCCGGTAACACCAAGAACGGTCGAGGCGCCGGCTCGAAGGTCTTCGGAGCGAAAGGCGTAGCCGTCCACCGCGGCGTTATCGTGCGGCGGCACGTTGCCCGGCGCGGTGAGATTTTCAGCCAAGATGCGGCTGTGCGCCTGCCCAAGCGGCAGGCGTTCGATGCCGACCACCGGTTCGAGTTGGGTTTCGATCAACGCCAGGGCGTCGGCGGCCGTCATCAAGCCGCTTCCAGGGGCGAAACAATCGTTTCCAAGCTGCGCCATCTCAGGGTTTCCTCGCCGCTGTGCCGGTGCAGGCATGTAAGGCGCAGTGCCGTAGGATGAAGGTCGCAATGCCGGTAGGATCGTCGAGCGACAGAACCGGGCAGGTGACAGCGGGCCATGACCGGTCGCTGGCCAACGCAACGACCCGTGGGTCGTTTCCCCAAAGGGTTGGCGCGGCGTCGTTACCGCGAACGACCTCCAATTTGTCGTGGGCGCTCCGCTTGAACCCTTCGACAAGAACGAGATCGACGGGCGACATGCGCGTCAACAGATCATCCAGATCCGCTTCGGGACCGTCACGGTGTTCGTGCATCAGCGCCCAACGCTTGGTCGACGAGACCATGACTTCACTTGCGCCGGCGGCGCGGTGCTCAAAGGAATCCTTGCCCGGTTGGTCGACATCGAAGGCGTGATGGGCGTGTTTCACGGTCGATACCGTCAACCCACGGGCGACGATGATGGGCAGGAGCCGAACCATCAGGGTGGTCTTGCCGCTCCCCGAAAACCCCGCAAGACCGAAGACTTTCATTGTTGGTCCGTCGCTGTGTTGCGGCGCTCGCCGTTGGCTCGCATGTGGGCGAGGCCGCCGCGCAGGTAGTCGTAGCCGGTGTAGACTGTGATCGCCGTGGCGACCCACAGGAGCACGGTCCCGATCGTATCCGCTTGGGGAAGTACATCGGTGAGCAAGAGTAGGCTGATGGCGACGAGCTGGACGGCGGTTTTCCATTTGGCCAAGCGGCTAACCGGCACCTCGACCTGTTTGCCGGCGAGAAATTCACGCAGGCCCGATACGAGGATTTCCCGTAGCAGGATGAGCATCGCGGCAATCACTGCCGCCCCGCTCAACGTGCCCATCGCCACCATCATGATCAGAACGGCGGCCACCAGGAGTTTGTCGGCGATCGGATCGAGGAACCGGCCGAAATCTGACGTTTGCTGCCGCCGGCGTGCCAGCATCCCGTCGAGATAGTCGGTCACGGCGGCATAGGCGAACAAACCGAAGGCCGTCCAACCGTCCGCCGGAGCGGGCAAATAGAATGCCGCAATGATCAGCGGGATGACGGCAATCCGCGACAAGGTCAGCAGATTCGGAAGATTAGTATCCATTGTCACCGTGGCGTTTGATGCGGTCCCATACTACGCCGTGCGGCGCTAGGTTCCGCTGTGGAAGAAGCCATAGATCACTTTAGCCACGTTACCGCTGATGCCGTCGACTTTCTCGAGGTCTTGCAGACCTGCGCGCGCGACCTCCCCGGCGGAACCGAAATGATGCAGCAGCGCCCGCTTGCGCCGTGCGCCAATGCCTGGAATTTCATCGAGTGGCGATGTCCCGATGGCCTTCGATCGCCGGGCGCGGTGGCTGCCGATAGCGAAGCGGTGTGCCTCGTCGCGCAGACGCTGGATGAAGTAGAGCACGGGGTCGCGCGGTTCCAAGCGCTTCACGGTACCGTCTGCGAGGAACAAGCGCTCCCGCCCGGCGCTGCGGTCGGGCCCTTTGGCGACCCCGGCGACGGGGATTTCGCTTAGCCCGAGGTCGGCGAGGACGCTCTTCGCCACGCCGAGTTGTCCCAGTCCGCCGTCGATCAGGACGAGCCCGGGCCACACGGTGCGCGACTCGTCGTCATCTTTGATGAGACGCTTGAACCGGCGCGTCAGCACCTCGCGCATCATACCGTAGTCGTCGCCCGGAGAGAGTTCCGTGTCGCGGATGTTGAACTTGCGATAGTGGTTCTTCATAAAGCCGTCTGGTCCCGCCACGACCATAGCGCCGACGGCAAAGGCGCCGCTGACATGGCTATTGTCGTAGATCTCGATTCTGTCCGGGGCGTTTTCCAGGCCGAAGGTTTCGGCGACGCCCTCAAGCAGAGCGCGCTGGGTCGCGCTCTCAGCCATGCGCCGGCGCAACGCGTCGCCGGCGTTATCGAGGGCGTGCCGAATGAGGTCGGCCTTCTCGCCGCGCTGGGGCCGGTTGATCTTGACCGTATGACCGGCGCGCACCGAAAGGGCTTCTTCAATCAGGGCGCGGTCCTCGCAGTCGTGGCTAACCAGGATCAGCCGTGGTGCGGGTCTGCTTTCATAAAATTGTCCGAGGAACGCGGAAAGGATTTCCGGGGGTTCCAGGGATTGGGCGTGGACTGGAAAATAGGCGCGGCTGCCGAAGTTCTGTCCGTTGCGGAAAAAGAAAACCTGGACGCACACTTGGCCGCCGTCTTGATGAAGGGCGATGACGTCGGCCTCGTCGACGGTTTGGACGTTGATCCCCTGACGGGCCTGAATGTGAGCAAGCGCGCGAATCCGGTCGCGGTACATGGCTGCGGTTTCGTAGTCGCGAGTCTCGGCCGCAGTTGTCATCAGCCCCGCAAGCCGTTGCTGTATCTCGTGACTTTTGCCGGTAAGGAATTCGCGCGCTTGTTGCACGATCTCTTCATAGGCGGGCTGTTCGATGCGCCCGACGCAGGGCGCCGTGCAGCGTTTGATCTGATACTGCAAACACGGGCGGGTTCGGCTCTCAAAGATCGAATCGCTGCACGACCGCAATGGGAAGGCCCGTTGCAATGCCGAAAGCGTACGGTTGACGGCGCCGGCCGACGCGAAGGGGCCGAAATATTCGGCGTCCCGATCGCGCGGACCACGGTGCTTGGCGATCTGGGCCCACGTATGGTCGCGCCTAATCATGATGTAGGGAAACGATTTGTCGTCCCGAAGGGTGACGTTGAAACGAGGCTTGAGTCGTTTGATCAGGTTCGACTCAAGCAGCAGGGCCTCGACCTCGGTATGGGTCGTGACGATTTCCATCGAGGCAGTCGCCGCGATCATCGTCAGGATGCGGTTCGTGTGTCCCGTTCGATTGGCATAGCTACCGACGCGTCGCTTGAGATTTCGGGCTTTGCCGACATACAGCACCTCGCCCCGGCGGTTCAGCATCCGATAGACGCCGGGAACGCTTGGCATGCTCCTCAGCGCAGCGCGAATGACCGCGCGCCCGTCGCCCGGCGGTTCTTCATCGGATTGGTCGGGAAGGATGGAGGAGGGCGCCATGACGTCGTTATATCGCGACCGTGGCTTGGGCAGTCAACGGCACACACGACAGGATTGATGAACAGTGTCAAAACTACGCGCTATGGTGGGGTAATGTGACGGTCCCGTGATGATGTCCACGATTCCTGGGGACAAGTTTGTGGACGGGTTGCCGTCGGCGGGGTCCCAAGCGTGGATTTCCGGGGGCGACCTCACAATGCCTAAGAATTGGGCATGTTCAGCAACCTATTGAATTTACAGAATATATCAAAATCAAGCTGGTTCTAATCGGGGGGCTGTGTTTGTTCTGCAACACCCGTTTGGAGCGTGCCGCGGCCCTTGTGCACAAGTTGGTAGCGGTCGGGCCGCCGTCGGCGATTCGTGGGTAATGTCAGGGCCCTAGGCCCAGCCGCCGACGTTCAATCTCAACGCCGACGCTGTCGGCGTCGGCAAGGGCCTGGAGTTTCTCAACCCGGACTCGGGTCGCGACGACCCGGTCATCGGCCAACGTCAGGCCGGCGATTTGCTCGGCGAGGGTCTCGACCAGGTTGATATGCCCGGCGCCGATCAATTGGCGCACGCCTTCGACCACGGTTTCGTAGTCGACAACGTTTTCCAACTGGTCGTTCAGCGGGCGGGCGTCTTCCTTGACCGTTAGGTCAATGTTGATCCTGATTTGTTGGGTGCGTCGTTTCTCGTGGCGGTGGACTCCGATTTCGGCGAGCAACAGAAGATCCCGCACAAATACGTGCCGCATGCCGTTTTCTGCGTCTGCCAGGCGCAGGGGATGAACCGTCGATGCACTGATCATTCCAGGGGCGCTCCGCTGGCAGTTCTCCAGGTCAAATGGGCGCCGCCGTCCAGCGCGATCATCTGTCCGGTCATTGCCGGTGCCGAAAGGATATAGCGCACCGCGTCGCAGATTTCCTGCGGCGAAGATCCCCGGCCGAGCGGTGTCGCGGCGCACTGTCGGGCGAAGTCCTCGGCGCTTTGCCGGCTGCTTGGTAGAACTGGTCCCGGTCCGATGCCGTTAACCCGAATCCGGGGGGCAAGCGCCAACGCAGTCATTTGAGTCAGCCCCCACAGCCCGACTTTGCTCACCGAATAGGAAAGGAACTCGCCGGTCAGGTTCCACACGCGCTGGTCGATCAAGTTGACGATATTGCCGTCGGCCGTACTTGGCAGCGCGTCGGCGAAGGCGCGAGTCAGGATCGCCGGCGCGCGCAGGTTAACGTCGAGATGGGTATCCCACAGGTCGACGGAGAGGTCGCCGATCGAATCGCGCTCGAAGGCCGAGGCGTTGTTGATGAGCGCGGTGATTGGGCCCAAGGCCTCGGCGGCTCGCCCGACCAGTCCACCGGTTTCTAAGGGGTCGCCGAGGTTTGCGTTCAGCGCGACCGCTGCTCCGCCTGCCGTCACGATCTCGTCGACCAGGGCATCGGCGTCCGCCGGTGAGCGGTGGTAATGTGCGGCAATGGCCCACCCGTCCGCGGCGAGGTCGAGGGCGATGGCGCGGCCGATCCGTTTCCCCGCGCCAGTCACCAATGCGGCGCGCTTCATGCTCATTCTATTGACATGCCTGAGAACCCGGCGAACTGCGACCACACATAAAGCACATAGGCCCCGGTGAAGATCGTACCGACCAAGCGGCCAAATCGCAGATGCCAAACGATGAATGGCACCACGACGAGAACGGCGAGGATCATGATGGGAATGTCGAAGGCCAGCATTCGGGCGGGGACCGGGATGGGTGTCACCATCGCGGTAATCCCGCCGACCCCGAGCAAATTGAAGAGATTGCTCCCCAACACGTTCCCGATCGCGACGTCGGCGTGTTTACGAATTAGCGCGACGAACGAGGTAACCAGTTCGGGCAACGAGGTGCCAAAGGCGACAAGCGTCAAGCCGATGACCGCTTCGGAGATGCCGGCGGCCCGAGCGATGTTGACCGCGCCTTCGACCAGCAGAGAGGAGCCGACAAATAGTGCAATCAATCCGCCGATCACGGATGCGATGATCAGCGGCTTCTTCTGCGGACCGGACTCGAACTCCTCCAATTCTTCGGCGTACAGTTGGGCGGAGGCGGCGTCGCGCCGGGCCATGGTATAGGCCAACCCGAGATAGCCGGCGAGCATTGCGACCATGGCAATGCCTTCCCACCAGACAATGACGTTGTTCCAGCCAAGAGCGGCAACGATCACGCTGGCAAGGAACAAAAGACCGATGTCGCGCGTCGCCGCTTTGTTGCCGACGCCGAGCGGCGCGATGATCGCGGGAAGGCCCAAAACCAAGAAAATGTTGGCGATATTGCTGCCGACGATGTTGCCGAGCGCGAGTTCGGGCGATCCCTTGAGCGCTGCGCCGATGCTGACGATCAGTTCGGGTGACGAAGTGCCGAAGGCGACCACGGTCAGCGCGATGACCAGAGTCGGAACGCCCAACCGATGGGCCAGCGCGACGGATCCGCGGACAAGGAAGTCGCCGCCGAAAAACAGCAAAAGAAGGCCGCCGGCGACGAAAAGAAAGTCCATGTGGGGCGTCCGATCGATTGCCGCCCGGGTCGGTGGGGCGAGGAAAACCAGGATACTGCTGCCAACGGGCAGTCTGCCCCCCAATCTGGGGTAATTTTGGCCGCGGTTTCAAGTGCGGCACCGCTGGCGGTCGCGAAAAATAGTGGATCGCACCGTTCAATCGGCGTCGAAAGGGCTGTGGCGGCGTTACCCGGATGTCGAGGACGGGGTTGACGTCCGCGCGAAGGCCGAAAGAAGCATCGGGGCGGCGAAGAGCCCCAACGCCATCGCCGCGACGAAAACGTAAGATTCCGCTTGCCCGACAACCAGACCCGACAGCGCTGGACCGGGGCAGAGCCCGACCAATCCCCATCCTGCTCCGAATACAACGGCGCCGCCGATCAGGCGTCGATCGATTCGGTCCGATGCCGGGAGATCGAAAGTGTTTCCATAGATCGGTTGCGGGCGCCTCAGGATGAAGCGAAAGGCCGCGAAGGCGACAACGACGGCGCTGCCCATTACCAAGAGGAGGCTTGGGTCCCAGTCGCCGGCGATGTCGAGGAAGGCTTTGACCTTCAACGGGTTGACCATTTCGGATATTGCCAAGCCGAGCCCGAAGACGATGCCGGCGGTCAATGCTGCAAGGTTGCGGATCATTTTAACCCCCCGCGCCGTGGCGAACGATTAAGACAGTGAGGGCGCCGGCAGCAACGAAGGTTGCCGTCGCCGCGAGCGAGCGCCGAGACAACCGAGCAAGGCCGCAAACGCCATGACCGGATGTGCACCCGGCGCCGATCCGTGTCCCGATTCCGGTTAAGGCGCCGCCAAGGACCACAACCGGCCAACTGACGTCGAAGGTAATCGCCGGTTGTCCGCTAGCGGCCAACCAGATACCGGATCCTGCGACGAGACCAACGATAAACAAGACGCGCCACGACCAATCGGGGCCGACGGGCGGTAACAGGCCGGCAAGAATACCGCTGATGCCCGCAAGGCGCCCATTGACCGCGAGCAGCAGCGCCGCGGAGAGCCCGATTAGGCTGCCCCCGATGAGCGCGGATACCGGTGTGAAGGTTTCCAAGGCAAATCTCCGAGTTGATTGATTGGACTGGAATCGGTGCTGCACATCGCGTCTACGAGGCAACGTAAATTTCACACTATAGATTCGCACTAAAAATATAAATACAAAGAATTGATGTTTTTTAAGGAAGTCTCTATAAGCGCCCATTCATCGCGTTCGAGGGCTCTGATGCTTGATAAACCTGCGGTTACTGCGACTCCGATCCACCCGCTCCTGGCCAATCGCTGGAGTCCAAGGGCCTTCGCTGCCAAACCGGTAGAGCCGGCGAAGCTGCTGGCGGTCTTCGAGGCGGCGCGCTGGGCTGCTTCCAGCGCCAACGGTCAACCGTGGGCCTTTGTGGTGGCGCAGAAAGACGACGCCGTCGCGTTTGCCCAGATGATCGATTGCCTGATGCCGGGCAATCAAGGTTGGGCATCGCTCGCGCCGGTTCTTGTTCTTGCGTTCTCCAGGCCAACGTGGCCCGGCGAGGATCGTCTCAACCGGACTGCCCAACACGACGTCGGGATGGCTGCGGCGATGCTATCGATCCAGGCCGAGGCGCTCGGCCTGCGCACCCACCACATGGGCGGAATCGTTCTGGACAAAATCCGCGAGGTCTATGCGGTGCCGGACGACTTCGATCCGGTCAGTGCGATCGCCTTGGGGTACCAGGGCGACGTTGACCTTCTGGTCGAAGAAAAGGACCGTGTGCGCGAACCGCAACCGCGGACGCGCAAACCCCTCGACGAGATCGTGTTCGCCGGGCGTTTTGGGCAGCCCGCGCCGCTCGCCTAAATAGGCGGCGCCCCGGTGTCTGCATCGAGCAGGTACGAGGAGATTGTGCCGACGTCGCGAAAGCCGATATTGCGGTAAATGCCCCGGCCCATTTCCGACGCCTGTAAGACTCCGGTCAGGAATCCGCGTTTTCGTCCTTCGCGCATCGCATGCCGGGTCAGCGCGGTACCGATCCCGCGCCGGCGAAACGCGGTGCGGGTCGCAAGGTTCTGGAGCGTCGCAACGCCGCAGTAGGTGGTCAGCGTCGCCATCCCTATGGCGACGCCGCCGATTCGCGCGACGAAATGCTGATGCGGTTGCGCCTCCTCCAGCCCGATCGCGCGGTGCAACTGGAACGACGGTTCGCGGGCGAAGGGAGGAAATCCGAATCCCTCGATTCCGATGTCGTTCCACGCACGCAGGGTCTCATCGTCCCGGACCGATTCAACTGCGACATGCTCGGCGAGATCGTTTCCGTCTTCGAGATGTTCGAGGTCCATCGCCATCGCAACGGCGTCGTCACCGAACGAGAAGCCGCCTTCTTCGAGTCGCAGGCCGAGGTTGTCTGGCGAGCCGTCGGGCCCGACCCGCCAAATCACCGGGACGCCGAGATGACGCGCGTGGGAGACGATTGTCGCGATCCGGCGTCGGGTCTCGCCACGGGTAAATCGCGCGCCATAAACCTGATTGAAGAACACGTGGGGGATCGGCGCCTCGGTCCAGGTGACGTCGGATTCGACATGGACCGCGATCCCGGGCCAAGCCGCCCACGACCGGAAGTGCGCCCAGCAGGTCTCGCAGACGATTCGCGCAAGGTCTGCAACGTCTGCCGTCGGGGGCACGACCGGCGATTGGCCGCGATCCATCAGCCCGTTAGATCCACGTCGTTTTGTTGGTTTTGCCGCGCCGGACCCGAGTTCCGGCCCGGCCCGCCGACGAGCGCGCGCCGCTTTTGAGTTCGCGTTGCCGCGCCCTGACGTCCTTCGCCGATTCGCCGGGCAGTCCGAGCTCCGCGCTCTCCAGCCGACTGATTTCATCGCGCAATCGCGCCGCGTCCTCGAATTCGAGATTGGAGGCGTATTCCAGCATCTTCTTTTCGAGGTCTTGAATGTGGGCGCGTAGATTGTGGCCGACGAGATGTTCGAACCCGTCGCCGTCCTCGGAAAGCCCCGGCGTCACATAGTCCTTCTCGAACACGCTTTGGAGAACGTCTGAAATGTTCTTCTTGACGCTTTCGGGGGTAATGCCGTGGGCTTCGTTGTAGTCGCGCTGCTTGTTGCGGCGACGTTCGGTTTCCTTCAACGCATAGTCGAGGCTGTCGGTCATCTTGTCGGCATACAGGATGACACGGCCTTCGAGGTTGCGCGCCGCCCGGCCGATGGTTTGAACCAACGATGTGCGCGATCGCAGGAAGCCTTCCTTGTCGGCGTCGAGGATCGCCACGAGGGCGCATTCCGGAATATCCAGTCCCTCGCGCAGCAGGTTGATCCCAACCAAGATGTCGAATGCGCCGAGGCGCAAGTCGCGCAGTATTTCGATCCGTTCCAGCGTATCGATGTCGGAATGGAGATAGCGGACCCGCAATCCCGCTTCGTGCATGAATTCGGTCAAATCCTCTGCCATGCGTTTGGTCAAGGTCGTGACCAGCACGCGATAGCCACGGGCGATCGTTTCGCGGCATTCGTGCAGCAGGTCGTCGACCTGATTCTCGACCGGGCGCACCAAGCAGACCGGGTCGATCAAACCGGTCGGGCGAATCACTTGATCGACGATCACCCCTGCCGCCCGTTCCATCTCGAACGGCCCCGGTGTCGCCGAGACATAAACGGTTTGCGGGCGCATGGTGTCCCACTCTTCGAACTTGAGAGGGCGATTGTCGATACAGGAGGGCAGGCGGAAGCCGAACTCCGACAGCGTCGACTTGCGGCGAAAGTCGCCCTTAAACATGCCACCGACCTGCGGCACCGAAACGTGCGATTCGTCGACAATGAGCAGCGCATTGTCGGGCAGGTATTCGAACAACGTTGGCGGCGGTTCGCCCGGTTTCCGACCGGTGAGATAGCGCGAATAGTTCTCGATCCCGGCGCAGCTGCCGGTGGCCTCCAGCATCTCGATGTCGAACTGCGTGCGCTGCTCCAGTCGTTGCGCCTCCAAAAGCTTATTGGTGGATCGAAATTCGTCGAGCCGCACGACGAGATCTTTTTTTATCTGTTTGATCGCCTGGGCGATCGTCGGTCGCGGCGTCACGTAGTGCGAATTGGCGTAGACACGGATCGATTCGAGCTTCTCGGTCTTCTCGCCGGTCAACGGGTCGAACTCCACAATCGATTCGATTTCATCGCCGAAGAGGGATAGCCGCCAGGCGCGATCCTCATAATGGGCCGGGAACAGTTCGATCGTATCGCCTCGCACCCGGAACGCGCCGCGGACGAAGCTCTGATCGTTGCGCTTGTACTGCAGTTCGACCAAGCGTTTGAGCAGCTCTTTCAACGGGAAGGTCTGACCAACGGCCAACGGAATCGTCATGTCGAGGTAGGTCTCGGGCGAGCCCATGCCGTAGATGCACGAAACACTGGCTACAATGATAACGTCGTCGCGCTCGAACAAAGATCGTGTCGCCGCGTGGCGCATCCGATCGATCTGCTCGTTGATCGAAGAATCCTTTTCAATATAGGTGTCGGTCCGCGCCACGTACGCCTCGGGCTGATAGTAGTCGTAGTAGGACACGAAATATTCGACGGCGTTGTTGGGAAACAGGTCCCGCATTTCGCCGTAGAGCTGCGCGGCAAGCGTCTTGTTGGGTGCCATGATGAGGGCCGGGCGCTGCGTTTGGGCGATGACGTGCGCCATCGTGAACGTTTTGCCCGACCCGGTGACGCCGAGAAGAACCTGATCCTGCTCGTCGAGGCGGACGCCGTTGACCAGAGATTCGATCGCCTGGGGCTGGTCGCCGGCGGGCTTGAAGTCCGACGCCAGTTCGAAGCGGATGCCACCCTCGCCCTTTTCGAACGGCAGGGGATAGGGCGCGAGGTCGGTGACGGGATCCTGTTGGGCTGTCATGGTTCCTTTTATATGTCGCGCGGGGCGCCCGATGCTAGGCCGCCACGCCGCACTCCTGACAGCACGGTGTCAGCAATTGGTCGTTTTTGCGCCGGATCAACGCGAGATCGCCGCGGATTCCGTCATGATGCCGCCAGATGGCGAACCGCGACCAACCAGCTTTCATGCTCCTGGATGCATACGCGCCTGCGGAGATCGCGCGTCGCGTCGAAAGTGCCGGCGTTGCCAAGGCGGGGCTGGCGTTGGTTCCGACGCTTGCGCTGGGCGTTCTGGCCGGTGCCTTCATCGCCTTCGGGGCGCTGTTCTACCTTGTCGCAGTGACCGATTCCGGTCTCGGCTATGGGATCGAGCGCATTGTCGGTGGGGTGTGCTTTTCGCTCGGGCTGATTCTGGTGGTCATTGCCGGCGCCGAACTGTTCACCGGGAACAATCTTATCGTCATCGCTTGGGCGGACCGCAAGATCACATCGCAGCAGTTGCTCCGGAATTGGGGGCTGGTCTTTGTCGCCAACTTTGTCGGCGCTGTGGCAACCGCGGTCATTGTTGATCTTTCGGGAATCATGGGCAGCCACGACGGCGCATTGGGCGAGACCGCCATAAGGGTGGCCGGAGCCAAAGCGGCACTGCCATTCGGCGCGGCGTTCTTGCGCGGTCTTCTGTGTAACGCTCTGGTCTGCCTCGCGGTCTGGTTGGCGATGGCGGCGCATTCGGTTTCGGGCAAGATCCTCGCGATCGTCTTTCCCATTGCGGCATTCGTGGCCCTTGGCCTCGAGCATTCGGTGGCCAATATGTTTCTGATCCCGCTCGGTTTGCTGGTCGCGCCCGACGCCGGCGTTGCCGGGCTGACGATCGGCGGTTTGGCTGGGAATCTTATCCCGGTCACGCTGGGCAACATCGTCGGTGGCAGCGTCTTCGTCGCCTTGGTTTACTACGTCGTTTATATCCGTGGGACTCGTCCCCAGGCATAGTCCCCGGGACTGTTGCGCGACCATGGCTGGGGGCGTAGTTTGCCCGCGCATTTCCGCCGTTTTAGCCCGCCACAGAAGGAACTTGGAATATGGGCTTCATTGCCGACTCGCTGGGCCGGATCAAGCCGTCCCCGACCATTGCCATGAGCGATCTGGCGCGCTCCCTCCAAGCCGAGGGGCGCGATGTCATCAGCCTTTCCGCGGGCGAACCCGATTTCGACACGCCGGACCACATCAAGGCCGCCGCGAAGGCGGCGATCGATCGCGGCGACACAAAATACACGACCGTCGACGGCACCGCGGCGCTGAAGCAGGCGATTGCCGGCAAATTCAAACGCGACAACGACCTCACTTATGACCCCAAGACCGAGATTACGGTCGGCACGGGCGGCAAGCAGGTTCTGTTCAACGCGATTATGGCGACGGTCAACCCAGGCGACGAGGTCATTATCCCGGCGCCCTATTGGGTGTCCTATCCGGACATCGTGCTGTTGGCCGGCGGCAAACCAGTCATCGTCACCGCGCCGGCGTCGAAGGCTTTCCGGTTGCAGCCGGCGGATCTGGAAAAGGCGATCACGCCGAAGACCAAATGGTTCATCATCAATTCGCCGAGCAACCCGTCCGGCGCCGCCTATACCGCCGATGAGCTCAAGGCCCTTGGCGCGGTCCTGGAACGCCATCCCCATGTTTGGGTTCTGAGCGACGATATGTACGAGCATCTCGTCTATGACGGGTTCACCTTCACCACTATGGCGCAGGTTTGTCCGTCCCTGCATGACCGGACGTTGACCCTGAACGGCGTGTCCAAAGCCTACGCGATGACCGGTTGGCGCATCGGCTTCGCCGGCGGCCCAGCCGTGTTGATCAAGGCGATGGGCAAGCTGCAATCGCAAAGCACGACCAATCCGTCGTCGATCAGTCAGGCTGCCGCCGTCGAGGCGTTGAACGGGCCGAGCGAATTCCTCAAGGATTGGGTCAAGACCTTTGCCGGCCGCCGCGACCTCGTCGTCGGGATGCTCAACCAAGCGACCGGCCTGACTTGCCCGAACCCAGAAGGCGCGTTCTACGTCTACCCGTCGTGCGAAGGGTTGATCGGAAAGTCCACTCCGGACGGCCGCAAGATCGAGAACGACGAAGACTTCGGCAAAGCGTTGCTTGAGGTCGAAGGCGTCGCGGTTGTGCATGGGGCGGCCTTCGGTCTGGAGCCCCATTTCCGCATTTCCTACGCGACCTCGACCGAGGTGCTGACCGACGCGTGTCAGCGCATCCAACGGTTCTGCGCGAGTCTTCGTTAGGAACGGTCTTTAGCTGGGCAATGTCGGGGTAGGAATGAAAATCGCGATCATGGGATCGGGCGGCGTCGGCGGTTATCTTGGCGCTCGTCTTGCCGTGGACGGGCACGACGTCAATTTTGTGGCGCGCGGCGCGCATCTCGCGGCGATGAAGGCCAATGGACTGCGGTTGGACGATAAAGATCGGCCGGTCACGATTGCGCCGGTTCAGGCGACGGACGACCCTGCTACGATCGGTCCGGTCGACGTCGTTATTTTTTCGGTCAAGGTTTACGACGCCCATGCTGCCGTCGAGGAGATGAAGCCGTTGATCGGGCCGAACACGGTCGTGCTCGATGTGCTCAACGGTGTCGAGAGCCATCAGTGGCTGAGTGCGGCCTTTGGCGCGGCGCAAGTGCTGCGCGGTTCGATCTATATTTCTTCGCACATTGCCGAGCCGGGCGTCATCGTTCACGAGACCCCGGGCGTTCGGCTGGTGTTCGGAACGCTTGACCCGGCGGCGCGCGGGGCGGCGGAGGCACTGGACGCAGCGATGATCGCGATCGGCGTCAAGTCGGTGTTGACCGACAATGTCGATTCGGCGATCTGGTCGAAGATGGTCATGCTCACCGCTCTGAGCGGAATCTGCTGCCTCGCCCGGCTGCCGATTCGCGATGTCATGGCGGAGCCGGAGGGCGCGGAACTTGTCAAACGGGCAATGCAGGAGGTTGCCGCGG
Source organism: uncultured Alphaproteobacteria bacterium (assembly GCA_964350495.1). Taxonomy (GTDB): domain Bacteria; phylum Pseudomonadota; class Alphaproteobacteria; order SHVP01; family SHVP01; genus CALJDF01. Next base: position 22,947 of record CAYGKG010000018.1, read on the forward strand.
TTGCAGCAGCCCGTGGGATCGCCCTGGAACCCGGCGCGCTTAGCGCGGCACAACGCTTCGATCCGACCAAGATCCCGGCGATCAAACCGTCGATGCTGCACGACCTTGAACGCGGTAAACCGCTCGAGGTCGAATGGCTGTCGGGGGCGATTTCGCGTTTCGGGCAACAAGCAAACGTCCCCACACCCACCCACGACGTGGTATGGGGTGCGCTAAAGCCGCTGGCGACAGGCGGTCGCCCCTAATTCGGGAATCCGAACGTTCGGCGCCGTTGGGAGACTTTCGTGAGAAGTCTCACCGACACTTGAGTTGTGGCTGCGGTTCGCAGCCGCTACGTCCTCAAATAGCGCAATAGGCGGGAGACCAGCATGCTGATCAAGAACCCCAAGGGATGGGAGATTCCCGAATCGGCCGCGACATCCGAATCGGTCTATTTGAATCGCCGTCAATTGATGAAGGGTGCCGCCGCAGGAACGATTGTCGCGGCGGCAGGATCGGTACTCGGCAGCGTCGCCCAGGCGGCGACCGAAGCCGACCCGTCGGCGCATCTTTATCCGGTCCAGCGCAATCCGCGGTACACGCTCGATCGCGATCTGACGCCGGAAAAGGTCAACGCCACCTACAACAACTTCTACGAATTTGGATCGCACAAGGAAATCTGGCGCGCCGCCCAGCGTTTGCCGATACGTCCCTGGACCGTTCGGGTCGACGGTATGGTCGAGAAGGAGATGGAATTCGGCATCGACGATCTGTTGGCGCAGATGCCGCTGGAGGAGCGTTTGTATCGCCACCGCTGCGTCGAGGCTTGGTCGATGACCATTCCCTGGAGCGGTTTCGAACTCAGCCACCTGATCAGGATGGTGCAACCGCTTGGGTCGGCGAAGTATGTCGAGTTTCGCAGTTTCCTGGACAAAAGCTTCGCGTCCGGTCAACGCCAGTTCTGGTATCCGTGGCCCTACGTAGAAGGCCTAACCATCGAAGAGGCGATGAACGAAATGACGTTCATGGTAACCGGCACCTACGGCAAGCCGGCGCCGCCCCAGCATGGTGCGCCGATCCGCCTCGCCTTGCCCTGGAAGTATGGGTTCAAGTCGGCTAAGTCGATCGTCAGCATCACCTTCACCGACAAGCGTCCGATAAGCTTCTGGGAAGAAATCCAATCGGCTGAATACGGCTTCTGGGCCAACGTCAATCCGGCCTTCGATCATCCGCGTTGGACTCAGAAAACCGAGCGCGTCCTGGGCACCGATATGCGCGTGCCGACCCTGCTCTATAACGGGTATGGCGAGTACGTCGCCGATCTCTACAAGGACATGCCGCAGGACCGCGCGCTGTTCACTTAGGCGAGGCATCGGCGTGCCCAGGGCCGACTGACCTAGGGCGACAGTTGCTCGGATAGGAATTGAAGGACTCGGTCGCGGGCCGCGACCGTCGGGTGTCCGGCTTCGTCGACGAGGTCGTTGGTCAGCACGCTATGCCGCATGTGTGTGGCGGCAAAGCGACCTGGAATTTCGATATCCTCGAAACTGTCGCCGAACGCCTCGCGGAGGCGTACAAATCGCTCTCCTGGGCATGCCGGGTCGTTGTCGAACCTGAGGCCAAGAATGCGCGCACCGGCGCGTGTGCGCTGCTGTGCCGCTGCGAGTTCTGTCGGCGAAAGGTGCAGGCTGCATTTTCGGGCGCGACCGAACGGGAGCGGCAGCGACGGCTGGGAAAGGACCGGCGCCATCATCGATGGTTCCATCATCAACGTCAGGGCGAAATTACCGGTCAAACACATGCCGACGGCGCCGACGCCGGGGCCGCCGCACTGGTTGTGGAGGTCGCGACAGAGCGCGCGCAGCCAGTCGGTCACGGGGCTCGATTTCTCGGTCGCGAGGCACCTGAACTCGCGGCTGATGCAGGCACGGGCAAACGACGCGAGGATATATCCGGTCGATTTCGGTTTCCCCGGTACCCCGAAGAGCGAGGGCATGGCGACGCGAAAACCGGCATCGACAACCCAGCGCGCAAATCGCACGACCTCAGGGGTAATGCCGGGCACTTCGTGAATGACGATAACCCCGGGGCCGACGCCGGCAAGGAATAGCGGCCTAGTCTTGCCGTCATGGGTAAAATGCGCGCGCGCGAAGTCGTGCAGGATTTGATCGGTCATAGGGACGGGGAAAGTCCGTTGGTGGCGGGCGGAGCACTAAAATCGGTCTTGCCGTAGCCCCATGTAGGTGAACCATGGCGGACAACGAGATTCGCGCTGGCGCCGCAGTAACGCAACCGGCTCGGGCTCGACCGCACAAAAAAATGCCGAGCCCGAAGGCTCGGCAAGTCATAACAGGGAGGCTTAACGTCTGGGAGACGTGCAGACCCGAACAAGGGATTGTTGGGCCTACCATCCAGCCTCGAAGATCGACGCCGGATTTGAAAAATATTTAGGGCCGCCAGCGCCGCGATACCACCCCTGCGAGCGCAAACCAGCTATGCGAATCTCGCATAGGTAACGCGACGTCAATGCGTCAGAACTGCCAACCGGCGACCTTGCCGAGCAGAAAGTCGCGGAAAACGCTGATCTTCTTGGTTTCCCGCAATTCGTCCGGATACACCAAGAACGTGTCGAATGAGGGCGCGGCAATATCTTGGAGCACGCGAACGGCCCTCGACCGATCGGCAATCATATAGTCCGGCAACGATGCCACACCGACATCGCTCTCCACCGCGAGGAGGAGACCGTAGACGTTGTTCACCGTCAGCACCGGCTCCAAGAGGATGCCTTGTTTTCGGCCTTCTTTCTGCAGCCAGTTGATCTCGGTTACCGGTGGCGGCGTGTCTTCGCCGTAGGTAATGATCCGGTGGTTTTTGAGGTCGGCGAGGTCGCGCGGGACGCCGTATCGCTTCAAGTACGTGGGCGATGCATAGAGATGGTTGTGGACGGTCAGCAAACGCCGTTGAACGAGGTCTGCCTGGGTCGGCGGGCGCATGCGAATGGCGATGTCCGCTTCGCGCATGCTGAGGTCGAGCAACCTGTCGTCGAGCACGAGTTCCACCGTCACTTCAGGATAAAGCTCGAGGAATTCGCCAATTCTCGGCGTCAGCCAGGTCGAACCGAAGCCGACGGTGGTGGTGACCTTTAGCTTTCCCGTCGGTCGCTCCCGCGCTTCGCCAAGGACGGCCTCCGTCATGGCCAGTTTTGCGGAAATTTCGTGGGCTGTCCGGTACAGCGATTCGCCCTGTTCGGTCAGGCTCAGGCCCCGCGCGTGGCGGTGAAACAGCGGTGTCCCGAGTTCGCCTTCCAACGCGCTGATCTGCCGGCTGATCGCGGACTGACTGAGGTTAAGCGTGTCGCCTGCACGGGTGAAACTACCGGCCTCGGCGACCGCGTGGAAAACCTTCAACCGGTTCCAATCCATGCGGTGGTTACTCGGCCGCTGCGGCAGTTGGTTCTTCGAGGGCGGCAAGGAACTTTTCCGCGTCCAATGCCGCCATGCAACCGGTGCCCGCGGCCGTCACGGCCTGCCGATAGATTTTGTCCTGGACGTCGCCGGCGGCGAACACGCCTTCGATATTCGTCCTTGTCGTGTCGGGTTTGGTGACCAAATAGCCCTCTTGGTCCATGTCCAGCACACCCTTGAAAAGTTCGGTATTGGGGGTGTGACCGATGGCGACGAAAACGCCATCGACAGGCAAAGTGTCGGTCTCGCCGGTCTGGACGTTACGCAACCGCGCGCCGGTCACCCCCAATGGATCGGCCGCCCCCTCGACCTCTTCGAGAACGGTGTGCCAACGAATGGCGACCTTCGGGTTTTTGAACAGACGGTCCTGGAGGATTTTCTCGGACCGGAGTTCGCCTCGGCGGTGAATCAACGTCACCTTTGACGCATGGTTCGTGAGATACAGCGCCTCTTCTACCGCGGTGTTGCCGCCACCGATGACCGCAACCTCGCGGCCGCGGAAAAAAAATCCGTCGCAGGTCGCGCAGGCTGAAACGCCGAAACCCTTGAACTTGTCCTCGCTGGGCAGGCCCAGCCACTTGGCCTGCGCGCCGGTGGCGACGATCACCGCGTCCGCAGTGTAGGTATCGCCGGAGTCGCCGACGGCGCGAAACGGCCGCTGCGACAGGTCGATCTCGGTGATCGTATCCGCGATCATTCGCGTGCCCACGCTTTCCGCCTGTTTTTGCATTTCCTCCATCAGCCAGGGCCCCTGGATGACATCGGCGAAGCCGGGATAGTTCTCGACGTCGGTGGTGATCGTCATTTGCCCGCCCGGTTGGATACCGTGGACCAATATCGGGGCAAGGTTGGCGCGCGCCGCGTAAATTGCGGCGGTGAGGCCAGCAGGACCGGACCCAAGGATCAAAACGCGGCTGGAGTGCTGCTGGGACATCGGAACCTCGTGGCTGGTGGGCGGAGCCATGCGCGAAACGCATGTCACCCAAAATTAGGACATTGCGACGGCTTTGCAAGCGCTCTCCGCGGGCGGAGCGTTCAGCGCGGGTCGGCACCCGTGGGAAGCGCTCTGGCAACCAATAAACGCTGAATTTCCGCGGCAATGCGCTCGGTCTCGTGCAGCGGCACGGGGGTCCAGGGCGCCCATTGCCCGTCGAAACTGCGGCTAATTCCGCGTTGGCGGAGGGTTGCGTGGAAACGGTCGAGTTTTGGCGATCCGCCTGCCAATTTTGCGATCAGCAGGGGTTTGCCGGTGCTCGCCGCCTCCGAGGCCATGGTCACCGAATCCTCCGTGACCACAATGCCGTCGGCAAGCGCAAGCATCCCGGTGTACGGGTTCTCGGCGGCGCCGTCCCAAAACGCCACGGGCAGCCCGGCCAACGCCGTTCGCAGGATGTCGAGGCATGCCGGATCGGTGCGTCGGGACGCGGTAACCATCAGGCCTGCGCCGGCCATCGACACCAATGTTTGCAACTGGGCGCCCAATCCCGCGGCGGTCTTGGGGGACATTCGATGGTGTTTGCTGGCACCGCCGATCAGCACGGCAATGCGCGGCCGCGGGAGATGGTCGAACCGGTCGGCCCACCGCGAAGCCGCCGCTGCGAGGGTCGCGGCGGTAACACGGTGAAGGGCGCCCACCGTGGTCAGCACGTTGGCGCCGCTCAGGCCATCGTGTTCGGGGGCGACGACACTGTCGAAATGCGACGGTGCGACCCGCGGATTCTGAATCTGGATAGTAAACGTTGCTCCCCGCGCGGCCCGACGGATTGCCATTGACGGGCCGACGCTCGGTCGCCCGGCTGCAATTAGAAGGCGTGGCCAGGGCGGGCAGAGCTCCGGGGCGGTCGCGCCCCACCGCAGCGCCGCCGTCCCGGTGGCGGCCCAGAAACCGGCCGGTAGCCAATCGGTCGCCGGCCGCCGTCGCAACCGCTGCACCGTGAACGGGATATCCAGCGCCTCGGCAAGTCCGATGCACTGGTTTTCTGTCCCGGCTTTGCCGTCTGATAACACCCAGCAAGGCGTTTCCTGGGTGCTCATGCGCAATAATCTTTCACGAATGCGAAACTTTATTATAATGCCGCGCCGCAGCGCAGGACGGAGAATGTATGGCCCGGGTCAAACTTGACGAAATCGACCAGCGGATTCTGGTCGACCTCCAGCGCGACGGTCGCATGACCAACGTCGATCTCGCAAGGCGGGCTGGTATTTCCGCGCCGCCGTGCCTCCGGCGGGTCCGGGCGCTGGAACGTGACGGGTATATCCGCGGCTACCATGCCGATCTCGATGCCAAGGCTCTCGGCTTCGATGTCACGGTATTTGCGATGGTGGGGCTCGATTCGCAGGCTGAAATCGACCTTGTCGCCTTCGAGCGCCGATGTGGCGATTGGCCGATGGTGCGCGAATGCCACATGTTGGCTGGTGAGGTCGACTTTTTGCTCAAAATCGTGGCGCACGATTGGGACGAATATCAGACCTTTTTGACCCGAGAACTTACTGCTGCACCGAACGTTGCACACGTTAAGAGTTCGCTCGCAATACGGGCAAGTAAGGTGCGTCCTGGCGTGCCCCTCAAGGTTGCTTCGGATCCCGACTCTGCGGGGGCGCCCGTAATCGACGCGTAGTCAACCGAATGGCGCGCGGCCCGGCGCCGGTAGATGGTGGGGCCATGACAACCGACGACAGGGCCTACACCCGACCGCCCCGTAGCGGCCAATTCGTCTACGTGACGCTGTGGGCCGCCATGATCGCGCTGTTCATTGCCGTTGGCGTTGTGGCCTTCAAGGAGGTCGTCGCCGTCGAGCAAGCGGTCGAGGAGGTCGGACAAACGACGGCGACCGCGCTGTCGGTCCTGGCGCGCGACGACGTGGATTGGAGCGCCTCCGCCGCCGCCGAGGCGATCTTGGGGCGCGTGGCGCTGGCGTTCCCGTCGACCACGATTTTCCCCAGCGGTGCCGTCCGTGCGCAGTTGATCGGTCCCGACAGCACGGTCATGCGCTCGATGGGTTCCATCCCGCCGGGGCCAATCCATGCCGAGAGCGTCGCAGTCCACGGACCCGCCGGGCCTGTCGCCATCCTAACGATCGCCCATTCGTTGCGACCGTCTTCACCGGTGCTCGGGGCGTTCGCCCTGCTGATTGCCGTGACGGGTATTGGCGGCTTCGCGGCTTTCAAGATGGTACGGCTCGCCGAGCTCAACCGGAACGAGGCGCGGCTTCGGATGCTTACCCAGGTTGGTCGGGAAAAGCATGAAGAGGCCGCTGAAGCGCATGCCCGACTCGCCATCATTCTCGAAGCAAGTAGCGACGGCTTCGCGCTCTTCGACAGCAACGACCGCCTAGTCTTTTGGAATCATACCTTCGCGCGTTTCAACGGCGAGGTCGCGAATGTTCTTCACGTTGGGTTGTCGATCGAGCAAATGACGTGGGCGATGGCTGAAAACCTCCCTTCTTTGTCGCGCATCCAGGTTCGGGACTGGCTCAACGACCGCACCCGCGATCTCGCAACCGACGGCCAGCACGTCAGCGTCTACCGGACACCCGACCGTCGCTTGATCCGGAGTTACGAGCGCCGCATGGACAACGGTCAAACGGTGGCGACGCTGAGCGACATCACCGAACTGACCCGTAAGGACCGCGAACTTGAGAAAAGCGAGCGGCAGTTGCGGCAGGTCTCCAACAACCTCCCGATCACGGTGTCGCTGGTGCAGCGCGACGGCCGCCTCGGCTTCGTCAATCGCGCTCGCGCCGAGGCTGTCGGCGTTTCGCCCGAGGGGATGGTCGGTCGCCCCTGGCGCGACTTCCACGCACCGGCCGATGCGGCAAAGTTGCAGCCCATTCTCGAGCTTGGGTTTTGCGGCGAATCGGTCACCCAGGAGGTGACGCTTGGCGAGGAACCAACGCAACGCCAGGTCGAAGTCCGTGTGGTGCCGCTCCACCGCGGTGGCGATGTCGACTCCGTTTTCCTCTTCGGCATTGACGTGACGGACCGCTGGCACTTGGAAGAGCAGCTTCGGCAGGCGCAAAAGATGGACACGCTTGGCCAACTAACCGGTGGCATCGCCCACGACTTCAACAACCTGTTGACCGTCGTCTTGGGAAATCTCGACCTCGCCGAAGAGGCGTTGCCGGCCGGTGCTCCTTCGACCCATGCGGTTCAGTCTGCCCGGCGCGGAGCGCTACGTGCGGCAGAGCTGACCCAGCGGTTGCTTGCGTTTTCGCGTCGCCAAATGCTCCAACCGCGCGAGGAGTCGGTTGCCGACCTCATTGGCGGTTTCTCGGACCTCTTGGTGCGGTCCCTTGGCGAACAGATCGAGGTGCGCCTGCGTCTCGCCGAAGACATGCCGTTGGCGTTGATCGATGCGGGCCAACTGGAGAACGCCGTTCTCAATCTTGCGTTAAACGCGCGCGATGCCATGCCAAGCGGCGGCGTCGTCACGATTGAAACCGGCACCGCAGTCGTCGAGACGCCGCGCCGACTCATGGGCGACGACATGCTGGTGCCCGGTCGCTACGCGACTGTTTCGGTGACCGATACTGGGGCGGGCATGTCCGCTGCAGTATTGTCGCGGGCCTTCGACCCGTTCTTCACGACGAAGGACGTCGGCAAGGGGAGCGGCCTCGGGCTACCGATGATCTACGGCTTTACCCGACAATCGGGCGGTGGCGTCGAGATCGATACCGCAGCGGACCGCGGTACGACGGTGACATTATACTTCCCTGTCTCCGAAACCGTGGCACTGCGATCGGAGCCTGTGGGCACCCGCGAGAAGGTAGGGTTGCCGCGCGGCAGCGAGAGGCTCTTAGTTGTCGAAGACGACGCCGACGTGCGCGAGCATCTCGAAGCATCGTTGCGGGCGATGGGCTACCGCGTTGTCGCCGCGGCGGATGGACCGGCGGCTCGGGAGGCGTTGGCTACGCAAGGGCCGTTTGACCTTATCGTCAGCGATGTCGTTTTGCCGGGCGGGATGGATGGCCGAGCCGTAGTCCGCGCCGCGCGGGCGCACGGCTTTCGTGGGCCGGCATTATTCACGACTGGATATGCCCGCGGTGCGTTCGACAGTGCCGCGCGCGAGGCCGACGTGGCCGTGTTGATGAAGCCCTACTCGCGCGAAAAGCTTGCCCGGCGGGTCCGCGCGCTTCTCGACGGGAGCGAAAAGGTCAGCCCGGCGGATCGGCCAGAGGTGGCAGCCGACGCCGAGGCGGTGCTTTAGCCCGCTTGGCCGTAGCTAAGGGAAAGGATCTCGTAGGACCGGGGCCCCTTCGGCGTCGCCACTTCGGCTGAATCGCCGACCGACTTGCCGATCAACGCGCGCGCCAACGGCGATGCAATCGACAGTCTCCCCTGTTTAATGTCGGCTTCTTCGGTCCCGACGATTTGGTAGGTCGACTCTTCGTCGGTGTCCTCATCGGCGACGGACACCGTTGCCCCGAACATCACCGTGGTGCCCGACAACGTCGATAGGTCGATGACCTCAGCGCGGCTGACCTTGTCCTCAAGTTCGGCAACGCGTCCCTCGATGAACGCCTGCCGCTCCTTCGCGGCGTGGTACTCCGCGTTCTCCGACAGGTCGCCGTGGGCGCGCGCTTCCTCGATCGCCTTGATGACGGCCGGACGCTCTTCGCTCTTGAGGCGTTTCAGTTCTGCTTCAACGCGCCGGTAGCCCTCGGCGGTCATGGGTTCCTTGATCATAGGCCAATCTTACCAGAAAACCGGTCGGTTCGGAATCCGTGCCGGCGACTGTTATCGGGACGAACCGTCAAAATAGGATTGCAGCGGCGCGACATCAAGGCTGCCTTCACGGAGCCGTGCGATCGCCATGACCGCTGCGCGCGATCCCGCCACGGTCGTATAGTATGGCACTGCGTTCGTCAGCGCAGTGCGCCGCAACGTAAAGCTATCGGCGACGGCCTGGGCCCCGTCGGTTGTGTTCAAAACCAGCTGAATGTCGCCGTTCTTCATTGCATCGACGATATGGGGCCGCCCCTCAAGAACTTTGTTGACCAGTTCCACGGCGATCCCTTCGCCTTCCAAGAAGGCGGCGGTGCCGCGCGTCGCCACGATGCCAAAGCCCAGCGCGATCAGTTGGCGTGCGGCATCGACAATGTGCTTCTTGTCGTTGTCCCGAACCGATATGAAAACGTTGCCGGTCAGGGGCAGGTCAGTCCCGGACGCGAGCTGCGACTTGGCGAAGGCGCGGTCGAAGGTCGTGTCTATTCCCATCACTTCGCCGGTCGATTTCATTTCCGGGCCGAGCAAGGTGTCGACGCCTGGGAACCGGGCGAAGGGAAAGACCGCTTCCTTAACTGCGACATGGTTCGGCGCCGGCTGAGACAGCGCAAACGATGCGAGCTTCTCGCCCGCCATCACCCGTGCGGCGATCTTTGCGATCGGAATATTGATCGCCTTCGCCACGAAGGGCACGGTACGGCTTGCGCGGGGGTTTACCTCGAGGATGAATATTTCTTTGCCCTTGATGGCGAACTGGATGTTCATCAAGCCAATAACGCTCAGCGCGCGCGCTAAAACGTCGGTCTGCCGCCGCAGCTCCTCGATCGTATCGGCGGCCAGCGAGTAGGGCGGGAGAGAGCAAGCCGAGTCGCCCGAGTGGATACCCGCTTCCTCAATGTGTTCCATGATGCCGGCGACAAAAACGTCTGTCCCGTCGGCGATCGCGTCGACGTCGATTTCGATCGCGCTGTCGAGGTAGCTGTCGATCAGCACCGGATTGCGGCCGGATAGCCGCATCGCCTCGCCGATGAAGCGGTGGAGCGACGCACGGTCGCGGACGATTTCCATCGCGCGACCGCCCAAAACGTACGAAGGCCGGATGACGACGGGGTAGCCAAGCTGTTCGGCGACGGTTTCCGCTTCCTCCGCAGTGAAGGCAATCCCATTGGGTGGTTGCTTGAGGTCGACCGCGCCGAGGAGTTTCTGAAAGCGTTGGCGATCTTCGGCAAGGTCGATGGCATCGGGCGAGGTGCCGAGAATAGGGACGCCGGCGGCGGCAAGGTCGCTGGCGAGCTTCAGCGGCGTTTGTCCGCCGAACTGAACTATGACCCCCTTGAGCGTACCGTTGGCGCTTTCGGCTCGGACGATCTCCAGCACGTCTTCGGCCGTTAGCGGCTCGAAGTACAAACGGTCCGAGGTGTCGTAGTCGGTCGAGACCGTTTCCGGGTTGCAGTTGACCATGATGGTCTCATAGCCACTTTCCGTGAGAGCATAGGCGGCATGGACGCAGCAATAGTCGAATTCGATTCCCTGGCCGATGCGGTTAGGGCCGCCACCGAGAATAATGATCTTTTCGCGGTCGCTGGGTGCGGCTTCGTCTTCGGCGGCGCCGGCGCTTTCGTCGCTATCGAATTCGTAGGTCGAGTAGAGGTAGGGCGTGTGCGCTTCGTATTCTGCGGCGCAGGTGTCGACGCGTTTGTAGACCGGGTGGACGCCCAGCGCGTGGCGCTGCGCCGTCACTTCGGCCTCGGTTTTGCCTGCCAAGGTCGCCAAGCGGGCGTCCGAAAACCCTATCCGCTTCAGGGCGGAAAGGCCTCCACGCGATTCCGGCAGGCCGCGGTCCCGGACCTGCGCTTCGTGCGCGAGGATGTCCGCGATTTGTTCGATGAACCACATGTCGTAGTGGCAGCAGCTCTGGATGTCGTCCAGCGCCAGGCCGGCGCGAATGGCCTGCGCGATCAGAAGAATCCGGTCCGGCGTCTGCTTGGTCAGCGCGGCGCGGATGGTGTTGGTGTCGCCACCTTGAAAGTCCGGCAAGTCGACTTCGTCGAGTCCGGTCAATCCGGTCTCCATCGACCGCAACGCTTTTTGCAGGCTTTCGGCGAAGGTCCGACCAATCGACATCGCCTCGCCCACCGACTTCATCGAGGTCGACAGGATCGGTTCGGCGCCGCGGAACTTTTCGAAGGTGAAGCGGGGGATTTTGGTGACGACATAGTCGATGGTCGGTTCGAACGATGCCGGGGTCACCTTGGTGATGTCGTTCTCGAGTTCGTCCAGCGTGTAGCCGACCGCAAGGCGCGCGGCGACTTTCGCAATGGGGAAGCCGGTCGCCTTGGAGGCAAGCGCGGACGAGCGCGAGACGCGCGGGTTCATTTCGATGACGACCAGTCGGCCGGTCTTCGGATCGACGGCGAATTGGACGTTCGAGCCGCCGGTTTCGACGCCGATCTCGCGCAGGCAGGCGATCGAGGCGTTGCGCATGATTTGGTATTCTTTGTCCGTCAGCGTGAGCGCCGGCGCGACTGTCACCGAATCGCCGGTGTGGACGCCCATCGGATCGACGTTCTCGATCGAACAAATAATGATCGCGTTGTCGTTCCTGTCGCGGACGACCTCCATTTCGTATTCTTTCCAGCCTAGGACCGACTCCTCGACCAACACCTCGTTGGTGGGGGAGGCCTCAAGGCCGCGCGCGATGATTTGCTCGAACTCTTCGCGGTTGTAAGCGACCCCGCCGCCGGTACCGCCCAACGTGTACGAGGGCCGAATGATCGCTGGCAGGCCGACGAATTCCAACGCAGCCAAGGCTTCGGCCATCGTGTGCGCGATTTGGCTTTTCGGGCTTTCCAGGCCGATCTTGGTCATCGCGTCCCGGAACAACAACCGGTTTTCGGCCTTGGCGATCGCTTCCGCGTTGGCGCCGATCAGCTCGACGCCGTATTTCTCCAACGTCCCGTCGTCAGCCAGGGCCAGTGCGGTGTTGAGCGCGGTCTGCCCGCCCATCGTCGGCAACAGCGCGTCGGGTCGTTCCTTGGCGATGATCTTGGCGACGAACTCCGGTGTAATCGGTTCGATGTACGTGGCGTGGGCCAAGTCGGGGTCGGTCATGATCGTGGCCGGGTTCGAGTTCACCAGGATGATCCGGTAGCCCTCTTCCTTCAGCGCCTTGCACGCTTGCGATCCCGAATAGTCGAACTCGCAGGCCTGTCCGATCACAATCGGCCCGGCGCCGATAATGAGGATGCTCTTAATGTCGGTGCGTTTGGGCATTTAGCGCTTCATCAAATCGACGAACCGGTCGAACAGATAGTGGCTGTCCTGCGGGCCGGGCGAGGCTTCGGGGTGATACTGCACGGAGAACACCGGCTTGCCCTCGACTCTGAGGCCCTCCAGCGTGTGGTCGAACAGCGAGACGTGCGTCGCAGTCACGCCCGCGGGCAGGTTGTCGGCGTCGACAACGAAGCCGTGATTCTGACTGGTGATCTCGACCCTGCCGGTGGCGAGGTCCTTGACCGGATGATTGGCGCCACGGTGCCCCATATGCATCTTGAACGTGCGCCCACCCAGCGCCCGCGCCAGGAGTTGATGGCCCAGGCAAATGCCGAACAGGGGGACACCGGATTCGACGATCCCTTGGATCATCGGCACGGCGTAGGTTCCGGTCGCCGCCGGGTCGCCGGGGCCGTTCGACAGGAAGACGCCGTCGGGCGCGTGGCGCATCACGTCGGCGGCGGTCGCAGTGGCGGGGACGACAACGACCTCGCAACCGGCGGCGGCGAGGCAGCGCAGGATGTTGCGCTTAGCCCCGAAGTCCACAGCGACAACTTTGTATTTTGGCGTGGCGAGTTGTCCGTAGCCATCGCCCAAATGCCAGGTGGTCTGCGACCAGGTGTAGTGTTGGGTGCAACTGACTTCCTTGGCGAGGTCCATTCCCTCGAGACCGGGCCATGCGCGGGCCTCTTCGATCAGGGTTGCGGTGTTCGGCGCCTGGTCCGGCTCGTGGCTGATGACGCCGGCTTGCGGGCCGCCATCGCGGATCAGCCGGGTTAGCCGGCGCGTATCAACGCCTGAAATGCCGACTAGGTTCTGGCCCTTGAGCCAGGTATCGAGGTGGCGCAGCGAACGCTGGTTGGACGGGTCGGTGACGGCGGCCCGGACGACGACCCCGCGCGCCGCCGGCGTCGCAGTCTCGTGGTCTTCGTCGTTGGCGCCGACATTGCCGATATGCGGAAATGTGAAGGTGATGATCTGGCCGGCATAGGACGGGTCGGTCATGACCTCCTGATAGCCGGTCATGGCCGTGTTGAAGCACACCTCGCCGACACAGCGGCCAAAGGCGCCGAGACCGGCGCCACGGAAAACCGTGCCATCGGCCAGCACCAATACAGCCGGGGCGCGACGCGAGGCGGCCCGGGCGGTGTGATCTGGCAATGTCGCCATGGTGCGATAGTCCCGCAGGGGGGAGAGTAGGGGGTTGCCACGCTAAGCTGCTGAAAAATCAGGCAGTCTTCAACGGACGGTGCGTGAATTTTGCGGAAAACTAAGCAAAAGGCGTGCCGCCGTCAAGCGGTGGCCGAACCAAATATGCAAAATATATCAATGAGTTATCCACAGTGGCCAGGTTTGCCACCGGCCCCGGCATTGCAGTAGGATGACGCCCCGTTTGCGGCAATCCCGGGACCAGCCATGCTTCGCGAAGATCTGAGCGAGGCCCTCAAAAAGGCCCAGAAAGCGCGAGACGTAAGAAGGGTCTCGACGTTGCGTCTGATATTGGCTGCGCTCAAGGACCGCGACATCGCGGCGCGCGGCGACGGCCGGGGCGAGGGGCTGGCCGACGAAGAGATTCTCGGCATGCTGCAAACGATGATCCGGCAGCGGCGCGAGTCCATCAAGTTCTACGAACAGGGTGGTCGTCTTGAGTTGGCTGAACAAGAGCAGCAGGAAATCGACATCATCGAAGAATACCTGCCTCGCCAATTAAGCGAGGCGGAGATCGCCGACGCCGTCGGGTCGGCGATGGACGAGATCGGGGCCACGGCGCTCAAGGACATGGGCCGGATTATGGCGACCCTGCGCGAGCGCTACACGGGCCAGATGGATTTCGGACGAGCCAGCCAGATTGCCAAACAGCGTTTGACGTGAGGGCGCGGCGATGACCGGCCCTGTTTCGTCCGTCGTATCCTAGCGCATGGCCTTCCCCCCGACCTTCCTCGACGAACTCAAGTCCCGTCTTGTCCTGAGCGATGTCGTCGGTCGCCGCGTCAAATTGCGCAAGGGACCGCGGGGCGAGTTCACCGGCCTTTGTCCCTTCCACAACGAGAAGTCGCCGTCGTTCACGGTGAGCGACGACAAAGGGTTCTACCATTGCTTCGGCTGCGGCCAGCATGGGTCGGTCTTCGACTTCGTCATGAACACCGAGAACCTGCAATTCCCGGAGGCCGTCGAGCAGCTTGCGGCGACCGCCGGGATGGAAGTCCCGCGGCAATCCGCGGCTGCCGCGGAGGCCGCCCGTCGTTCGGCGACCCTACACGAAGTGCTCGACAAGGCGGCGACGTGGTTTACCGACCAACTGAGGGCGTCCCAGGGCAGCAGCGCGCGCGACTACCTCAAGACCCGCGGTGTCAGTGCCGCCGGCGCGGCGTCCTTCAGGTTGGGTTTTGCCCCGAACGCGCGGACTCAACTCAAGGATGCCCTCCTCGCGCGTGATATCACCGAGGCACAATTGATCGAAACTGGTTTGATCGTGAAGCCGGAGGACGGCGGCGCGTCGTTCGATCGCTTCCGTAACCGGCTGATGTTCCCGATCCTCGATTCGCGCGGTCGCGTCATCGCATTTGGCGGTCGGGCGCTGGGCGAGGCGCGGGCCAAGTATCTGAATTCCCCCGAAACCGCGCTGTTCCACAAAGGCAGAACCCTCTACGGCCTGTTCCAAGCGCGCCAGCCGATTCGGGAGGCCGGAACAGCGATCGTCACCGAAGGCTACATGGACGTCATCGCGTTGGTCGACGGCGGATTTAGCCACGCGGTCGCACCGTTGGGCACGGCGTTGACGGAGGAACAGATGGGCCTGTTATGGCGCTTCGCGCCCGAACCGGTGATCTGCCTTGATGGGGATGCCGCCGGACGGCGCGCGGCGATGGCCGCCGCCGAACGCGCGTTGCCGCTGCTTAAACCGGGGTTGAGCCTGCGCTTTGCGCAACTGCCCGAGGGCGAGGACCCTGACAGCCTGATCCGCAGCCGCGGCGCCGAAGCGATGCGGCAGGTTCTGGATGCCGCCGTCCCCATGAACGAGCTCCTATGGTGGAAGGAGCGCCGCGCCCAGCCCGCCGATTCGCCGGAGCGTGAGGCCGGTTTACGCGCTCGGCTAGAGGCACTTTGCCGCGAAATTCGCGACCCCAATATTCGCGATGCCTACCAAAGGTTGTTCCGGGCGCGGATGGAGGACGAATTTGGCGGCCCGAGGGGGCGCCAGGGAGGCGGGCGTTCAGGCCGCGACTGGGGCGCAAAAATCCCTCGTCCCGGTGGTTTTCGTCGCGGTTCCTCGCCTTTGCTGCGCCAGACCTCGTTGGCGCGTGGTGAAGAATCCAGCGCCCGTGAAGGGTTTATTGTGGGGGTACCCTTAGTTGCGCCGGCAGTACTTGAGAGCGGCGAGGAGTCGTTTGCCTCGGTCCACCTGGCGGACAGCGGCCTTGACAGGCTCCGCGGCGCAATATTACAAGCCTCGGCTACCGTGGCCGGCCTTGACAGCGAAACCCTTCACGACCAATTGGCGAAGCAAGGGTTCGGTGAAATTGCAACGCGCCTGACAGCTGCGGTGGTGCGGGTGAATCCAAACCTGCGGGCCGAGACTGCGTTGGAGGAAACCGAACACGCTTGGCGTGAGGCGATGGCGCTGCACGGCCGGGCCTCTCTACAAAGAGAAATTGAATCCGCTTGGCTAGAGTTTGCAGAGGACTCGAGCGAGGAAAAGCGGGATCGGGTGGCGTCCCTCCAAGAGGAACTTGGCGGTACGCAAGGGGTTAGGACGAGGGGCAATCTGCTGAATCCGGCTTAGGAGAGATCCGCCGGATACGTCCATCCGGTATAGCTGTATGCAGGGGTAAAGTTTTACATGGCTACGAAGACCGCGAAAAACGCCGAAGTCGAGAAGCAGGCCGAAGAAACCAGCGATAGCCCGCTGATCGATTCGGTCAATAAGGACGTCAAAAAGCTCCTGCAAAAAGCCAAGGAGCGCGGCTACGTCACCTACGACGAAATCAACGAAGCGATGCCCCAGGATCAGGTCACCTCGGAGCAGATCGAGGATACGATGGCGATGTTGTCGGAGATGGGCATCAACGTCGTTGAAAGCGAAGACGAGGTTGACGAGACCCCAGAAGAAAAACCCTCGACCAGCCGCGAACTGACGACCACCACTCCCAAGGAAGAACTCGACCGGACCGACGACCCGGTGCGGATGTACCTGCGCGAAATGGGGTCGATCGAGTTGCTGTCGCGCCAGGGCGAAATCGAAATCGCGATGCGGATCGAAGCCGGCCGCGAGGAGATGATCTCCGGGCTGTGCGAAAGCCCGCTAACGATGATGGCGATCGTCCAGTGGCGCGACGACCTCAAGGAAGGCCGCGCGTTGTTGCGCGACATCATCGATCTCGACGCGACCTACGGCGGCAAGCCGGGCGCCGCGCCGGCGGCACCCGCCGGCGGTGCGCCTGCGACCCCGCCTGCGGTTACGCCGGGCGCTGCGCCAGGGGCACGACCGGCCAACGACGATGACGACGACGAGGACGACGAGGCCTCCGTGCCGCTCGCGGCAATGGAAGAACAGTTGTTGCCCACCGTTCTCAAGAAATTCGACGAAATCGCGCGGACCTACAAGAAGCTCGCCAAGCTGCACGATGCGACCGTCGAAGCGGCGTTGGTCAAGGAAGAGCTAACCTCGGCGCAGAACCGGCGCTACGACAAACTGACCAAAGAATTGGTCGAGTTGCTCGAAGAGGTGCATCTCAACAACGGGCGCATCGAGGCGCTGGTCGACCAGCTCTACGGCCTGAACCGCCGCGTCGTGAACATGGAGAAAGAACTGTGGGCGATGGCCGAGGCGTGCGCCGTCGAACGCGAGTCCTTCATGGAACAGCACACCGGTAACGAGCTCGACCCCAATTGGTTGCGCCGGGTCAGCCGCCTCAAGCAAAAGGGCTGGGCCGAGTTCACCAAGGAATACCGTGAGCAGATCAAGCCGATTCGTACCCACTTCGCCGAGGTGTCGCAGCTTGTCGGCGTCGACATCGCCGAGTTCAA
>CAYGKG010000019.1:0-39935 GCA_964350495.1 uncultured Alphaproteobacteria bacterium
GTCGGTCGACGTCCCGCCCATGTCGAAGCCGATGATCTTCGGTAGGCCGGCGCGCTCGCTCGTGCGCACCGCACCGACGACCCCACCGGCGGGTCCCGACAAGATCGAATCCTTACCTTGGAAAAAGTCGGCGCGCGCTAGGCCGCCGCTGGATTGCATGAACATCAAGCGGGTGCCGCCGAGTTCGTCGGCTAACCCGTCGATGTAGCGCCGCAGGATCGGCGTGAGATAGGCATCGACCACGGTGGTATCGCCGCGGCTGACCAGCTTCATCAGCGGGCTGACCTCGTGCGAGATCGAGACCTGGGTGAAGCCGATGGCCCGGGCGATGGCGCCGATCCGTTTCTCGTGGGCCGGAAAACGATACCCGTGCATCAGCACGATCGCCGCGGCGCGGATCCCATCGGCGAAGGCTGCCTCAAGGTCCAGTCCGACCTTGGCCTCGTTCAATTCGGTCAGCACTTTGCCTTCGGCGGTAACGCGCTCCTCGGCCTCGATAACCTGCTCGTAAAGCATCTCCGGGAGTTCGATATGGCGGGCAAACAACTTTGGCCGGTTTTGGTAGCCGATGCGCAGGGCATCGCCGAGGCCCTGGGTGATAATCAGCACGGTGCGGTCGCCCTTGCGCTCAAGGAGGGCATTCGTCGCGACCGTGGTGCCCATCTTGACCGACGCAATTCGGTAGGCGGGAATGGGGTCATGGGCCGCCACACCGAGGGTTTCGCGAATGCCCTGAAGTGCGGCATCGCGATAGCGCTCGGGGTTCTCGGAGAGGAGTTTTCGCGCCTGGAGTGAACCGTCCGGCGCACGAGCGACCACGTCGGTAAACGTGCCACCGCGGTCGATCCAGAACTGCCAGCGTTCATCCATTGGAACTTCGATAACATATCGGGCGGCGGCGGCCTAGCGAGCGCCGGGCAACGACCGCTGGCGAAATTCGAACCTGCGCGCTAGGTTCGCGTAGGAGCGATGCCGTGAGTATTTGGGGCAAGATCATCGGGGCGACGACCGGATTTGCGGTCGGGGGGCCCATTGGCGCACTCGTCGGCGGGCTTGCGGGGCACGTCTTTGATCGTCACCGCGCCCGTACCGACGACGGCGGCGACGACGCGACCAAACAGATCGCCTTTACGATCGGCGTCATCGCGCTAGGCGCGAAAATGGCAAAAGTCGATGGCGTCGTCACAGCGGACGAAGTCCAGGCGTTCAAAGAAGTTTTTCAGATCCCGCCCGAAGAAATGAAGAACGTGGCGCGGATATTCGATCAGGCCCGCAAGGACGCTCGGGGCTACGAAATTTACGCCCACCAAATCGCCGGTCTGTTCAAAGGCAACCCCCAGGTTCTCGAGGACCTTTTGGACGGTTTGTTCCATATCGCCAAAGCCGACAACGTCATGCATCCGGCGGAACTCGACTACCTTGAGGACGTTGCCAGGATATTCGGGTTCGACGCGGACGACTTCTCTCGGATCAAGGAGGGACATCTCGGTCCCGATCAGGCCGACCCCTATCGCGTTCTCGGCGTCTCCCGCGACGCGTCCGACGACGCGATCAAAAAGACCTATCGAAAGCTCATTCGCGAACATCACCCCGATGCGTTGATCGCCCAAGGGGTGCCTGAGGAATTCGTGCGCGTTGCCAACGACAAGCTTGCCGCCATCAACGTTGCCTACGATCGGATCGAAAAAGAGCGGGGGCTCGCCTAGCAGCCCTATGCGTCCGCAGCATCTTGTTTTTGCGTTGGTTATGGCGGCGGCGGCCGGCACCAACTGGGTGGCTTCGAAGATCGCTGTCGACACCTTGCCGCCGTTTCTGACGGTAGCGATGCGCTTCGCGATCCTGACGGTCGTGCTGTCGCCCTTCGCGCGCCTCTTTCCGGGGCAAATGCGCAATGTCTTTCTGGTCGCCGTCACATTGGGTGTGATGCAGTTCGGCTTCATGTTCCAGTCGTTGAGCCTGTCGGACGACGTCTCGACGATGGCTATCACCAACCAGCTTTACGTTCCCTTTTCGACGATCCTGGGGATTGTCTTCCTTGGCGAACGGATCGGTTGGGTGCGCAGCGTCGCGATCGCTGTCGCGTTCGGCGGCGTCGCGGTCATGGGATTTGATCCTGCGGCCTTCCGTCAGCTCGATGCGATGCTGTTCGTGATGCTGTCCGCGATGTCATTGTCGGTGTCGTCTCTATTCATGCGGAAGTTGAACGGTATCACCGTCTTTCAGTTGCAGTTTTGGCTGTCCGCCATGGCGGCGCCGCAAATGTTCGTTCTTTCGGTGATCTTCGAATTCGATCGTTGGGCCGCGGTGCCCGATGCATCGGCCCTAGCGTGGTACGCCTTTGTCTACACGATCTTTGTCGGAACGCTGTTCCATGCCGGCTGGTACTATCTGCTCCGGCGCTATCCGGTCAGCACCGTCGCACCGCTCATGCTGCTCCTACCGGTTTTTGGAATCGGATCGGGCGTCGCGGTTTACGGCGACGTTCTGACGCTACAAATCATGCTGGGCGGCGTACTGACGCTGCTAGGCGTCGCAATCATCGTCCTGCGGTCGCGCGAGGGGGAGGGCGGCGAAGTCGATTTCGATAAGAAGCCCCAAGAAAATGCTGGCGCCCCGCAAGCCCGGGGCGATGCTGGTGCCCCGCGAGGATGAAGCCCCAGCACCTCCTGTTGGCGCTTTCGATCACCGTCCTGTGGGGGTTCAACTTTGTCGCGGCGAAGACCGCGTTGGATCATTTCCCGCCGTTCGAAATGCTGTTATTGCGGTTCATCCTGTTGACACTGATTCTTTTTCCGTTCCTGCGTGTCCCGCGCGAAAAACTGCGGGCCGTGGTGGCAGTCGGTTTGATGATCGGCGTGTTCCACTTTTCCCTGAATTTTTCGGGGCTTGGGATGTCCGGAGATGTGTCGTCTGCGGCAATCGCCACGCAGCTTTTCATTCCCTTTGGCACCATCCTGGCGGTTCTTTTTCTGGGCGAGCGTGTCGGCCTGTGGCGGACAACGGCGATCGCGGTGGCTTTCTCGGGCACGGTCGTCGTCTCGTTTGACCCCGTCGTGATCGATCATTTGGATGCCTTGCTGGTGGTGGTTGTCAGCGCGATCCCGATGGCGATTGCGACGATCATGTTGCGCCAGCTCAAGGGTGTCGGTCCGCTCCAAGTCCAGGCGTGGACCGGTGTTGTCGGTATTCCGGCCTACCTCATACTTACGGTCCTCTTCGAAAGCGGGCAGGTCGAAGCCCTGAGAACGGCAACTTTCGCGCCGATCGCCGGCATCGTGTATGCGGTGCTCGCGGCCTCGCTCATCGGTCACGGCGGGCTGTATTTTCTTCTTCAGCGCTATCCGGTGACATGGGTCAATCCGTTGTTCCTACTCTCGCCCATCTTTGCGATCTTTTTTGGCGTGACCGTCTACGGCGATCAACTAACGATCCAGATCGTTCTCGGCGGACTGATGACGATCGGGGGCGTGGCGATCATTGCAATCCGCTCCGCGCGCCGTGGCGCCCCGATTCCGGAGAAGGCCGCACCGTGACCGATATCGTTCGACGGCCGTCGCCGAATTTCGACGTTCGCGCCGGCGCAATCGACATGATCGTTCTGCATTACACAGGGATGCGCAACTGCCAGACGGCGTTGGATAGGCTGTGTGACTCCGCCACAAAAGTCAGCGCCCATTATTTGATCGACGAGGATGGCACGCTCTACGTACTGGTCGACGAGGCGCACCGCGCGTGGCACGCGGGTGTTGCGTCCTGGCACGGCAATACCGACATCAACGGCTGTTCGGTTGGGATCGAGTTGGTCAACCCCGGTCACGACCTTGGTTACCGCGGGTTTCCCGATGTCCAGATGTCGCGTCTCGAAATCCTTTGCGCCGAGGTCATGCACCGGCACGACATCTCAGCGGCACGCGTCCTAGGGCATTCCGATGTCGCCCCGGCACGGAAACAGGATCCCGGCGAGTTGTTCGACTGGCACCGCCTCGCCGCTAAGGGCCTAGCCGTCTGGCCGGACCCCGGTGCGGTCGATCTCACTACCTTGCGTGCTGGTAATGAAGACGATGACGTACTGGCCCTCCAGACCCTGCTTGGCGCGGTGGGGTACGGTCTTGCTCCCGACGGTGTATTCGGGGCCGAGACCGAAGCCGTCGTGACCGCCTTCCAGCGCCGCTACCGACCGTTACGGGTCGACGGGGTTGCCGATCCCGAGACTCTCGCGTTGGTGAACGGTCTCGCCGCGCTCTTCGTTGACGTTTGAGGTTTGCGCGCTAGGTTACGCCCGCTAGGCGGCTGGATGACCGCTGCCGGTCCTTCGGGCGCCGGTAGAGGAAAGTCCGGGCTCCACGGGAAAACGGTGCCGGGTAACGCCCGGCGGGGGCAACCCCAGGGAAAGTGTCACAGAAAGCAAACCGCCCTAGCTTCGGCCAGGGTAAGGGTGAAAGGGTGCGGTAAGAGCGCACCGCGCGGCCGGTAACGGCGGCGGCAGGACAAACCCCACCGGGAGCAAGACCAAATAGAGGTGGCATGCCGGGTTCGCTCGGCAGGGTCGGTTCCTGGACCTGCTGCCTGGGTCGGTTGCTTGAGGCGTCCGGTAACGGGCGTCCCAGAGGAATGGTCATCCCCCGCAAGGGGACAGAACCCGGCTTACAGGCCGCCTGGCGCTTTCAAGAAAAGAACAAAAAGAGAACAAATGTTCGGGCCGGCTGGCAAGGACTCGTCTCCTCTCATGCCTGCCGAGACCGCCAATGTGAACATACCGCGAACATATTGTTGCCCAATTCCATTGCTATAGGGAGAGAGGCAGGCCTGCCGGGACAGCGCAGCCGCCGATCCGGCTGAAGTATCGTGATGGAAGTACTTCATAACCCACCGGAATTACTTGTAATTCCATTGACGCCCATAAAATGGCATGATATCCCATCTTGTCCCAATGGCCGATCTAGGCCAACTCATGGCGGGGTCGGTTGGGGCGCTGGGAGAGGTTTTCCGGGGAGGCAGCGGTGGCGCTGTTCCTGTCCACATTCGTGAACAAAGTGGATCGCAAGGGGCGAGTATCCGTGCCCGCGACCTTTCGCACCGTGCTGTCCCAGCAGTCGTTTTCCGGCGTAGTCGCGTTTCCTTCCTTGGTCTACGCCGCCATCGAAGGAAGCGGAATCGACCGTTTTGAGCGGTTGGCCGAAGGGATCGACGATCTCAATCCGTTCAGCGACGAACACGACGATTTCTCCAAGGCCATTTTTGGCAAGGCGCACCAGCTTCCTTTTGACGGCGAGGGCCGAATCATTCTTCCCGAAATGCTACTTACCCACGCCGGGATCACCGAGCATGCCGCCTTCGTCGGCCAGGGCCGTCGCTTCCAGATTTGGGAGCCTGAGTCGTTTGCCCGCCACGAAGCCGAGGCGGTCGAACGCGCCAAGCGCGACCGGGCATCGCTTCGCCTTGCCGCGCCACCGGGTGGCGGGGGCGGGGTCTCCTGATGGAGTCGGAACGGGCAACCTTTTCGCATGTGCCCGTGATGGTGTCTGAAGTTTGCGCTGCCATTACCCCGACCGACGGCGAAACCTATGTGGACGGAACATTCGGCGCCGGCGGGTACGCGCGGGCATTTCTCGATGCCGCGCAGTGCCGGGTCTTCGGGATCGACCGCGATCCAGCGGCAATCGAAAAAGGCCGGGCGCTGGAATCGTACTATGGCGGACGCCTCACTCTGTTGGAGGGGCGTTTTTCGGAAATGCCGACTTTGCTCGCGGCGCACGGCGTCGAGTCGGTCGAAGGTGTCGCGCTCGATCTTGGCGTTTCGTCGATGCAGATCGACGATCCGGCGCGGGGCTTCTCTTTCATAAACAACGGCCCGCTCGACATGCGGATGGGCGGTAACGGTCCGACCGCGGCAGACGTCGTCAACCAAGAACAAGAACAGGCCCTGGCCGATATTATCTATAGATTCGGCGAGGAGCGGCGGTCGCGCCGCATCGCCCATGCCATTGTCGAACGCCGCGCCGAGGCGCCGATCACGACCACGGGGCGTCTTGCCGAGATCGTCGCGCGGGCGGTGCCGGGCGAACGCGGCCGCATCCATCCCGCGACGCGGACGTTTCAGGCGCTGCGCATCTACGTCAACGAAGAGCTGGGTGACGGCGGCGAGTTGGAGGTTGGTCTGGCGGCAGCCGAGTGTGCGCTGGCGCCAGGTGGGCGGCTGGCGGTGGTTTCGTTCCATTCCCTGGAGGACCGCTCGGTAAAGGATTTTCTGCGGAGTCGCGGTGGCCGTGCCGACCCCGACGCCAATCGTCATCTACCGCCTGCCGCGTCGCCCGCTCCCGCGACGTTCGCTGCCAAGCCCTTGCGTAAACCGAGCGACGCCGAGATCGCACGCAACCCCCGATCGCGGTCGGCGCGCCTGCGCAGCGCGGTCCGGACAGCGGCGCCCTGCACCGGGGCTGCGTCATGATCCGCCCAACCGTCGTCATTGGGTTGATTTTGCTTGCGATCATGGTGACCGGTCTTTTCGAACTCAAGTACGAGGTTCGCGATCTCAGCCAGCAAAAAGACATGCTGCGGCAGAAGATCGCCGAAGAGCAGGAGACGTTGCGCGTCCTGCACGCCGAGTGGAGTTTTCTCAATCAACCCGATCGGATCCAGGCGCTGGTTGCGCGCTATCTCGATCTAGACACTCCGCTGGCATCCCAGATCGGCGGCCTTGATCGCATTCCGCTGCGCCCCCGCGATGACGAATTGGCACAGGCCAGTTCCGACGCCGGACAAACGCCATGAGCGTAGGCGAGGATCAATACGATCGGCGGCGCGGTTTGCGTAGACTCGTCCAGCTTGACGGTGTTGCCAAGCAGGCGTTGGACACCGGGCATATTCGCCTGATCGCAATCGCCGCTGGTTTCGCGCTGTGCTTCCTAGTGATTGCGGGGCGGTTGGTCGGCCTTGCCGCCCTCGCGCCGACCCCTGACAGCGCGGCGCTTCCAGCTGAAGTCCGTCAGCCGCATATCGCTCGCGCCGAGATTTTCGATCGTAACGGCGTTCTTTTGGCCAGCAACGTGCGCGGCGTTTCCCTCTTCGCCAATCCCCGCAAGGTCTTGGATGCGGCGCAGGCCGCCGCAGCGCTTGGGTCGGCTTTGCCCGATCTGAATCCCGAGAAAGTAGCGAGCTTGCTCGCCTCGGATCGTTCGTTTGTGTGGATCAAACGGCATCTCAGCCCGCGCCAGCAGGACGCGGTAAATCGGCTTGGCATTCCGGGTCTCGGATTCGTCGATGAGGAGCGTCGCGTCTACCCCCAGGGGCCGCTCGCCGCGCATGTCGTCGGGTTTACCGGCGTCGACAGCGACGGCCTAGTCGGGATCGAAAAAGGACTCGACGGGGACCTCGCCGCCGGGCGAACCGTCACGCTGAGTCTCGATGTCCGAGTGCAACACGCGCTTCGTGCGGAACTCATCGCAAGCGTCGAAGAATTTCAAGCCATCGGCGCGACCGCGGTAGTGATGGACGTCCATAGCGGTGAAATCGTTGGCATGGTCTCGTTGCCCGATTTCGATCCCGGCACAAAGGACAGCGTTTCTCCTGACAGCCTGTTCAACCGCGCGACGTTGGGCGTCTACGAAATGGGCTCGACATTCAAAACGTTTAATACGGCTGCCGCGCTCGAATATCGCGCGGCCGGGTTGGCAGATACCTACGATGCCAGCAAGCCGCTCCGTGTCGCCCGCTTTTTCATCAACGACGACCACGCCAAGAACCGTTGGCTCACGGTAGCGGAGATCTTCCAGTACTCGTCCAATATCGGCAGTGCGCGCATGGCGCTCGACATCGGCGGCGAGAAACAACGCGCGTTTCTCAAATCGCTGGGGTTACTCGACCGCCCAAACATTGAAATTCCCGAAGTTGGCGCGCCGATGTTGCCGACCCCGTGGCGGGAAATCAGCACGATGACCGTTGCGTACGGGCACGGTATCGCGGTCAGTCCGCTGCAAATGGCGACTGCCTATAGCGTTGTGGTCAACGGCGGTTTCGCCGTTGCGCCGACGCTCATCAAACGAAATCGGCAAGACCGTGCCGTGCAAGCGCGCATCCTTTCCGTCCAGACATCGCAAACGATGCGCGAACTGCTTAGCTTGGTCGTCGAAGACGGCACCGGTAAACAAGCCGCGGCAGAGGGCTATCTGGTCGGCGGCAAGACCGGAACCGCCGAAAAGGCGGGGGCCGGCGGTTACCGTCGGAAGGCCTTGCTGTCGTCCTTCGTGGCGGCCTTCCCGATCAACGATCCTCGCTACGTCGTCTTTGTCGCGCTCGACGAACCCAAGGGGACCAAGCGGACATTCAACTATGCTACCGCGGGTTGGACCGCCGCGCCGGCGGTGGGTCGGATCGTCAAACGGGTGGCGCCGCTCCTTGGGGTGGCGCCGGCGCGGGCGCCGGCGGATCCTCGCGGCGAGTCGCTGCTGGTATCTGCGAGGGGGGGGCGTTGATGCGTTTGTCCGACCTTACCGGATCGAACGATCGCGCCTCTCGCATCGAGGTGGCGGGTATTACCGCCGATAGCCGCGCGGTGATGCCTGGTTACCTTTTCGCTGCTCTCCAGGGACTACGCACCGACGGCACACAATTCATTCCCGATGCCATCAAGCACGGTGCCGTCGCGGTCCTGGCCGCCAAAGGAACGGCGGTCGATGCCGGCGACGTTTTCGTCGTGTCGGACGACAATCCCCGGCGGCGGCTCGCGCTGATGGCGGCGCGATTCTATCCACGGCAGCCCGAAACGATCGTCGCGGTGACTGGGACGAACGGGAAGACATCGACCGCCGAATTCGCGGCGCAAATATGGAAGCGCCTCGGTATCAACGGCGGCAGCCTCGGGACGCTTGGGCTACGCACCGCCCTCGGCGCCAGCGAAAGCAACCTGACGACGCCGGACCCGGTGACGCTCCACCAGAGCCTCGATCGCATCGCGCACGACGGGATCGAGCACCTAGCGATGGAGGCCTCCAGCCACGGCCTGGATCAGTACCGGTTGGACGGGGTCCGCGTGTCGGCGGCGGCCTTCACCAACATCAGTCACGACCATCTCGACTATCACGGGTCGCAAGAAGCCTACCTCGCCGCGAAGCTGCGGCTATTCACCGAAGTCATGCCGGAAGGCGGGATTGCGGTGCTGAACGCGGACATACCCGAGTTCGAGACGATCCGCGCGGCGTGCGTTGCCAGGCGCCAGCTTGTCCTGACCTACGGAACCGCGGCGGCGGCGGACTTCAGGTTGATCGCTGCCGACCCCGGCCCATGCGGACAGACCGTCGAAGTCGCGGTCCAGGGCGCCGTCCACCGTGTCCTATTGCCGTTGTATGGGTCATTCCAAGCGGAGAACGCGCTAGCCGCGCTGGCCTTGGTGATCGCAACCGGCGCGGATCGCGCGGCCGCGGTTGACGCACTGGGTCACCTGAAGGGCGTAACCGGGCGTGCCCAACTCGTCGAAGAACTGAGCAGTCGCGCCAAGATTTTTGTCGACTATGCCCACACGCCGGATGCCTTGACCCATGTGCTGATAGCGCTACGGCCGCACACAAAAGGTCGGCTGGTTCTGGTATTCGGATGCGGCGGCAATCGCGACCGGGCCAAGCGGCCGGAGATGGGCCGCATCGCAGCGGACCTTGCCGACTGGGTCATCATAACCGACGACAACCCGCGCGACGAAGATCCCGCAGCGATCCGCGGTGAGATTCGGGCGACCTGTCCGGACGCCGAAGACATCGCGAGCCGAAGTCGGGCGATCGCTCGGGGCATCGCATTGCTCGAGCCCGGCGATCTTTTGGTCGTCGCCGGCAAGGGCCACGAAACCGGTCAAATCGTCGGCGGGCGCGTGTTGCCCTTCGACGATACAGCCGTCATTCGCAAAGCGGTTCTCGATCAGGGAAGGAAGCGGGCATGACCGAGCACGCTATTTCGCCCCTGTGGACCGACGCCGAAGTCGTCGCCGCGACAGGCGGCATCGCGTCCGGACCGTCCAACTGGTGCGCCACCGGCGTATCGATCGATAGCCGCACGATCCAGGCGGGCGATCTATTTGTCGCCATTGCCGGCCCCCACCACGACGGCCACCGCTTCGTTGCCGACGCGTTGCAAAGGGGGGCCGTCGCCGCCCTGGTCGGACGTGATTTTCCTGCGCTTGCTTCCGATACGTCGTTGGTCCGCGTGGACGACCCGTTGGCAGCCTTGCGCAGCCTCGGTGTTGCAGCGCGCGCGCGCATGCACGGCACCGTTGTCGCGGTCACCGGCAGTGTCGGCAAAACCGGTACGAAAGAAGCGCTTCGGGCCGCTCTGGCGCGCCAAAAGCCAACCCACGCGAGTAGGGCGAGTTTCAACAATCACTGGGGCGTGCCGCTCAGCCTAGCGCGGATGCCGCGCGAAAGCGGCTATGCCGTCTTCGAGATCGGTATGAACCACGCCGGTGAAATCGGACCGTTGTCGCGCTTGGTTCGCCCTCACGTTGCGGTTATTACGACGGTCGAGCCTGTCCACCTCGAGTTCTTCAACTCGGTGACAGGAATCGCCGACGCCAAAGCCGAAATCTTTGAAGGGTTGGAGCCCAACGGCACTGCGATCCTCAACCGCGACAATCCCTATTTCGAGCGGCTGGAGTCTGCCGCTCGCGGCGCGGGCGCCGCGCACGTTGTCGGTTTCGGCGAGGCTGAGGCCGCAGACGTTCGCCTGATCAAAGCGGCGTTGAGCGAGCAGTGCACCTGCATCTCAGCCGATGTTTGCGGTCAACCGATGACCTATAAAGTTGGTGCGCCAGGTCGGCACTGGGCGCTCAATAGCCTCGCTGTCCTCGCCGCGGTCGGCGCGGTCGGCGCCGATCTGGGGCTTGCCGGCCTTGCGCTCGCCGCACTGTCGCCACCCGAAGGACGCGGTGCGCGCACGGAAATCGTTCTGCGGGACGGATCGTTCCTGCTCATCGACGAGAGCTACAATGCCAATCCTGCGTCGATGCGCGCCGCAATCGAGTTGCTGGGCGGCTCTCCGGTAGCGTCGTCAGGACGGCGCGTCGCGGTCTTGGGCGACATGCTTGAGATGGGCGCCGAAAGCCCATCGTTCCATGCGGCGTTGGCGCCGCTCATTGAATCGGCGCAGATCGACAGGGTCTATTGCTGCGGTCTCAATATGAAGGCGCTCGCCGACGCGTTGCCCGGTGCGACGCTGGGCAGTTGGGCCGCTGACTCCGAACAGCTCTCGCCCGCTGTGTTGGCCGCGGTGCAGCCCGGCGATGTGTTCATGGTGAAGGGGTCGCTTGGCAGCCGCATGGCGCCGATCGTCCTCGCCCTCAAGGCGCTTGACCGCACGCCCCGTCAAGCGAACGGGGGTTAGCGATGCTTTACAACCTTCTTGCACCGTTGGCCGACGACTTCGGGCTGTTCAACTTGTTCCGGTTCCTCACCTTTCGAACCGGTGCCGCCGTCATGACAGCGATGGTCTTGAGCTTCCTGCTCGGACCGCGATTAATCCGTTGGTTGCGCAATATGCAGCAAACCGGGCAACCGATTCGCGACGATGGGCCGGGCAGCCACTTGATTACGAAAAAAGGCACGCCGACGATGGGCGGGTTTCTCATCCTGCTCAGCTTCGGTGTCTCGACGCTGTTGTGGGCGGACCTGCGCAACGGTTTCGTTTGGGCAGCGCTGTTGGTCACGCTCGGCTTTGGCACCGTCGGTTTTCTCGACGACTACCTCAAGGTAACGCGTAAGTCCCACCACGGCGTGCCGGGGCGGATCAAACTGTTGGCCGAAGTCGCGATCGCGCTGGTGGCAACGATCTGGATTATGCACCTCATGGGTGCGCCGCTCGACAGCGGTCTCGCCGTTCCTTTCTTCAAGGACGTCTTGCTTAATCTTGGTTGGTTGTTCGTACCGTTTGCGATCTTTGTCATGGTCGGTACATCGAACGCGGTGAACCTGACCGACGGTCTCGATGGTTTGGCGATCGTCCCGGTCATGGTGGCTGCCGCGTCGTTCGCATTGATTGCCTACCTCGTCGGCAATGCGGTGTTCTCCACCTATCTCCAAATCCACGGTGTGCCCGGGGCGGGCGAGCTTGCGGTATTCTGCGGCGCATTGGTCGGCGGCGGTCTTGGCTTCCTGTGGTTCAACGCACCCCCGGCGAGCGTCTTCATGGGCGATACGGGCAGTTTGTCGATGGGCGGCGCGCTTGGCGTTGTCGCGGTGGTTACCAAACACGAACTCGTTCTCGGGGTGATCGGCGGCCTCTTCGTTCTGGAAACGGTATCGGTCGTGGTCCAAGTCGCGTCGTTCAAGCTCACCGGCAAGCGGGTCTTTCGCATGGCACCCTTGCACCACCATTACGAGGAAAAGGGCTGGGCGGAGTCGACCATCGTCATTCGGTTCTGGATCATCGCCGTCATTCTTGCGCTTGTCGGCCTGTCCACGTTGAAACTCAGA
Organism: uncultured Alphaproteobacteria bacterium; assembly: GCA_964350495.1. GTDB lineage: Bacteria > Pseudomonadota > Alphaproteobacteria > SHVP01 > SHVP01 > CALJDF01. The sequence goes on from CAYGKG010000019.1 coordinate 12,450, forward strand.
TGATCGCGCTGCCGACATATGCCGGACGCAACGTCGCCGTCTTTGGGCTCGCTCGAAGCGGCGCGGCGGCGGTGCGTGCGTTGACGGCATCCGGCGCCCACGTCTTCGCTTGGGACGACAACGAGGACAGGCGCAACGAAAACGCCGGGGCAGGAGTCCTGCTTACGAACCTTAGTGAAAGTCGCTTTGACAGCATCGATGCATTGGTTCTCAGCCCCGGCGTTCCATTTACCCATCCGGTGCCGCATCCTGTGGTGCGCAAAGCGCAAGCGGCTGGCGTGCCCGTCATCGGCGACGTCGAGCTTTTCGCCACCGCTGGGTCGGTCGCGCGCGTCGTCGGCGTTACCGGTACCAACGGGAAGTCGACGACAACAGCCTTGATCGGTCATTTGCTTCAGACAGCGGGCCGGTCGGTCGCGGTCGGTGGCAACATTGGACGCCCCGTTCTGGACTTCGAACCGCTTGGGACATCGGGTGCGTATGTCATCGAGGTGTCGTCCTACCAGATCGACCTAGCGCCCTCGTTGGTGTGCGATGTCGCGGTCCTGATCAATATCAGCCCGGACCATCTCGACCGGCACGGCGACATGGCGGGCTACGTCGCGGTCAAACGCCGGATTTTCAACGGGCAAAGTGGCGGGAAGACTGCGGTGGTCGGGGTCGACGACGAATACTGCCGCGCAACCTACCAATGGCTCAAGGACCGGGGTCACCAAAACGTGGTTCCGATTGCGGTCGGCCGGGTGCTCGACGAAGGCGTTTCGGTGCAAGACGGTACGCTCCATGACCGGATCGGCGGCGATCACGCGAGCCTTTCCCTGGACGGCATCAGAGCGCTGCGCGGCGCCCACAATTGGGAGAATGTGGCGGCGGCCTACGCGGCGGCGCGATCTGTCGGGTTGACCCGCGATGAAATCGCGCGCGCCCTGCCGAGTTTTCCGGGGCTTGCCCATCGGATGGAAAGCCTCGGTGAGGTTGGCGGCGTCGAGTATATCAACGACAGCAAGGCTACGAATGCGGAGGCCGCGGCGCGGGCTCTCGCGGCGTTCGACGACATCTATTGGATTGCCGGAGGCCGACCTAAGGTAGGCGGCTACGGGGCGATCGCGCCGCTTCTTTGCCACGTTCGCACAGCGTATCTGATCGGCGAAGCTGCACTTGAGATGGCGAAAGCATTCGCGCCGCAAACCGTCGTCGTGCGCGCCGACACGCTCGATCGGGCGCTCGAAGCGGCAGCGCGCGACGCCCGTCGTGCCGCGTCCGAAGGACGGCGTCCCGTGGTGTTGCTATCGCCCGCCTGCGCATCCTTCGATCAGTTCAGCGACTTCGAAGCGCGGGGCGAGGCGTTTCGGACCCTCGTGTCGCATTTAGCACTGACGGGCGGTGAGGTATGATCGACCTCGGGCGCACCGATCGCAGCGTCGTCGGCCGGTGGTGGTGGACTGTCGATCGCTGGACGCTATTGATCCTTCTCTTGACCATGGCGGTTGGGATCGTCTTGATCATGGCGGCTAGCCCGGCGGTCGCCGAACGCATCGGTCTCGATTCCTTTCACTTTGTACGCCGCCAACTGCTCTATCTCGTTCCCGCCCTGATCGCTCTGTTCGGGATGTCGCTGTTGCCGGGCCTTTGGGTGCGCCGCATTGCGGTCGTGGGCTTTGCGCTGTCGCTGGTTCTTCTGGTCGGTACGCTGATCGGCGGCGAGAGCATCAAGGGCGCCCGCCGGTGGATCGATTTTGGTGGGTTCGTACTCCAACCCTCCGAGTTCGCCAAGCCGACATTTGCGGTGTTTGCCGCATGGATGCTGGCTCAACGGGTCAACCAACCAGGGTTCCCGGGCTACGCCCTTGCTACCGCCGCAGCTGCAGTTCTGGTCGTGTTGTTGCTGTTGCAGCCGGATGTCGGCATGACGCTCGTTGTGCTGTGCGTCTGGGTCACTCAGATGTTTCTTGCCGGGATCCCGATGTTCGTTGTCGCCGCCATCGCCGCTGTCGGTGCCGCCGGCGCTGTCGGTGCCTATGCCTTGTTCCCGCACGTTGCCGGTCGGATCGACCGTTTCCTCGATCCATCCAGCGGGGATACATTCCAAATCGACGCATCCTTGAACGCCTTCGGCAACGGCGGTTTGTTCGGGACCGGGCCGGGCGAGGGAATCGTCAAGTCTATCCTCCCCGATGCCCATGCCGACTTTATCTTTGCGGTTGCCGGGGAAGAACTCGGCCTGTTCGCATCGCTCGCCGTCGTCGTGCTTTTTGCTATCCTGGTGCTGCGCGGCTTGGTCCGCCTGCTGCGCGAAACCGATCTCTTTGTCGTCTTGGCAAGCGCGGGAATTCTCGTGCAGATCGGTTTGCAGGCAGTGATCAACATGGGCGTCAATGTCCGGTTGTTGCCGGCAAAGGGCATGACACTCCCTTTCATCAGCTACGGCGGTTCCAGCTTACTGGCGCTGGCGATCGGTATGGGCATCGTTCTTGCGCTGACCCGACGTCGTCCCGGCATCGCCACGAATGCCGGCCGGGTCGCAGCCGCGCGGGGCGCGACAACCGTATCCAACGGACCGGCCTACTCCCAAGGGGGCGCATCATGAATGCGCGCACCATTGTCCTCGCCGCCGGTGGAACCGGCGGTCATCTGTTTCCAGCCGAATCGCTTGCGCAGGAAATGCAAGCGCGTGGTCATCGCCTTGTGCTCGTCACTGATCGACGGGGCGCGGGCCACAGTCATACGCTCGCCAACCTCGAAACCCATGTCGTCCGTGCCGGCTCTTTGGCCGGGGGGCTCGGGAAAAAGGTCGTTGGGCTCACGAATGTCGTAGCGGGGGTCTTCCAAGCGCGAGCCCTCCTCCCCCGGCTGCAGCCACATGCTGTAGTCGGTTTCGGCGGCTATCCCTCCCTGCCAACCATGTTAGCCGCAGCACGCTTGGGAACCCCCGCTACGATACATGAACAAAATGCCCTGCTTGGCCGGGTCAACCGGCTCTTGGCGCCGCGGGTCGATGCTATTGCTTTGTCATTCGCACGCACCGAACGTATCGATCCGAGCGATCGTGACCGGTCGACGCTGACCGGAACGCCAGTACGGCCGGAAGTTCTGAGTCACCGCGATCGTCCGTACCGCGGCCCCGAGGTCAGCGGCGCCATTCGCCTGCTGGTCTTTGGTGGAAGCCAAGGCGCCAACGTGTTCTCCCGTGTGGTGCCGGCAGCGCTCGGTTCGTTGGACGATTCGGTGCGCCAACGCCTTCGCGTTGTGCAGCAGTGCCGAATGGAGGATATCGACGAGACCCGTCGGGCCTATGCCGAGCTTGGGATCGCGGCGGACTTGGGCACGTTCTTCGACGATCTACCCCAACGTATGGCGGACTCGCACCTCGTTGTCGCGCGCGCTGGCGCGTCGACGATTTTCGAACTTGCCGCGATGGGCCGTCCCGCGCTTCTCGTGCCGTATCCGCACGCGACGGACGATCATCAAACCGCGAACGCCAATGCGTTCAGCGAGACGGGTGCGGGCTGGACCATCCAGCAATCGGCGTTCTCGCCAGCTGATTTGTTTGGCCGCCTCAACGCCCTGTTTTCCGTGCCGCATTACCTTGAGCAGGCCGCCGCCGCCGCCCGCCGGTTCGGAATCAGCGACGCGACATCGCGGCTCGCCGATCTCGTCGAATCCCTTGCCGGTTCGAACGGGCAGGACAAAGCGCAGTCCTTTGGGGCCGCGGCATGAAGCAACTCCCCCTCGATATCGGAACGATCCACTTCGTCGGTATCGGTGGAATCGGCATGAGTGGGATTGCCGAAGTGATGCATAGCCTGGGCCACAAAGTCCAAGGCAGCGACGTCGCCGAAAGCGCGAATGTCCAGCGGCTCCGGGGCCTCGGGATCCCCGTGACGAAGGGGCATGACGCAGTAAACCTCGGCGAAGCCCGCGTCGTCGTCGTGTCGACGGCGGTCAAATCCGATAACCCCGAACTCGTCGCGGCGCGTCACGCCTTCATTCCGGTTGTGCGACGAGCCGAAATGCTGGCCGAGTTGATGCGCTTCAAGTGGTCGGTGGCCGTTGGCGGCACCCACGGCAAGACCACGACAACGTCTCTGGTCGCCGCCATGTTGGACGCTGCTGCTTTCGATCCCACCGTGATCAACGGCGGCATCATCAATGCCTACAACACCAACGCACGGCTTGGATCGGGCGAATGGATGGTGGTTGAGGCCGATGAGTCTGACGGTACCTTCGTCAAACTGCCAGCGACCGTCGTGATCGTTACCAATATCGATCCCGAACATCTCGATTTCTACGGCGACTTCGATACCGAGCGTTCCGCGTTCCAGACGTTCGTCGAGAACATTCCTTTCTACGGTTTTGCGGCGCTGTGCATCGACCATCCCGAGGTGCAAGCCCTATGCGGCCGGATCAGCGACCGCAAGATCATCACGTACGGTCTTAGTCCGCTGGCGGACGTCCGGGCGGAACGAATTGTCTTCTCCGACTTCGGCAGCACCTTCGATGTCGTGATTACCGATCGCGCGCGCGACGAGCAGCGACGGATCAAGGGCGTACGGCTCAACATGCCCGGTGCGCATAACGTTCAAAATGCGTTGTCTGCCTTTGTCATAGCCAACGAGATGGGGATTGCCGACGATGTCGCGCGCGGTGCGTTGCAGGATTTCGGCGGCGTCAAGCGTCGCTTTACGATTACCGGTTCGGGCGGCGGGGTTACGGTGGTGGACGACTACGCCCACCATCCGGTCGAAATCGCGGCCGTTCTCAAGGCAGCGCGGGACATGGGACGCGAGCGCGTTTTGACCGTCGTCCAGCCCCACCGCTATTCCCGTTTACGCGACCTGTTCGAAGAGTTCTGCACGTGCTTCAACAACGCCGATACCGTCATCGTTGCCGACGTCTATCCCGCGGGCGAAGCGCCACTCGATGGCTACGACCGCGATGCGTTGATCGAAGGCCTGCGGCGTCACGGCCACCGCCATGTCGTCGCTCTCGCGAGCGAAACGGACCTCGCCGACGTCGTGGCAGCCCACGCGCGTGCAGGCGACCTCGTCATTTGCATGGGTGCCGGCAATATCACCGCGTGGGCCCAGCGTCTGCCCGAAGAGCTGGCGGCCCGTATCCCTGAGCCGGGCCTGCGTGAGGTCGGCGCATGAGTGCGGCGGCCAAATCGGTGTCTCTGTTCGACCGGTTGCCCCGGGTGCGCGGCATCTACCGCGCCGATTACCCGTTGTCGCGCATCACCTGGTTCAAGGTCGGCGGGCCGGCCGACGTCCTATTTCGACCCGCGGATGCCGAAGACCTAGCGGCGTTCATGTCCGGCTGTCCGCGCGACGTTCCGATCACCGTCCTCGGCGTCGGTTCGAATGTCTTGGTCCGCGACGGCGGTGTACGCGGTGTCGTCATCAGGTTGGGTCGCGGTTTTACCGACATCGTTGTCCGCGGCGCGCGAATCGAAGTGGGCGGCGGCGCGCTCGATATCAATATCGCACGCCTCGCCGCGCAACACGGTCTTGCCGGTTTGGAGTTTCTCTCCGGAATCCCGGGAACCATTGGGGGCGCGGTGCGGATGAATGCCGGCGCCTATGACGGCGACCTCGGGGGCGTGCTGGATTCGGTAACGGTTCTCGACCGCACCGGTCAAGCTGTGACGCTCACGGGCGAAGCCCTCGGCTTCTCTTATCGACAATCGCGGCTGCCATCGGATGCGATCGTCGTCGCCTGCGCGCTTTCGGGCACGCCGGGCGACCCCGCGCGAATCCACCAGCGGATGGCCGAAATCAAGCAGGCCCGCGAGGCAACCCAGCCGGTTCGCACGCGCACCGGTGGCAGTACCTTCCGCAATCCGGGTGGCCCCGGCAGCGCCGCGCCACGTGCCTGGCAACTGATCGACGCGGCCGGGTGTCGTGGGCTGACCCGAGGCGACGCCATGGTCTCGCCAGTGCACTGCAATTTTCTCGAGAACGTTGGTCAGACGACAGCGGCCGACCTCGAGGCCCTGGGCGAGGAGGTCCGACAGCGCGTCGCCGATCACAGCGGCATCATGCTCCAGTGGGAAATCGAGCGGATCGGCGAGCCGTTCGGGGGCGCTCCATGAAGAAGCATGTGGCGGTCCTCAAGGGTGGATGGTCGGCGGAACGTGCTGTGTCGCTGATCAGTGGATCGTCCGTGGCCGAAGCTTTACGCGCGCGCGGCTACCGCGTCACCGAGATCGATGTCGACCGGCAGGTCGCTGCACGCCTTTCCGACGTGAAACCGGACGTTGCCTTTAACGCTCTGCATGGTCGCATCGGTGAAGACGGCGCTATCCAAGGGCTGCTCGAAGTACTCGGCGTGCCCTACACCCACTCCGGCGTCCTTGCGTCGGCATTGGCGATGGATAAGCCTTCTGCCAAGAAGATATTCGAACGTGCGGGCATTCGGTGCACCGTAGGCCGCGTCATGAGCCGTGCGGATTTCCGCGACGGCCATGCGCCCTCGCCGCCGTTTGTCGTTAAGCCGCTCAACGAAGGATCCAGCGTCGGAGTCCGCGTGGTTCTCGAAGGCGACAACACGCGCCCGCTCGACGATACATGGGACTTTGGCGATAGAGTCTTGGTTGAGGACTATGTCCCCGGCCGCGAGGTTACAGTTGCGGTTCTTGGGGACCGCGCGCTGGGTGTGACCGAGATCCGTTCGGCGCACCGCTTCTTCGACTATGACGCAAAATACGAAAAGGGCGAGGCCGTCCACCTCCTGCCGGCGCCGCTGCCCAGGAATACCTACGACGAGGCACTGAATACCGCTCTGTCGGCCCATGTGTCGTTGGGTTGTCGCGGTCTATCGCGCGCCGACTTCCGGTATGACGATACCCAGGGCGACGGCGCCCTCTATCTTATGGAGGTCAATACCCAACCCGGTCTGACCCCGGTGTCGCTGGCGCCGGAGATCGCTGCACATGCAGGGATCGATTTCGGCGATCTCGTCGAATGGCTGGTTGACGATGCGGGGTGCGGACGATGACCCCGCGGAGGTCGACAACGCGCAATCTGCCCGGTTGGGTTGCCTACTGTCTGCGGCATCGCCGCCGCCTTGTGCGAAGCGGCGGGGTTGTCGCTATTGCAGTCGCGGTTGGCGGTCCTGCCCTCTGGCTTACAGTGCTTGGCGGTGCCAGTGTCGTCGCAGGGATCGCAGACCGTTCCTTCGTCGCGGCATCGCATGCAACCGGGCTGACGGTCAACGAAATCCGTCTATCCGGTCGGCGCAACGCGGAACGCGAATCTCTGATGGCGGCGATTGGCGTTGCGCGCGATACGCCGATCCTGGCGGTTGACTTGGATCGGTTGCGAGAGCGCATCGAGAACCTCGGTTGGGTTGAGCAGGTGCGGGTGTCCCGGCGCCTCCCCGACACATTGGAAATACACATTGAGGAGCGTACGCCGTTCGCGCGCTGGCAGCACGATGGCCGTCTGGCAGTTGTCGATCGCACGGGTACAGTGATTACCGACCGCGATCCCGAGGCCTATGCGGTGTTGCCGCTTGTGGTTGGCGCCGACGCTGCGGCGGAGGCGGCGCCACTGATCGAAATGATGGCAAGCGACCCCGGGCTGCATGCCCGCGTAACGGCCGCTATTCGGGTCGGCAGTCGGCGCTGGAATCTGAAATTCGACAACGGCATAGACGTGCTTTTGCCGGAGGAAGGCGCGGCGAATGCCTGGCGCCGCCTGGGCGAACTGCACCGCGACAAGAAAATCCTCGAACGCGAGGTCAGGGTGATCGATCTGCGGGTCGACGACCGCGTGTTTCTTAAACTTCTTCCGGAGACGGCTGCCCGTGTCCGCGATCCCGGCGAAAGCACGTAGCACTATGGCAACCGGTCGCAGTCAAGTCATCGCCGCTTTGGACCTTGGAAGCTCCAAGGTGTGCTGCTTTATCGCCCGAGTCATGGGCGACGACTCGGTGAGAGTCGTCGGCATCGGCCACCAGCTGTCCCGCGGTGTCAAAGCCGGCGCCGTCGTCGATATGGAGCGCGCCGAAGAATCGGTGCGTGCTGCCGTCGAAGCCGCTGAACGCATGGCGGGCGAAACCGTTCGCGAGGTCCATGTCGCGATGTCGGCCGGCCGGCCCGCGTCCCACACCGTCGGCGTCGAAGTCGCTGTGGCCGGGCACGCGATTGGCGACCAAGACCTTCGCCGGGTGCTGCAACAGGGCCGTCCCGAAGAGGACGACCCCGAGCGCGAAGTGCTCCATTCGTTGCCACTCGGATTCACCATTGACGGATCGTCCGGCGTGCGCGATCCCCGCGGCATGTTCGGCGCCCGGTTGGGTGTCGACATCAACGTCGTCACCGTGGCCAGCGGACCCTTGCGTAATCTCACCCTCTGCGTGGAGCGCGGACACCTGCAGACCGCCAGTATGTCGCTGGCACCCTATGCCTCTGGGCTGGCCTGCCTCGTCGAAGACGAGATGCGGCTTGGCGTCACGGTCATCGATATGGGAGCCGGAACCACGACGATGGCGGTGTTCAAGGACGGCGAGATGGTTTTCGCGGACTCGCTGCCACTCGGCGGGCGCCACGTGACCAACGATGTCGCACGCGGCCTTGCGACGCCGACGGTGCACGCAGAACGTCTCAAGACACTATTTGCCAGCGTCATCCCGAGCCCGTCGGACGATCGCGACACGATCGACGTGCCGATCGTCGGCGAGATCGACGAGGGCGCCACCGCACAAGTGTCGCGCTCGATGCTGGTCGGGATTGTTCGGCCTCGGATCGAGGAAACCTTGGAACTCGTGCGCGATCGCTTGCACGCCTCCGGCGTCGCGCGGTCCGCCGGACGCCGCGTTGTCCTTACTGGCGGCGCCAGCCAGCTCCAGGGGATTCGCGAACTCGCGGCGCGGGTTCTCGACAAACAGGTGCGGCTCGGCCGCCCGATCCGGGTCAGCGGGCTCGCCGAATCGACTGCCGGCCCGGCGTTCTCGACCTGCGCCGGATTGCTCAGCCTCGCCGTTCGCCGGCAGCTGCCGGCGTTGGAAGAAGTCGTCGCAACCGAGCCGGCCATGGCGGGGGGCGCGATTACGCGCATCGGCCGCTGGCTCGCAACAAATTTCTGACCGGCCACAGAAGCCGGCATGAAAACGATGGGTAGGAAATGTACGTCCGGAAGGAGAACAGCAATGAAGGTCATTGAACGTGGAGGGTGAGTATGACCATTAACCTAAGTGTCCCGGCCCTAACCGAGCTACATCCTCGGATAATGGTGGTCGGTGTTGGCGGTGCCGGTGGCAACGCAGTCAACAACATGATCAACGCAGAACTGGAAGGCGTCGACTTTGTCGTCGCCAATACCGACGCTCAGTCGTTGGCCCAATCGCGGTCCGATCGACGGATCCAGCTTGGGATCAATGTGACCCAAGGTCTCGGCGCCGGTTCCAATCCGGACGTCGGACGCCGAGCCGCCGAAGAATCGCTTCCCGAAATCATGGAAGCACTCGCCGGCTCGCATATGGCGTTTATCACGGCGGGAATGGGCGGGGGCACCGGTACCGGTGCAGCGCCGGTCATTGCCCATGCGGCGCGCGAAGCCGGCATTCTCACCGTCGGTGTGGTGACGAAGCCGTTCCAGTTCGAGGGCGCGCATCGGATGAAGTTGGCCGACCAAGGCATCGAGGAACTCGAGCGCTATGTCGACACACTGATCATCATTCCGAACCAGAACCTCTTCCGGGTCGCCAACGAGAAGACGACCTTCGCCGATGCCTTTAAGATGGCCGACGACGTACTCTACTCGGGCGTTCGCGGCGTAACCGATCTGATGGTGATGCCCGGTTTGATCAACCTCGATTTTGCCGATGTCCGAACCGTCATGGCGGAAATGGGCAAGGCGATGATGGGGACGGGCGAGGCCGAAGGCGAGGGCCGCGCGATCGACGCTGCCGAAGCAGCAATCTCTAACCCGCTCCTCGACGAGGTCTCGATGAAGGGCGCGCGGGGCGTGCTGATCAACATCTCCGGCGGGTCCGACATGACCCTCTACGAGGTGGACGAGGCGGCCAACCGCATCCGCGACGAGGTCGATCCCGAAGCCAACATCATCTTCGGTTCGATCTTCGATGAGACGCTCGAAGGTCGGGTTAGGGTTTCGGTCGTGGCAACCGGGATCGACGTCGAGGAAGCGGCGCAGCCGCGGCTCCACACGTTGTATCCGGAACCGGTCGCGCCCCGACGGCAGGTCGAGGAGAGCGAGGGACCTGAAGCCGCACCTGTGCCTCAAGCCGCGTTGGCTTTTGCCCGACCGCAGGTGGCACCGATGGTCTCACGACCGCTGATGGCGCAGCCTGGAGGCCAGCCGGTTGTACCGGCTGTAGCGTCTGCTGGAGGTGCCTCGGCAGCAGTCGCCGTAGCTATGGCAGAGCCGCAGTACGATGAACCCCAGGTGCATCACGCTGTCGCTACAGCCACTGTTGCACGGCCGATCGAGGTTCGCGCTGAATTGGCAAACCCGAAACCGATGGCGCCGCTCGCCAAAGAACCCGAGCCAGTCCAGCCAACGGAACCGAAAGCGGCCGAAGCCCCGGCACGCGAGCCGTTCATCCCGCCACGGGCGGTGCCCGCAGCCCGTCGCGGTCCATTGTCGAAGCCCGATCCGTTCGCCGAGGCGGCGCTCTCGAATGCAGGCACGGCGACGCCAAAGAAGCGGGTCCGTGGTCCTAGCCTGTTCGAACGGATGACCGGCGGTGGCCGCAACCGAAAGGAAGCAGAACCCGAAGCCGAGAAGGTATGGGACGCAGTTCTCGCGAAGGAAGCAGGGCGCGAAGCCCAGGCCAAACGGACCGAACCGCGTCTCGATGCTGCCCCGGCGGCGAGGCCTGCCGCGTCGGCACCCGCGAAGCTGCCGCCGTCGGCGGAAGAAACAGGCGGGCCGCAAAAGCCTGCGCCGACCCCTGACCTGGCTCTGGAGCCCGAGGAAGATCTGCTGGAGATTCCGGCATTCCTCCGGCGCCAGGCGAACTAATGATACCGGGGCCGACCCGTCCTCCACCGGGTCGGCCCCGCGTAACATTGTGTAACAAAGATTGAGTTGTGTGGCGCTAGGGCCGTTGCTAAAACAATATCGCAGTATCAGTACTTAAGTGTTTGATTTTAAATATTTTTCGAGGAGCCAATGAGCGGCTCCGGGGATGCGCCGTGAATCATCAACAGACCTTGCGAAACCGGATCTCCTGTAGTGGGATCGGTTTGCATGGCGGCGCGAAGGTGTCGCTCACCTTGCACCCGGCGGCACCCAACACGGGCATTGTATTCTACCGTGCCGATGTGCACGACGGCGAACCGCGGATTGCCGCTTCCTTCGAGAATGTCACTGAAAGCAGCCTGTGCACGACAATTGCGAACGCCGATGGCGTACGGGTGTCGACGATCGAGCATCTGATGGCCGCGCTTTTTGGTTGCGGGATCGACAATGCGTTGATCGAGGTGGACGGCCCTGAAATACCGATTATGGACGGCAGCGCGGCGCCCTTCGTATTTCTCATCGAATGCGCCGGTATCGTCGATCAAGGTGTGGCCCGCGAAGTGATTCGGGTATTGCGCCCTGTTGAATCCCGCTCCGGTGATGCGGTCGCGCGCCTGTCGCCGGCTGACGGTTTTTCCGTGACCTTCGAGATCGACTATGAGTCCGCAGCGATCGGCCACCAGAAATGTTCGATGGCGCTCCAGAACGGCGCATTTAAGTCGGAAATTTGTCGCGCGCGGACCTTCGGTTTCGCCCATGAGGTCGAAGCTTTGCGCGCCCGGGGATTGGCGCAAGGCGGCTCGCTCGACAACGCGGTGGTGGTATCCGGCGACACCGTCATGAACGACGGCGGCTTGCGGTACCGCGACGAATTCGTGCGGCATAAAGTTCTCGACTCGGTCGGCGACCTTTTTCTCGCCGGCGCGCGTCTGGAGGGTCATTTCGTGGGCGTCCGTTCGGGGCACGCACTGAATCACCAATTGCTACGCGATTTCTTCGCGGATCGGTCGGCGTGGCGTCGCGAAACAACCGTGCAGGCTCCGAAGTCTGTGCCTGCGACGGATTGGGACGCGGTCAGGGTGCCGATCGCCGCAACGGCGTGATCAGTCGGTCTTCTCGCCCAGTTCCTTGAGCAGGCCAACTACGGCAGACCGTACGGCGCCATTACCGATTTCCGAAAAACTACGAACCAAATCGACCGTGGAGCGGCTCTTGCCGCCGTGTTCGACCGGCGAAAAGAGCAACGATGGGTCGAGGTCTTCGAAGAAGAATCCGATGTCGGAATCGAGTTTCGCGGCGATCTCGTAAAGTCGGCCTGCACTGACCCGATTGGCGGCGGTCTCGTATTTCTGAACCTGCTGGTATGATATCCCCAAGGCGTCGGCAAGTTGCTCCTGGGTCAGGCCCAGCAAGTTGCGGCGTTTGCGAATTTGCCGACCGACATGATCGTCGATCTTCTTGGCGAGGTCACTCATGCGGTTTTCCGGTCTTCGCTATGCAACCCGTGGGGATCGTGATATCGCAATCCCGTTGAGCATGGTGGGTACCAATGATACCATTTTCCGGCGAGTGCGAGACACTGAATCGCAGCCGATACCGGTCGATATTGGAGGTTTCCACGTGAGGCGATGGTTCCAAATCGCCGCCGTTGCAGTCGTTGTGGCGGTTGCAGTCGCTGGCTGCGGCACAAACCGCAACGATGTCGCCTATGTCGAGCGGCCGGTCGAAGAGCTCTACAACCAAGCGATGGATAACTTGGTGGCCGGTCAATACAGCGCCGCAGCGGAGAACTTCGATGAGGTCGAGCGTCAACACCCCTATTCGATTTGGGCGACCCGAGCGCAGCTGATGACGGCTTTTTCCCACTACCAGGCCAACAAATTCGACGACGCAGTTATCGCCGCGCAGCGGTACATCCAACTCCATCCTGGATCCGAAGATGTCGCCTACGCCTATTATCTAATCGGCGTGTCCTACTACGAGCAAATCGTCGACGTCGGCCGCGACCAGAAGCTGACGGAGTTGGCACTCCGCGGCCTCGACGATCTCGTGCGGCGCTTTCCCGATAGCGAGTATGCGCGCGATGCGCGCCTCAAAATCGACCTGACGCGCGACCACTTGGCCGGCAAGGAGATGGAAATCGGTCGCTACTATCAGCGGCGGGGGCGAGATTTGGCGGCCCTCAATCGCTTCAAACAGGTAATCATCGACTACCAGACGACGACCCACGTGCCCGAGGCGTTGCACCGGCTAACGGAGAGCTATCTCGCGCTTGGGTTAGCGACCGAGGCCCAGTCCACCGCAGCGGTCCTGGGGTACAACTATCCCGGCAGCGACTGGTACCAAGATGCCTACCGCCTTCTAAAGGGCGAGAATCTCGAACCGGTCGAGGACGAAGAGTCGTTCATTTCACGCACATTCCGCCGGGTGTTCTGACCTCCATGCTGCTGACCCTGTCCATCAGGGACATCGTGATCGTCGAGCGTTTGACCATCGGATTTCATCCCGGTCTTAACGTGCTGACAGGCGAAACCGGTGCCGGCAAGTCCATTCTCTTGGATGCACTGGGATTGGCGCTCGGCGAACGCGCGGACTCCGCGTTAGTCCGAACCGGTAAGCCCCAGGCAGTTGTGAGTGCCGTATTCGAGATCGGCAAACGCGCGGCCGTGCGCGATCTTGCTGGCGAACATGGGATCGAGATCGACGATACGTTGGTCCTACGGCGAACGCTGTCTGCAGATGGGCGCAGCCGCGCCTTCCTCAACGACGAACCGGTCAGCGTCGGTTTCTTGCGTCAGATCGGCGGGCTGTTGATCGAAATCCAAGTCCAAAGCGAAAGCCATGCGCTTCTCTCGGCTGGCAATCACCGGCGGCTGTTGGACCTCTACGGCGGGTTGCAAAGACCGCTTGAGCGCCTCGGGGCGCTGCACACCGCGTGGCGGAAAGCAGCGGGAGCTCTTTCGGAAACGGAAGCCGAACTTGTGCGGGTTCGGGCGGAGGAGGAGTTCCTGCGCCATGCCGTCGATGAGTTGGCTGCCCTGGCGCCCCGAGTCGGCGAGGAGGAAGAACTCAACGATCGCCGCACCGTTCTCAAGCATGGAGAGAAACTGAACCAGGCGCTCGTCGCGGCGCGTGCCGAGCTTGGCGAAGATACCGGCGTGTCGGATCGTTTGCGGGTGGCCCAACGCATCTTGGAGCGCGTTTCCGGCGATGCGGCGGGCGGCCTCGACCAGGTCGTGAACGCTCTCCAACGCGCGGCGATCGAGACCGACGAAGCTGTCGAGGCGTTAGAGCTAGCAGCAACCAATTTGGACCTCGGCGCTGGGAGCCTTGAAGAACTGGAAGATCGTCTCTTTGCACTGCGTGCAGTTGCCCGCAAACATGGCTGTGAGATCGGCGCGCTCGCCGCGCTCCGGACCGGGTTTGAAGCTCAACTTGAGACGATCCAGCAAGGCGATTCGCGCCTCGCCGAGTTCCGCAAACTAGCCGACAATGCCCAAAAGGCATTCGCCCAGGAAGCGGAGGCCGTCTCGCAAAAACGGACCAAGGCCGGCAAGGCGCTGGAAAAGGCGATTGCAAAGGAACTCGCGCCGCTCAAATTAGAAGGGGCGAGTTTCAAGGTGGTATTGCGTCCCAGGGAGGCTGCCGAGTGGTCGAAGGATGGCAAGGACGACGTCGCCTTTGAGGCGGTGACCAACACCGGCCAGGCCTATGCGCCTCTCGCACGCATTGCCTCCGGGGGCGAGCTCAGTCGCTTCATGCTGGCGCTTCAAGTGGTCCTGGCTGGGCAAGATCAAGTCCCGACGATGGTGTTCGATGAAGCCGACTCCGGTATCGGCGGCGCAACGGCGGCTGCCGTGGGAGATCGGCTCTTGGCTCTCGCAAAGGAGCATCAGGTATTGGTCGTGACGCATTCCCCGCAGGTGGCGGCGCGCGGACAGCATCATTGGCGTATCGCGAAGGGCCCAGGGGGCAACGGACGGTCAATGACTATGGTGGGCGTCGAGGAGCTCGAGCCGGATCAACGGCGGGAGGAGATCGCGCGCATGCTCTCTGGCGAGGTTGTGACCGAGGAAGCACGTGCCCAAGCGACCCGGTTGATCGAACAAGCGAGCGGTTGAATCGTGACGCAACAATCGGCGCGCGGCGTCGCGGTGGACGACCTCGACGACAATCAGGCCAGCGCCGAGCTGAAACGGCTGGCCGCCGAAATTGCCGAACACGACCGCCTCTACTTCCAGGAGGATCGCCCGACGCTTTCGGATGCGGATTACGACGCGCTTCGCCGCCGCAACGACGCGATAGAGGCGCGGTTTCCCCGGCTGGTCCGGGCGGATAGCCCGTCGGCGCGGGTTGGCGCGGGGCCGGCGGCGCAGTTCGACAAGGTCGTCCACCGCCGTCCCATGCTATCGCTGAACAACGCCTTCGCCGACCAGGATATCACCGATTTCGCCGAGCGCGTGCGCCGCTTCCTCAGCCTGGGCGAGGATGCCGAACTCGCCCTCGTGGCGGAACCAAAGATCGATGGACTGTCGGCCTCATTACGCTACGAAAAGGGCGAACTCGTGCAGGCTGCGACGCGCGGCGATGGCACCGAGGGCGAGGACATTACGCGGAATATCAAGACCCTCCAGGACGTGCCGCATCGTCTCAGCGGCGACGGGATTCCCGACGTCCTAGAGGTGCGCGGTGAGGTCTATATGCGCCGGGACGATTTCTTTGCGCTAAACAAGGCGCAGGAGGCGGCCGGCAAGCCGCTTTACGCCAATCCCCGAAATTCAGCGGCCGGCAGTCTGCGCCAGCTCGACCCGACCATCACCGAATCCCGCCGCCTGAGGTTCTTCGGCTACGCCTGGGGTGAAACCTCCGAACCGCTCGGCCCGACCCTGTGGGCTGCCCGTGAACGGCTCAAGGCGATGGGGTTCACCCTGAACGAGCCGACCCAGCGGTGTACGTCTGTCGCGGAAGTGCTTGCGCATTACCGTTTCCTCGAAGATGCGCGCGGGAACCTGCCGTTCGATATCGATGGGGTGGTTTACAAGGTCGACAGGCTCGATTGGCAAGAACGACTGGGGCAAGTTACGCGCAGCCCGCGGTGGGCGATTGCCCACAAGTTCGCCGCAGAGCAAGCCCAGACTGTCGTGCGCGATATCGAGATCCAAGTCGGACGGACCGGTGCGCTGACGCCTGTCGCGCGTCTCGAGCCGGTCACCGTGGGCGGCGTGGTTGTGACCAACGCAACGCTGCACAATGAAGAAGAAATCAAACGCAAGGATGTTCGGGTCGGCGATACCGTGATCGTTCAGCGCGCGGGCGACGTCATCCCACAGGTTGTCGCGACTGTACCCGAGCGAAGACCGAAGGGGGCGAAGGTTTTCGTGTTCCCCGAGGTTTGTCCGCGGTGCGGCAGTGCCGCGGTGCGCGAGCAACTCGAGTCGGGCGCGCTAGAAAAGGTGAAGCGCTGTACCGGCGGGTTGATCTGCCCGGCCCAGGCGGTGGAGCGGCTCAAGCACTTCGTATCGCGGGACGCCTTCGATATCGAGGGACTCGGCGAGAAACAGATCACAGCGTTCTGGGAGGAGGGCCGTATCGCTCGGCCCGGCGACATTTTTCGATTAGCGGCGCAGGACGGGCTAGCGCACGAACTCCTTGCCAAGAAGGAAGGTTGGGGCGCTCAGTCCTCGGCCAAACTGTTTGCTGCGATCGAGGCACGCCGCCGGATCGGTCTCGATCGTCTGATTTTTGCGCTGGGGATACGCCACATCGGGCAAGCCAACGCGAAGTTGCTGGCGCGGACCTATGGCTCGCTAGACGCGCTATCTGTGGCGATGGCCAAGGCGCAGGACCGAGAGGGCGATGCCTGGGCAGAATTACTGGACGTTGACGGGATAGGGAGCAAGGTCGCGGGCGCTTTGGTCGACTTTTTTGCCGAGGCGCATAACCTCGAGGTCTTGCAAGACTTGCAGCGAGAGCTCACAGAGATTGAGGCGCCACCGCGAGCACCGACCAATTCGCCGGTGGCTGGCAAGACCGTTGTCTTCACGGGAACGCTCGAAACCATGAGCCGGGGCGAAGCCAAGGCCCAGGCCGAGGCGCTCGGCGCCAAGGTCGTGGGCTCAGTTTCGGCCAAGACCGACATCGTCGTCGCCGGTCCGGGGGCCGGGTCGAAACTCAAAAAAGCGACTGAGCTTGGCCTCCAAGTCTACACCGAGGCGGAGTGGCGCGCAGTAATCGGTGCGCCCTAGAACCCCGGATCGACCAACGCCCGCATCGCCTGGCGCATTTGAACCATGCCGGCGACGGGGGCTTCGACGTAGTGAAAGACGCGCCAGCCCTCCGGCTTGCGGCGGAGCATGATCGACACCCGGTTGTCGCCCGCCAACAGTTCGCCGCCGAACAGACCGCCCGGTGCGACCTCCGCGTTCCAATGCATGTCGTAGAGTACGATGGCAATATCGGGACTTGCGGTCTTGATGATGCGGTTCGCGGTGCGGTGGGAAACCCGAGTGAGGATGCCAGCGGTGTGGGACCAATAACGGTCGATCTCTGGCCACGTCGTGAAGGGTCTTTCCGCCTCTTCGGCGATGTAGATAGGCTGAGGATCGGCGGTATCCCACAGGTCCTTGATCGCCGCGAAGTCATGGGCCTTCCACGCCGCCTCCAGGGAGTCGATCACCGTGCCGATTTCGCTCGCTAAGCTCACGCGCTGCGCTCGATCGGCGCAGTCGCGGCCGCCAACCAGGTCCGCGTCGCTGAGTCGACCAGCGGCGCGAGGGTGTCGTTGACCCGCGCATGGTAGGCATCGAGCCAATCCAATTCGACGCCGTTCATCAAGTCGGCATCGACCAAGCGCCGGTCGATCGGCGCAAGCGTAAGCGTTTCAAACGCGAGTCGTTTGCGTTCGCCACCGTCAATCGGTGGTGCCTCGTATACGACGATCAGGTTTTCAATTCGAATCCCGTAGGCATCCTCTTTGTAGTAGCCGGGTTCGTTCGATACGATCATTCCAGGTCGCAGCGCTTCCCGGCTTGGCATCTTTGAAATGCGGTGGGGGCCCTCGTGGACATTGAGATGCGCGCCGACGCCGTGTCCGGTCCCGTGGTCGAAGTCTAGCCCTGCGGCCCACAGCGGTGCCCGCGCTAGGACGTCGATCTGGCTGCCGCTGGTACCCTCGACGAAGGTCGCGGTCGCTAAGGCAATGTGCCCCTTCAGGACGCGCGTGAAGCGGTCTCGCTGCTCTGCGCTCGGCTTTCCAAGCGCGACAGTACGGGTCACGTCGGTTGTGCCGTCGCGGTACTGCGCGCCCGAGTCGACCAACAGGAGGTCGCCCGACGCGAGGCGCCGCGCATTGCCCGGCATCGCGCGGTAGTGGACGATCGCACCATTGGGACCGGAACCGGCAATCGTTGGAAAGCTCAATCCGGTAAAGAGATCGTTCTCGCGGCGGAAGGCTTCCAACCGGTCCGCCGCTTCGATTTCGTCGATGCCGCCGCTGGCAAAAGCGTCGGGCAGCCAGGCCAGAAAGCGGGTTAAGGCGGCCCCGTCGCGCACATGGGCTGCGCGCATACCAGCTAGTTCGACATCGTTTTTGCACGCTTTGGGCAGGAGGCAGGGGTCTGGCGCGCGTGACACGTGCGCGCCCGCCGAGCGTAGGGTCGTGTCAATCCAGCTCGCGGTGCTGGCCGGATCGATCTGGACCCGGCGGCCGTGCTCGCCGAGAAAGGTCAGGGCTGGCCCTAGTTCGTCGGCGGGCATCACGATGACGTCGTTACCGAGCGAGGCCGATAGCGTGTCGCTGACCTTGTCGAGATCGACAAACCAATCGACCCTGGAATCGGCATGTAGCAGCGCAAAAGATAAGGTGACCGGCGTGAACTCCAGGTCGGCGCCGCGAATATTCAGCAACCAAGCGATCGAATCCGGCGCGGTAAGGACCGCAACGTCGACCTTACCGTCGTTCAGGGCTTCGCCGACCCGCTGCCGCTTGGACGCCGACGTTTCGCCGGCAAGATCGATCGGATAGGCAATGGCCGGGGTCTTGGGAGGGGCCGGGCGGTCAGGCCATACCGCGTCTAGCGGATTGTCGGTGCAGGCTTCCAGGGTACCGCCGGCATCGCGGCAGGCCTTTTCGAAGTTGTCGACCCCGGCAGGGGTGTGCAGCCAGGGGTCGTAGCCAAGCCGCCCCTTACCCAAATTGGCGCTAACCCATGCTGCGGGCGGGTCGTCCACCAAGTGATGCGGCTCGAAGGAGTCGGTGTCGACCTGCTGGCGAACCTGGAGCGTATAGCGCCCATCCACAAAGATGGCCGCTCGGTCGGCAAGGACCACGGCGACCCCGGCCGAACCGGTAAACCCTGTCAGCCAGGCCAGTCGCTGGGCATGGGGCGGAATCCATTCGCCCTGATGCTCGTCCTGCAAAGGTACCAGGAATCCGGTGAGATCGCGCCGCTTAAGCTCCGCGCGGAGGGCCGCTAACCGTTTGGTAGAAAGATCGCTCATGATTGCATTATGCCCTGGGTCGCCCTCTGTGCCATGCGCTTTCCGCAATGCTGCGTTGCGACAAGAGCGCTTCTAAACCGCTGAAATATGGTTGAAATTCCCATCTTGCAACGCAACATAACCCTTGACGCTGAGTAACCGCTTTTCTGGAGTAATGAAAGTGACCATGAGTACCGCCGAACGCAACCGCAATCAGGATGAGGCACAGCGCCTGATCGAGGCAGCCCGGGCACTTCGTGCCCAATATCTGATGACCCTGGGACAGCGCCTTTGGGCGCGCGTTGCCAACGGCATTGTGGCGATGCGCGCCGCACACGCCCGCCGCGCCGCCTACCGTGCGCTGAGCACACTCGACCGCCACACTTTGATGGACGTAGGGCTTGATCGGATGGCCGCCGACTTTGGCCCCTACCGCCCGGCAAACGAGAATCGGCCGCGCAACGTCGCCTAGTGCCTGTCGACACGATCCATCGGCTGACTTGAAACGCCGGCCCTCGGGCCGGCGTTTTGCTGTCCGCCGCCCTGCACGTTCACAGGGTCGCGACTCCGGTTGAAGTCACCGGTCGCCGGGCCAACATGAATGCAAAGAGGAAATTCGTGACGGGAAAATCCATGACACTCAAACAGTCCAGCGAACAGGCCCAGGGATTGGTTTCCGCTGCTGCGGGGCTTGCCGGGTCGCCGGTCCGCGTGTGGCGCGCCAGTCGGCGACGGTTTCGCCGCTTCCTAGCGTTTTCTGCGATCGATTCCCACACCCTTGACGACATCGGCCTGCGCCGAAGTATCTTCATTGCAGTACCGAGCGACGACAAGGTCCATGCGCGCGCGCATTGTGGGTCTTGCTAGGTTGATTGCAATCTAGGCGCGGCGAAAGCCGATCGTCACCCAGTCGCCGAGCCTCAATATCTCGGTGCGCCGAAACCCAGCGGCCCGATAGGCCGCAACCACCTGGGTTGCTTGCATGGCCAGGATGCCGGACAGAACGATTCGGGCGCTCGGTGCCGCACGCCGCCAAACCGCTGGGGCCAGCGCGGCCAGCGGGCCTGCCAGAATATTCGCGACGATCAGATCGAACGGTGCGGCTGCGGCGATTGCGCGACCGCTCAGCCCCTCGGCAACGATGCAGCGCACCGACCCCGAGACGCCGTTTTGCCGGACTACATGGGCGGCGACTTGGACTGCCTTCGGGTCGTTATCGCTTGCCACGACGTTCGCCAGCCAGGTTTTTGCGGCGGCAACGGCGAGAATCCCTGTCCCCGTTCCGACATCTAGTATCCTGGTCGGCGCAAAATCGCGGCTGAGCCGGTCCAGGGCGATCAGGCAGCCCTTGGTCGATTCGTGATGACCGGTGCCGAATGCAGACGCGGCGTCAACCTGAATAGGGATGCGACCGTCACGCGGTGGCAATGGAATGTGACTGCCGTACACCCAATATCGCCCTGCTGCAACGGCTGGCATGTCGCGTTGCACTTTAGCGACCCAGTCTTGGTCCGGCACGGGCTCGGGCGGGGCTAATCGTTCGTCGACCTGGAGTACGAGACGAAGTCTGGACAACAGATCGCCGTCCGGTTCGGTCTTTGTGAGCGCGGTAACGCGCCAAACGTGGCCTTCCTCGAACCGGGACGTGGCCAAGAGCGTATCGCCAAAGGCCGATTCGAAAAGGCCTTCGACAGCAGCACAGCGTGCTGCCGCTGCACGGACGGATGTCTCCCAGGTCGTGGTCAGTTGATCACCTAAAGCGGTAGGTCATGCAGGTCGGACAAAGGAATCGATGACTTTCTTGTGACCGGCTTTGTCGAACTGGATCTCCAGCCGGTTGCCGTCGATCGCTTCGATCAAGCCATAGCCGAATTTCTGATGAAACACCCGATCGCCCTCTGAAAACGTCCCAATGGGCCGTTCGTCCCAGTCAACATCCTCCGCGCGCGCCTCGATCAGTTGTCCATCCCGGGTGATTCCGCGTTGGCTCCGGCGGCGCATCCGTCGTCGACCGGGGCTATCCCACGGCTTCTCGATCGGTGCGTCGAATGCGGCGTCGTCGTGCCGGCCGTAGGCCGGTTGTCCCCAAACGGAGGCTTCGGCAGCGACTTCAACGTTCTCAACAGGTAGCTCGTCGATAAATCGCGACGGTATCGCGCTTTGCCATTCGGCAAAGGTGCGGCGGCTTTGGGCAAAGGAAATCCGGAGAGATTTCCGCGCGCGCGTCATACCGACATGGGCCAGGCGCCGCTCCTCCTCAAGCGCCGAGGTGCCGCCCTCGTCGAGGGAACGCTGGTTGGGAAACAAGCCTTCCTCCCAGCCAGGCAGGAACACCGTGTCGAACTCCAGGCCCTTCGCGGCATGCAAGGTCATGATGTTGACCATGTCTGTACCGCTTGAATTGTCGTGATCCATGACCAGGCTGACGTGATCGAGGAAGTCGGTGAGCGATTCATACTCGCTGACCGAGTGGACCAATTCGCTCAGGTTGTCGAGCCGGCCTGGGGCATCGATCGACTTGTCGCGTTGCCACATCTCGGTGTAGCCGGATTCATCGAGAATCGTCTCTACCAGTTCCGCCAGCGGCAATTGTTCCTTCATCGCCCGCCACCGCGCAAAACTCTCCAGGAGATTTCCCAGGGAGGTGCGCGCTTGGGGCCGCAGTTCGTCGGTGCCCAACAGTTCCTGCGCGGCCTGGAGGAGCGCTGTTTGTCCGGCCCGCGCCAACCGGTGCATGGCCTGCATCGTCACTTCACCAAGCCCACGTTTGGGAACGTTGACGATCCGTTCGAAGGCGATGCCGTCCTCGGGCTGGGCGACGACCCGCAAATAGCCGATGGCGTCGCGGATCTCGCGCCGTTCGTAGAACCGCGGTCCGCCCACGACCCGGTAGGGTACGCCGATCGTCAGGAAGCGATCTTCGAACTCACGCGTCTGATAGCCGGCGCGCACGAGGATCGCGATTTCGTCCAAACGGTGATCTGCCCGTTGCAACGCTTCGACATCCTCGGCGATCGCACGGGCTTCTTCCTCGCCATCCCAGAAACCGCGCACCTGAACTTTCTCGCCTTCGGTCGAGTCGGTCCACAGCGTTTTGCCTAGGCGGCTCTCGTTGTGGGCTATCAACGCTGAGGCCGCGCCAAGGATGTGGGGTGTAGAACGATAGTTGCGCTCGAGTCGGACTACCTTGGCCCCGGGAAAGTCCTGTTCGTACCGCAGGATGTTGCCGACTTCCGCGCCGCGCCAGCCGTAGATCGATTGATCGTCGTCGCCGACGCAGCAGATGTTCCGCTGGCCTTGCGCCAACAGTCGCAACCAAAGGTATTGGGCAACGTTCGTGTCCTGGTACTCGTCGACAAGGATGTACCGGAAACGGCGGTGGTAAACGTCCAGGATGTCCTGATTCTCGGTAAACAGCGTCAGGCAATGGAGCAGAAGGTCGCCAAAGTCTGCGGCATTTTGGGTAAGCAACCGCTGCTGGTACTCGCGGTACAAGGCGGCAGTCTTCCCCATTGCGAACTCGCCGGCGTCCTCGTGCTGGACTTGTTGCCAGGTCAAGCCGCGGTCTTTCCACCGATCGATGATGCTGCCAAGTGCGCGGGCCGGCCACCGCTTCTCGTCGATGTTTTCCGCTTTCAGCAACTGTTTCAGAACGCGCAATTGATCGTCGCGGTCGATGATCGTGAAATTGTTCTTGAGTCCGACCAGTTCCGCGTGTTGGCGCAAGATGCGGACGCCGATCGAGTGAAAGGTGCCGAGCCAAATGCCGTCGACGGCACCGCCGACCATGGATCCAACGCGGTCGCTCATCTCCCGCGCCGCGCGGTTGGTGAACGTCACCGACAAAATTTCCCAAGGCTTGGCCAGCCCGAGGTTCAAGATATGGGCGATTCGAGTGACCAGCACGCGGGTCTTACCGGTGCCCGCGCCGGCGAGGACCAGAACCGGGCCGTCCGTGGTCACGACGGCTTCATGTTGGCTCTCGTTGAGGGTCTTGAGATAGGTCGGCTCGGCTGCCGCAGCGCCGGCCATCGCACGCGCGGCAATCCCGCCCGGCCGCAGGGCCGGGGCCGGTTCGTCAAAGGGAGTGTTGTCTAGATCGAAGGGGTCGGGCATCGGTCCGGTGAGTCATACCACAGCGAACGCGGCCCTCCCAGGATCACGGACGGTCCGTTTCCTCGTCGTGTTCCTCTGCGCGGGCCCGCAGCAGTGCTTGGTTGTAGGCGATCAAGGCGGTCTTGTGGTGGAGGATGCCGAGGATCGAGCGGCTTTGCCTGTCGCTGACGACGGGGAGGCTGTCCTCGTGGTGCCGCTCCATTAGCTTGAGAGCGTCCTCGAGGTCGTCTTCCACGCAAAGGACCGGCGGGTTCAGCCGGGCGATATCGCGGGCGTTGATCAGCTGATCCAATTCAGGGTCGCGCGACAACCCGCGCAGGGCGGCGAAGGAGAGCGAACCCACCAAACGTGCGTCCGCATCAACGACAAAGAAATCGCCATAGCGCGCGTTCTCCATGGTCTCGCGGATTTCGCTCGCGCGGGCACGTTCATCGATGATCTCGTATTGATCGGTCATCAGGTCGCCGACGTGGGTGGCGGTGAGCAGTTGCTCGAATCGCCCGGCACGAATGGCGACGCCGCGGCGTTTGAGCTGTGCGTAAAAGTACGACCGGCCGGCGACCTGCTGGGAAATCAAGGTCGAGATCGTAATAGCGACCATGGCAGCGATGACGACGGGAAATTCGCCGGTCAGTTCGAAGGCGATCAAGATCGTCGAGATCGGTGCGCCGATCACCGGTGCGGCGACCGCGCCCATCCCGATAATCGCGTAGAATCCGGGAGAAGCTGCTAGACCTGGGAAGATGCTGCCGGCGATCACGCCAAATGAACCGCCGACCATAGCGCCCACAAATAGCGACGGCGAAAAAACGCCGCCGCCAAACCTACTCCCCAGGGATATGGCGGTCGACGCTGTCTTGGCGACGATCAGGGCCAGCATGAGCCATAGTGGCAACGTGGCCTGAAGCGCCGCGTCCGTAGCCGCGTAGCCGACACCCAAGACGTGGGGCAGGAAGATGGCGATCAGGCCGATAACGGCGCCGCCCAGCATCGGGCGAGTCCAAATCGGGAGATTGATGCGGTTGATCAGGTCCTCGGCGATGAAGATCGAGCGAATGAACAGGATCGCGGCGACCGCGCATACCAAGCCCAGCAGGATGAACGCGGGAAACTCAAAGAACGAGGCGATGTCATAGTTCGGCACGACGAACGCCGGAAACGCGCCAAGGTGGATCCGCGAAATGACCGTACCGGCGACGGCCGCGATCACGACCGGGGCAAAGGTATGGAGCGCGTAGTGGCCGATCACGACCTCTAGGGCGAAGAAGACGCCGGCGATCGGCGCGTTGAACGAAGCCGCAATCGCCGATGCCAGACCACACCCGAGCAACGTCAAGGAGAGCGAGGGGTTGAGGTGCAGACGTTGCGCGACCCAAGACGCCAAGCCCGCACCCAAATGTATGACGGGGCCTTCGCGACCGACCGAGGCGCCGACCCCGATCGATCCCAGCGACAGTGCCGCTGCCTTGATCGTTGTGCCCGCATCCATCCGACCGCCGTGACGGGCGCCCGCTTCGATCACGTCGGCGACGCCGTAGGCCCGTTGGCCCGGCATCAAATGATGGACGAACAAGCCGATTGCCAAGCCGCCGACGGTCGGAACTGCGAGCACCAGCCACCAAGGTAGCGCCGCAATAAGGTGAAATCCGTCGTGGAGCGGAAACCCGAAGGTTTCGCGTTGGATTGCTTCGATCCCGAGCCGAAAGCCGAGAGCGCCGTAGGCAATCCCGATACCGATGATCAACGCGAGGACAGAGAGTTTGACTTGGTCGTTATGGGTAAACTGATGCCAGCGGGCGCGAACGAGGGCGACCGTCTCGCGCATCGTCATGCGCTCAGACGCCTACCGGCGCGGCGCTGCAGGCTATTTGCATTGTCCGATCGATTCGGGGGCGCAGATCGTGGTGCCGTCGATCCACGTTGCGCCCGAAAGATCGGCGTTCAGGAGGTCGCCGCCGGTCAAGCGGGCACCGGTAAAATCGGCCTGCCTAAGAACGGCATCGAAGAACCTGGCGCGACGAAGGTCTGCGTTGCGAAAGGAAGCTCCCGAAAGATTGGCTTTGGTGAAATCGGTGCCGACTGCACGGGCGCCGCTGAAGTCGGCCCCGTTCAAGTTCGCCGTGACAAATTTGGCTCCGCCGACATCCGCGTTGATGAATCGAGCGCTGCTCAGATTGGTGCGGATAAATCGGGCGCTACCAAGGTGACCGCCACTGACGTCGATTCCGCTTAGATTCCGGCCACTGAATTCGCATCGCCGCCAGTTCACCTCGGGGCGTGCGGCGTCGACACAACTGGCATGGGCGGACCGCGAAAACGATGGGATTGCCAACAGCGCGAATGCTAGAAGACACGTTGCCAACGTAGAACCAACCAAACGTGATGCGTTCATTTACGCCTAATCCCGACTGTTGTCCCGGCGTATAGCGGGCGCGGCAGATCGACTTGGGATTGGTGTGCGGCGCGAAACGTGGCTTGAAGCGGTTCGGAAAACGGTTCCGAGCGGCGGTGTTCGAGATTGATGTGCATGGTCAGCATTTCATAGGTCGCCGCAAGGTAGCCCTGCTCGGCGTGGAACATCTCCATATAGAAGTGCAGCCGTTTTGCGTCCCAGTCCAATAACCGGGTCGTGAAGCGCATCGGATCGTCTAAGCGCATCTCGCGGAGCCAATGGGTATGCCCTTCCAACGAAAAGGTTGTCCGGTTG
Organism: uncultured Alphaproteobacteria bacterium; assembly: GCA_964350495.1. Lineage (GTDB taxonomy): Bacteria > Pseudomonadota > Alphaproteobacteria > SHVP01 > SHVP01 > CALJDF01. The sequence continues at coordinate 38,739 of CAYGKG010000019.1, forward strand.
GTGCGCTCCCGGTAGGGCTCGCCGATACCCATACGTTCGTAGACCACATCCAGCGCCAAGTCGAACGCCAAGACGTAAAAGGCCACATTCATGTGGCCGTTGTAGTCGATCCATTCCTGTCGGACCCGGCCGCCGTCGGCGACCACAATGGGGGCTTCGAATTCCATGCGCGGCGATCATAGTCACCGCTCTTCACGATGTGAACCGTCGTTGCGTAGCAGGGACCTCCGCCGCTACACTTTGGCTCAACCCCACAGAGGTCAACATGCACGACGCGCCCGCACGGACCACCCGGCCGCAGGATTTCTCGGCGGCTTTCGAGGAAGTATCGGCGCTGCTTGGCGAGCGCCTCTCTACCGCGGCGTCGGTCCGCGCCCACCATGGCCGAGACGAATCCTATCACCCAAACCGCGATCCCGATGCGGTCGCCTTCGTTCGCTCGACCGAGGAGGTCTCTCAGGTCGTCCAAATTTGTGCCCGGCACCGAGTGCCGATCGTACCGTTCGGCGCAGGCACATCGCTCGAAGGCCATGTCGTTGCGATCCAAGGCGGCCTGTCCATCGATATGATGCAGATGAACAATGTGCTCAACGTCAACGCCGAAGACCTCGACTGTACGGTTCAGGCAGGCGTCACCCGCAAGCAGCTCAACGCGCATCTCCGCGACACCGGCCTGTTCTTCCCGATCGACCCGGGGGCGGACGCGTCGCTGGGTGGGATGTCGGCAACACGGGCTTCGGGCACCAACGCCGTGCGCTACGGTACGATGCGCGAGAACGTCCTCGCGCTGACGGTCGTCATGCCGGACGGCCGGATCGTCAAGACGGCGCGCCGGGCGCGCAAGTCCGCCGCCGGTTACGATTTGACGCGGCTCTTCGTCGGCTCGGAAGGGACGCTCGGTGTGATCACCGAAGTGAGCGTCCGTCTCTATGGCATTCCAGATGCGATCTCGGCGGCCAGTTGCTATTTCGAAAGCGTCCAGGGTGCAGTCGATGCCGTGATCCAGACCATTCAGCTCGGGATTCCGGTTGCCCGTATCGAGTTCGCCGATGAAGTCCAGATCGACGCGACCAACCGACACTTCGACATGGACCACCCGGTGAAACCGACTCTGTGGCTCGAATTCCACGGCACGGCCGCAGGCGTCACGGCGCCAGCCGAGATGGTCCAACAAAGCGCCTACGACCAGGGCGTCGG
>CAYGKG010000020.1:0-19445 GCA_964350495.1 uncultured Alphaproteobacteria bacterium
CGCTTCACGTCGTAGGTGTAGCCGATCTTGTAGTGGACGTCGCCGTTTTGGATATCGATCTGTGCCTTGACCGAATCGCCCGACACGGCAGCGGCTTTGACAGTCGGAATGTTCTTGTTGATGAGTTCCGTGAGCTTGGCCGCGAACAGCGGATAAGTCCCCGCCAAACCGCCGTTGACACGAAGCAGCTCTTGCGCCTGGGCACCGCCGGCCAACGATACCGCGAGGATGGTTGCGCCAACGAAACTGAGCAGTTTTCTTTTGATCATTGAGTTTTCCTCCCTAAAGGTGTTCGAAAAGTAGTCCGTTTGTGCAGAAATTGAAATGGCTCGGTCGACCGAACCTGCGATGCAACAGAGCAAGCGCCCGCATGCCACTAGTGCCGGGGGTTTCATCCACCGGCAAGTGAGAAATTATCTATCTACAAGTGAGAAATTATCTATCTAATTGAGAGAATTTTTCTAGGGCCAGGAAGGCCGAGTCACCCTACCCCAGCCCTGACCTCGGTCATATGGGGCCATGCGCAGCGCCTTCCGCCATTACCCAATCGCGAAACGCCATGAGTTGGCCCTTCTTTGCCGACTTTTTGGGGTAGATCAAACAGTAGTCGTGGCGCGCCGGGTATTGGATATCAAACGGTCGCACGAGTCGGCCCGCGCGGAGGTCATCCTCTACCAGCGCGCTGCGACCAAGACAGACGCCGCGACCGGCAATCGTCGCCTCGATGGCCGCTGTTGAGTGGCAAAAGCGGTGCCCGCGCTGGGCGTCACCATTACGCACACCAGCGAACTCGAGCCACCGCTCCCAATCTGGAACCGTCTCGACGACGGACAGGTTTCGATCGTGCAACAATGTGTGGTGAACCAGATCAGCGGGCGAATCTAGCGCGTTGCGCCTGACAATTTCGGGACTACAGATCGGAAATATTTCTTCGGAAAGAACCCGGTCTACCTGCATGTCCTCGAAATTGCCGCACCGAAGCCTGAAGATGGCGTCCGTTTCATCTTCGTGGAAATCATAGATCTGCCCGGACGCATCGATCGAGACTTCGATTTCCGGATAGATTCCTTGGAACCGGTGCAACCTTGGCATGAGCCATCGAGACGCAACGCACGGGGACACCCGGATCGTCAATGCGCGTGCGCGATTGTAGGATCTCGCGGTCTTCATCACGCTTTCGATTTGATCGAAGGCATTGCGCAGCGGCTGCAAACATGCCCTTCCGGTCGGACTCAAGACGATTCCGCGATGTCCACGCACGAACAACGACTCGCCCAAGTGTTCCTCAAGGGCGCGCACTTGATGGCTGATCGCAGAAGGCGTAACGCCGAGTTCGTCGGCGGCCGCTGAAAAATTGAGGTGTCGCGCGGCCGCTTCGAACGCGCGAAGCCCCTTGAACGGTATCGTACGACGCTGCACCTGGTACCTCCGCCGCTTGACGATATCCTCGCCGATCAAATCTTTTCTGATGTCCTCGCGGGAGTCAAACTGGGGCCGGCGCCGGTGGGGACAGGCAAAACCCTGGTCTGCTTGTTCGCAAATTGGGATAGACGACCGACCAATCGGTGGTCCGCGCGCTTGCGACTCACTTGCGGGAGTAGCTTGAACGCCGCCACGACCTGGCGGCCCGGTGAACGCTGGCCGATCTATTTCAAGAAGAGTCGGATTGCCACGAAGGGAAGCGAGAACAGGATCAGGTGGACGACGAAACTGGTCACGGCGACCTGCCCGTTCAGCACCGCCCACAGGGTGAGGCCGCCAACGGCGGCGATCGTCCCGAAGATCGCGACGCGGTTGACGGTGGGTGCGGCGCGCTCCCATTGCGTTGGCCGCGGCACGCTGCCCAGGAAACCGTCGAACGCCAGGTCGTTCTCGGCGGCAAAGCGCAAGCGCCCCTGGCGCGCCTGCGGATAGGTTGCGACCAGTCCATCTTCATAGAGCAGCAACGACGGCGGCGCGCCGCGGCGACGTTTTCGCGCAGGGTGATGGAGCGATAGCGCCGTCGCCACTTTCGAATAGCGGCGTTGGACCGCATAGCCGGCGGCCTGAAGCGCGTCCAAACGGCGCAGGGCAATCGCATTCGGTTGGCTCGACGTCAAAAAGTCCGCCTTTGGCAGAACATCGCGGGTAATCGGTGCGGCCCCGAGTATCGCCCACGGTATTCGCGAACGCCACTAATCGCCGACCGCCGTGGACGCCGACGCGTCCCTGCCTCCCCCTGCCGAGCCGCTACGGTCGCCCCTTAGCCCGCGCCGGGTACACCGGCTCTGTGGGAATGCGCGAGTCCTCTCAGCAGGCAATCACGTTAACGGCCAGTTCGCCTTGGCTGGTTTCCTTGTACTTGGACTGCATGTCGATTCCGGTTTGGCGCATTGTTTCAATCACCGCCGCGGATTTCATCGAGGCGCGGTTCCACGGCGGCCGAGGCACGCCAAACTGGAGGGGCCCAATCCGATCTTGAAGATGTCGAAGACGCTGCAAACGCCTGAATCTTCGGTCAGGTCACAGAAACGCCGCGGCGTCGACGATGGCGTCGGCGAGGTAGCGCGCGAACGACATCCGCACAAAGACCCGGAACGTTGTGCCGTCGCCCACCGGGTGGACCAAAACCTGCGCTTTGGCGAACATCGTTTGCGCGCACCGGTCGGACGTCAGGTCTGCGAGATCGGGACTGCAAAGCGAAGAGAACAACGCCGCGGCGTTGGGGCCGCCGATATCCAGGGCGACGCGGTTGGCGGAAACATCCACAACCGAGGCATGCCGACCGGCGAGATGCGCTGCTAACTTGTCGGCACCGTCGGCACGGTCCGCCGTGGCCACCAGCAGCCATTCGTCGGGGCCTAGGCAAAAGGTCCAAAGGGATCCGCTGTGGGTGGCGGCGTTGGTCGGTTGTGCCAGGCCCGCACCATCGAAGGTGGCCGACACCGCAGCGGCGACTTGGTTAAAGGTGCCGCGCAGGTTGATTTGCGCAACGGTCGGCGCGACATCGACCCGCAGCCCGTGGGCGGTGAGGCCGGCGAAGACGGCGCCGTACCCGTCCAGAGGTCCTCGGCGCTGAACGGGATCACCCATCGCGCCTGCTCCCGTCGGGATCGTAAAAGACCGTGGGACCGACCTGGGCGGCGACCGCGCGACCGTCGGCCACGGCATAGACGGTCTCGCCGGTTCGCTCCAATCCGCCGCGCACGAGCGCCAAGGCAATCGAGCGACCGAGAACCGCACTGTAGTAGCTCGACGTGACGTGCCCCTCCATCGGGACCGCCGCCGCTTGCGGCAAACGGATCTGGCCGACCGCAGCGGCGCGCACGATTTGAGCGCCTTCAGGAAGGACGATCGACGGATCCTCGGTAAGCAAGCCGACGAGTTGCTTGCGGTCTGCGCGCACGGTATCCGATCGGGCAAGCGACCGCCGTCCAAGGAAGTCTTTCTTGGTCGAGACCGCCCAGGCCATGCCGAGGTCGTGTGGGGTTACGGTGCCGTCGGTGTCTTGGCCGACGATCGGGTAGCCCTTTTCGGCGCGCAGGACGTGCATCGCTTCGGTCCCATAGGGCGTGATATCGAATGCTTCGCCGGCCTGAACGACCTGCTCCCAAACATGCTGGGCGTCGTGCCACGGTACGTTGATCTCGAACGACAATTCGCCGGTAAAGCTGATTCGGAAGACGCGCGCCGGGACGCCGGCGACGACGCCCTCGCGGTACGACATGAAGGGAAAACTGTCGTTGTCCAACGCCATCTCGGGTGCCACGCGTTCAAGGACGTCGCGGGCGCGCGGTCCGGTGACGACCAGCGTCGACCAATGATCGGTGACCGACGTGCAGTACACGCGAAGCTCCGGCCATTCGGTTTGCAGCCACTCTTCCAGCCAATCGAGCACGCTTGCGGCATTCCCGGTAGTCGTCGTCATGAGAAAGCGATCCTCGGCAAGCCGCGTCGTCGTGCCATCGTCGAACACCATGCCGTCCTCGCGGCACATGAGGCCGTAGCGGCTTCGTCCTATCCCAAGCTTGGTCCACGCGTTGGTATAAACGCGGTTGAGGAAAGCGGCGGCGTCCGCGCCGGCAATCTCGATCTTGCCCAGCGTCGAAGCATCGAGGATGCCGACACCGTTGCGTACGGCAAGGCATTCGCGCGCAACCGCTCGGTCGATCGATTCGCCGCCACGTGGATAGTACCAGGGGCGCTTCCATTGACCGACGTTCTCGAACGCCGCGCCCGCTGCGACGTGCCAGTCGTGGAGCGCCGTGATCCGAATAGGGTCGAGCAACGCCCCTTTGTCCCGGCCGGCCAACGCACCGAACGTGACGGGCAGGAACGGCGGGCGAAAGGTCGTGGGTGCGAGTCGGGCAAGGTCGAGGCCGGTTCGTTCGGCAATGGTGCCCAGGGCGTTGATGTTGCCGGTCTTGCCTTGGTCGGTGCCGAAACCCGTCAGGGTGTAGCGTTTGACATGCTCGGGATTGGTGAAGCCTTCGCGCAGGGCCAACGCCACATCGGCCAATGTCGAGTCGTTTTGAAGGTCGATGAAACATTTGTTTTCGGCCTTTGGTGACACCGGGACCTGCCACAGGGCCAGCGGCGCACCGCGCTGCGGCGCTTGGGGCAGGTCGATGCGCAAACCTAGTGGCGGGCCTTTGCCAATCGCCGCGGCGGCGTTCGATCCCGCGGCATAACCACCGGCGATGGCCGTCGGAATATCGGTTTCGCCGCACAATGCACCGGCACACCAAGGCTCGTCGGAGCGGCGCGCCGGTACGAACGCGGCTTTGCGGGGTTCGTAGGCGAGCTTGCCGCCTTGCTGCGCGAACAGATGGACCGCGGGCGACCAACCGCCGGACATCAGGAGGTTATCGCAAAGAATGGTTTCGGTTTGGGTGCCGTCCAACGGCCGCACCTTGACGGCGTGGACACCGTGGCGGCCCATCACGTCGACCACCGCATGGCCGGCCAGGACGCGAATCCCCTCTTCCCTGGCTCGGGCGACCAGCCCGCCGATCAGGCTAGGCCTTACATCGACGATCGCGGCGATCCTCGCCCCGGCACGCTTCAGCGCGATCGCAGTCGCGTAGGCGTCGTCGTTGTTGGTAAAGACAACGGCTTGGCGTCCGACCAGAACGCCGAAACGATCGAGATAGGTTCGTGCCGCTCCGGCAAGATGAACCCCGGGCCGGTCGTTGTTCGGGAAAACCAGGGGTCGTTCGATTGCGCCGGTCGCCATCACGACCTGCTTGGCGCGGATCAGCCAGAGGCGTTGGCGAACACCCCTGCGTTCCCGGAGCGGCAGGTGGTCGGCAACGCGCTGGAGCGCGCCGGCGTATTTGCCGTCGTAGGCACCAAAGACCGTGGTGCGGGTAAGGACCGTGGCTTTCTCGCGGACCAGCGCAATCGAGGCGTCGATCCAACCCTGAGCCGCCGGCAGGCCGTGGCCCATGGCAAGGCCCGGCAAATCTTCGGCGAGGACGACCCGCGCGCCGCTTTCGCAGGCGGCGCGCGCAGCCGCCAGACCGGCAACGCCACCGCCTACGACAAGCACGTCGCAGTGGATATGGCGCTGGTCGTAGTCGTCCGGATCGGCGGCGTGGGGCGCGCGACCAAAGCCCGCCATCCGCCGCAGGGCCGGCTCGTAGACGCGGTCCCATAGCACACGCGAACCAAGAAAGGTCTTGTAGTAAAAACCTGCCGATATAAATCGTGACAACAAGCCGAACCCGGCGAAGACGTCGTGCGAGACCGAGGGCCACCGGTTGACACTGGCGGCGGTCATACCGTTGTAGATCTCGACGCGCGTGGCGAGCGCATTGGGTTCGGTGTGAGCCCCCTCGGCAAGCTGTACCAGCGCGTTTGGCTCTTCATAACCCGCCGCGAGGATACCCCGGGGTCGATGGTACTTAAGGCTACGGGCCACCACGCGGACGCCGTTCGCCAATAGCGCTGAGGCCAAGGTGTCGCCGGCCAGCCCCGTGTAGGCGCGACCGTCGAACGAAAACGTTATGGGCCGCGACGCATCGACCGAGTCACCGCCGGGGACGCGCAGAGGGTTCGCAACCGATTTTGCACCGTGGGCGGGCGCGCTCATTGATCGTCCTCCGCCGTGGTCGGCGCGGCCGCGGCCATCGGATAGGTCCGGCGGATCTCGTGCGTCACGGTGTGGCGTTCGACGTTGAACCAGCGGCGGCACCCAGCGGCGTGGACCCAGCGCTCGGAAAACCACCCCTTGGTGTTTTTGCGCATGAATAGGTAGTCCGCCCATTCCGCGTCGGTCAGCGCATCGGGCTGTTCGGGCCGGGCAATATGCGCTTCGCCGCCGGCATGGAACTCGGTTTCGTCGCGCGGTCCGCAGTAGGGACATTCGATGACCAACATGACGGCGCCTAGTGCGCGACCGCGGCCGCGCCGTGTTCGTCGACCAGCGCGCCCGTGCTAAAGCGGTTCAGGTTGAAAGGCGCCGCGAGCGGGTGCGGATCGTCATGCGCGATGGTGTGGGCGAAGATGTGGCCCGAGCCCGGCGTTGCCTTGAAGCCGCCGGTTCCCCAGCCGCCGTTGAAGTAAAGACCGTCAATCGGCGTCTTGCCGATGATCGGGGAGGCATCGGGACTGACATCGACGATACCGCCCCAATTTCGCATCATCTTGAGCCGCGAGAACATCGGGAACAGCCCGGTCAATGCGCCCATTTGACTCGTAATGACCGGCAGGCTGCCGCGCTGGGCATAGGAATTGAATGTATCGATGCCGGCACCGATCACGAGTTCGCCCTTGTCGGACTGGCTGACATAAACGTGAACCGCATTCGACATCACGACGCAGTCGAGCACTGGTTTGATCGGCTCGGAGACCAACGCTTGCAGCGGATGGCTTTCCAACGGCAGGCGGAACCCGGCCTTCTCCGCCATGACGGAACCGTGCCCGGCGACGACGATCGCGACCTTGGCCGCTTTGATTGCGCCACGGGTCGTCTGCACGCCGGTCACCCGACCGGACACGGTCTCGAAACCGGTAACCTCGCAGTTCTCGACGATATCGACGCCGCGGGCGTCGGCAGCGCGGGCAAAGCCCCACGCGACCGCGTCGTGACGCGCAGTCCCGGCGCGGCGTTGCAGCGTCGCGCCCAACACCGGATAGCGAAGCGACTCGGCGACATTGAGGATCGGACAGAAGGCTTTGACAGCGCCGCGGTCAAGCCATTCGGCATCCACACCGTTGAGCTGGTTGGCGTACACCCGGCGGCGGCTATCGCGCACCTCCTGGAGCGAATGGGCGAGATTCAGTACGCCGCGCTGACTAAGCATGACGTTGTAGTTGAGGTCCTGGGACAGCCCTTCCCATAGCTTGAGCGCATGCTCGTAGAGCGCAGCGCTTTCATCCCACAGGTAGTTGGAACGCACGATTGTGGTGTTGCGGGCAACATTGCCGCCGCCAAGCCAGTCTTTTTCGAGCACCGCCACATTGGTGATGCCGTGGTTGCGGGCCAGGTAGTAGGCCGTCGCCAACCCATGCCCGCCGCCGCCGACGATGACCACATCGTAGGCGCGCTTGGGCGTCGCCGGGTGCCACTGGCGGGGCCAACTTCGATTTCCGCCAAGACCCTTGGTAAGGAGCGAAAGCGCCGAAAAACGTTGCACGGCTGGTTTCGCCCTTAGTTCGCGTTGCCCGGGGTTCGGATCAGGTAGTCCACGCAGGTATCGACCGACTCAACGTCGGCGAATTTCGAATCGATATCGTAGAGATTCCAGGCCACAGCACCGGGGACGCGGTCACCGATGCATTCGCGTACGGCGATCGTCCGGAATCCCTCCGCCAGACCATCGCATATCGTGGTCCGCACGCATGCCGTTGCGGTGACGCCGGTCACGACGACGGTATCGACGCCGCAACTGCGAAGATAGCCGGCAAGCGGCGTGCCATGGAACGAGCTCGCGCGCTTCTTCATCATCACATACTCGCCCTCGACCGGTGCAATACGCGAATCGATCTGCCACAGCGCTTCGTCCGCAAGGTCGACGGCTTCCATCGGGATCTTGCAGTGCCATAGGCCCATGTCGGTGTGGGGGTTATTGCGATCGGGAATCTGGTAGGCGGTGGTCACATGTACGACAACATGACCGTTTGCGCGGCAGGCTTCCAAGAGACGTTGCATTCCCGGGATGATCTCGCTGTCCATTTTTTCTTGGTCGCACGTAAAGGGATTGCCCGGACGCGTCCAGGCATTCGCCAAATCGACGCTGATCAACGCCGGTTTCTTGCCGAAACCAATACGACGGCGGAAACCCCGTTCTTCGTAGATTTTCGTACTCGCGTCGAACGCTTCTTGTAGGGCGGCTTCGAGACTCTCGAGGGACATTGTCGGTGTTCTCCCATCGGTCCTGGGGATGCGCAAGCCCGATACGATAGACCTGCCGACCCACCATGATAAATATCAATATTACATTTATTGATAGTTTAAGTGTATTAATTGGCTGTGCGCTCGAGAATCGAAATTCGACACGTCGAAACCTTTCTGGCATTGGCCCGGACACTTCATTTCGGCCGCGCCGCCGAGACCATGCATGTCAGCCAACCGTCCTTGAGCCGGACGATCACCGCGCTCGAACGCGAAATCGGCGCGCCACTGTTTGTCCGAACGACCCGGCAGGTAGCGCTCACGGATGTCGGTCGCGCGTTCCTACTCACGGCCCCCGAAGTGCTCGACGCTCGCCAGCGCAGCCTCGACGGCGCCCGTCGTGCCGCTGCCGGCGAAACCGGCAGGCTCACCATCGGATACATGGATTTCGCGATCAACGGTCCGCTGCCGGCGATGCTCCACCGGTTCCGAGCGGCCGCGCCGGGAATCGCCGTCGACCTCTCCTACATCCCCACCATCAAGCAACGCGAGGCAGTGCTGAACGGCGCGATCGATATCGGGTTCATGATCGGACCGCTGGTCGCGGACGGTGTCGCGACCGCACAGGTAGATATCGCAGCGCTGGTCGCCTTGCTGCCCCGGGGACACCGCCTGTCGCGTCATCGCACCGTGTCCGTTGCAACCTTGGCGGAAGAGCCCTGGGTACTCGGCGCACCCGAGCCGTGGCAAGCATTCCGGACGATCGTGTTCGATCTGTGCGCACGGAGCGGCTATGTGCCCAATATCGTCCAGGAAGCAACGAACAGCGACGGCATCTTCGGCTTGGTCGCCGCCGGCGTCGGCATATCCATGTATAGCGACAGCGCCGCAAACCTTCGGCGCAAAGGCGTCGCGATCAAGCCTCTACAGGGCAATCATTGCGTGGAAACCGTCGCATCCTGGCAAAGCAGCAACACCAATCCGGCGCTCGCCCGCTTCCTCGCAACCATGCGCCCCCCAGCCTAACGTCGCACGGCGCGGCACCCTAGGGTCAACCGGGCTCCAGGTTGACGTTAAGCCGCAGGCCCGGCACCACAATCCCACCGCGATCGCCGATCGCAATGCTTTCCTGCCGGTCGAGGTAGGCTGGCGGCAGCTCCCGTCCGGTGTCGGTGCACAACCAGAGGCGCAACAGATGGCGGCGCCGTTCCGGCTGGCCTGGCCAATCCTGGAACGCCGTGCGGTCGTGCAGGACTTGGTAGTTTTGCAGGAACTGAATGTCGCCCGGCTCGAAATCCATATTGAGATGGATGTCGGAGTCCTCGCACAGTTCGAGGAAGAGATCGAGCGCTGCTATTTGCTTGTCGGTCAAAAGCGGTACGCCGGGCAACCGCTGCGCCGAATCGATATAGGGCCGCGTGAAATGGACGGTCAGAAGACCCTGGTACCAACTGAAGACCGGGAGGCGGTACCACGGCTCCTTGCCGTCCGGCACTTCGCCGCGCCGATCAACATAGAAAGGGAGGAACAGTTCGCGCGCGAGATCGGGCCGACGCGCCAACATTTCATTGTAGATCGTCACCGAGCTCAGAATGCTGCTGGCACCGCCCGACATAGATTTCTGCAAACACAGAAGCCCCACCAGGTCGGTCGAATCCGCGTGGTAGTTCTGGCGCGCCGAGGTCTGATAGATACGCGCCGTCGGATCGTCGACCGACCGGGACAAGTCGATAACATGACCGAGCAGGTCGCCGCGGGCGTTTTGCGATCGCGAGCCGCCGAGATGGGCGCCGATGCCCCAATAGGCTCGCGCGACATGCTCGATATTGCCGTAGTCGACCGGCAACCCGCGCATCAGGACAAAGCCACGACCGTCCAACAATTCGGCCAACACCTTCTTGAGGCGCGGACCCAATTTCGGCAGGCGAAATTGAGCGCGGTCGATGTCTTTGATCGGGACCGACAGCGTCGCCTGAACCGCCGCTTCGATCTCCGCGAGATCGGCGGGCGAGAAGCGAAATATCCAATCGTCGCGGTCTTTGAGGTCTCGACCGTACCAAGCGGACGGCCCTGCGATCGGACCGGGAGGCATCGGAATCGCTTCCGCTTCACCCGACGTTTTCGATTGCGGTCGGCCCATACCTTGTCTCTTTCGGTAACAAAACGATTGCCTAGAGTAACAATCGGGCCGGGCGTTGCCACCGAATTTCCGAAGTCCCCGGCACGACACCGGGGACCGGTCGAGTCGCGCGGCTAGAACTGCGCGGCCAAATGTTCGACACACGCATTGGCAACCGCGCGATTGGGCTCGCTCGCCCCAGGCATGGTTGCCCAACCGGCTTCCATCAGTACGTCGCCGCGCTGGAAGCGTCCCGCGGATTTGAGTTCGTTGAGCTTGTCGGCGGCCATCGGATCCTGCTCGGAACGCTGGATACAGATCGGGAGCAAAGCCGCGACGACCTCATTCTCTGCGTGGATCATCGCGTTGCGCTCCGACGAGCTGCCGGTTACCCAGCCGCCCCAGGCAAAGCCGATGACAGAGAGCGCGACGGCGCCGATAGCCGCACCGACAAGCGCGGGCTTGAGCCATTCAGGGGATTGCATGATGTTTTCCTTTTATTTGGGGAAACTAATTTCCCCCCAAATATTCCTCATCATAGCAGGAATTAATATTTTTGCCCGACCAATCACCGCTACGTGAGTACGGTCCGTTTTATTTGCGAATATCAGCACTTTACTAAGGATTATACAGCGTCACATTTGATGAAAAGCCGTGCAGGCAGCACTGACCGATGCCCGAAGCAACACTTTGCGTCGGCGCGAGGGCGTTGCTCGATCGATGGCCGTCGGTGCGTCGGCGTTACTCGGCAGCCTCGCGCGCACCGCTCCAGGTCAACAAACGTTGCCCGAGGAGCCGTCCGAAGGTCAGTGCCGGCAACAGCGACATGCCGCTGAGGTAGGTCTTGCCCGACAGCCTCGCCTTGCCCAAGACTTCGCCTGCCGCAAAGAGATTGGGAATGGGCTTGTTCGCCGAATCAACGACCCGGAGATCGCCGTCGAGATCCAGTCCGCCGGGGCTGAGAACGGTGAAACCCACTGCGTGGATAGCAAAGTAAGGTCCGGTATCGATCGGACGGGGCAAGGATTCGCGGCCGAACTGTTTGTCCCCACCTCCCTCGACGGCGGCGTTGTATTGAGCCACCGACGCTTCCAAGTTGGCCGCATCGACCCCGCATTTCGCGGCGAGTTCGGCCAGCGTATCCGCCTTGAAATACGACGGGTGCTTGTCGAACAGCTTAACCGCGTGTTCGCGTTCTATTTCGCTGTGGAAATGCGGCGCGTTCTGCCGAATGCCTTCATCGAAAATAATGAACATTTCCATGCCGTCCTGCGCAAGCAAGGCGTGTTCGCGGTGATCGACGCTCGGATGATCCTCGCGGACGAACCGCTTGCCGTCGCGGTTGACAAAGATTTCCCAGGGTGGGCGGAACTGCGGGCTGAGCTTCAGCCCACCGCGCGCCGAGAGCGGATCGTTGGGATCTTGCATGACGGCCGCGAACGAACACAGGAACTGGTCGCCGCCGTCGACTTTGGCGCCGATAGCGCGCGCGGCCAAAACCCCCTCGCCGCGCGAGTACGGATTGCAGTAGGACCGCAAAGGATAGGCAGGAGTCAGTTCGGCCCAGAGCTCCGGGTTGGCGGCATAGCCGCCAGTTGTCAGTACGACATTTTGTCCGTGAATCTCGACCTTTTCGCCGTCGCGCGCCTCGGCCTCGATGCCGACAACCGCGCCGTTTTCGACCAGAAGCCGACTCATTTTGGTTTGCAGGCTGAGGGTCACCGTGCCGCGTCCGATTTCGTGATCGAGCAGCGGTTCCATCACCTCCAGCACCGAGAGTCCGCCATTTTCGCCCCAGGCGTAGCGACGAACGCGGTGAGGTTCGTGTCCCCAGCCGGCAATCGGGGTGTGCGGTACGACTTCCAGACCGTTGTCGGTCAGCCAATCGAAACTGTCGGCGGCATTGTCGATGGCTAGGCGGCCCAGAACCGGGTGCACGGTGCCGCCGGAAATGCGATGGCAATCGGCGTAGTGCCAATCCGGGTGATCGTCGATCCCGAGCTTCTTTTGTAGCTTGGTGCCGGCTGCGGTCATTTGGCCGGTCGACCAATGGAGCGTACCGCCGATCTTGTCGTCGGCCTCGACCAGCAAGACCCGCGCGCCTCGTTGACCGGCAAAGATCGCAGTCGGGATGCCGGCAGTGCCAGCGCCAACGACTATGACGTCCCATTCATCGTGCATCGTGCTTATCTCCCCTAGCTTGTTCGATCCTCTGCGCGCGGTACCGCCGGCGCACCCTGCCCCAAGGGCAGGATGCTATCGCGCCGGTGCCGTTAAGAAAACGCAAAAACCTGTCTGTGGCCCTCGACTGCCTAGCTGGCGGCCTCGATCTTATCTTGCGTCTTGGTCGCAAAGTCGCTGGCATCGTGGCGTTCACGGAGCTGCTCGTCCAGCGGTCCAAAGGACCGGTTGACTTTGCGTCCACGGATAACCGCGTCGCGTGCCGCGATTTCCCGGGCCCAGCGGCCCAGGTTCTTGTAGGAGTCGGCGCCAAGAAACTCGCCGGCATTGTACGCTTGATTCAGCACCACGCCGCCGTACCACGGCCAAATCGCGATATCGGCGATCGTATAGTCGTCGCCGCACATGAATTGTTTGTCGGCGAGGTGGCGGTCGAGCACATCGAGCTGCCGCTTCACCTCCATCGCATACCGGTTGATGCAATATTCGATCTTGAACGGTGCGTAGGTATAGAAGTGGCCGAAGCCGCCACCGAGGTACGGCGCGCTGCCCATTTGCCAAAAAAGCCATGAGAGGCACTCGGCCCGCTTGCCCGGATCCTTCGGCATAAACGCGCCGAACTTCTCCGCCAAGTAGAGCAGAATGGCACCCGATTCGAAGACGCGCGTTCCCGGTTCGGTGCTGCGATCCATCAGCGCCGGGATTTTGGAGTTCGGATTCACTTCGACGAATCCACTGCCGAACTGGTTGCCGTCATCGATGGTGATCAGCCATGCGTCGTATTCGGCGCCGCTAATCCCGAGCGCGAGCAGTTCTTCCAGGAGCACCGTGACCTTGACGCCGTTCGGCGTCGCCAGCGAATAAAGCTGAAGCGGGTGTTTGCCGACCGGGAGTACTTTTTCATGGGTCGCACCGGCAATGGGACGGTTGATGCTGGCGAACTTCCCGCCGCTTTCCTTGTCCCATGTCCACACTTTGGGCGGTACGTATTCGGCCGTTTCGGTCATGTGTCGGTGCTCCCTTCGGGGTCTTGAGGACGGGCGAACGCCCACTCTACCATCTAGCATGGCTCAGGCAGCCCCGCATCTGGCACGCCTCGGTGGGGCGCAGGCCGAGGCGCTGTCGGCGCAACCGGCACCCCATGTTAAGGTGCACCCGCGCCCAACAGGCGACGTACCAGCACTGTTTCAGGAGGCCCCCATGACCGCCCTGTCGATCCTCGACCTCGTCCGCGTGACCGAAGGCACCGATGCCCGTGGCGCACTCGACAACGCCCGCGACTTGGCGTCGCATGCCGAGGACTGGGGTTATGCGCGATTGTGGGTGGCGGAGCACCACAACATGGCGGGGATCGCCAGCGCCGCGACCGCAGTCGTGATCGGCCACATCGCGGCCGGCACCAAGACGATTCGCGTCGGCGCTGGCGGCATCATGCTGCCGAATCATTCGCCGTTGGTCATTGCCGAGCAATTCGGCACATTGGCCCGTCTCTTCCCAGGCCGTATCGACTTGGGACTCGGTCGCGCGCCCGGCACAGATCAGCTCACCGTGCAGGCGCTTCGGCGATCGCCCCAGGCCGCCGAAAACTTCCCGCGCGATGTCCTGGAATTGCAGCACTACTTTGCGCCGGTACAACCGGACCAGCGCATCCAGGCGGTTCCCGCCGCGGGCACCAACGTCCCTCTTTGGATTCTCGGCTCGAGCACGTTCGGCGCTATGCTGGCTGCAGAGTTCGGTCTTCCCTACGCATTTGCATCGCACTTCGCCCCTGACCTCCTCATGACCGCGCTTGAGATCTACCGCACCCGCTTCAAACCCTCGGCGCAATTGGCCGAACCCTATGCCGTGGTCGGGGTAAACATCATCGCGGCCGACAGCGATGCCGAGGCGCGACGCTTAGCGACGACCCAACAGATGTCCTTCACCAACATGGTGCGCGGCACCCGTGGACTGAGTAAGCCGCCGATTGACGACATCGAAACCTATTGGTCACCGATGGAACGAGCCCACGCGATGCAAATGCTGGCCCGGTCGATTGTCGGCGCTCAAGACACGGTGCAAGCGGGCCTCGCTGCTTTGATCGCCGAGACCGGCGCGGACGAGTTAATGATCGTGTCGGATGTCTACGACCACCAAGACCGCTTACGGTCCTTCGAATTGATCGCGGCAGCCGGACGCGCGGCCGACGGCGCGGCGACCGGTCGGACCATTGCCGTCGCCTAGTCGTTGGCGCGAAACAAGAATCTGGGCCGATGACGTCTCGAAAAAAACGCCCGGCGCACGAGCGGTCGGCCCCCGCAAGTATTGAGGTTGAGTTGAAACTCCGCGCTGGACCAGGCGCATTTGGCCGACTGCGCGAGTCCGCGGACCTCGCTCTGGTGATGCAGCGCGAGGTTCGCACACGACACCTCATGGCGACGTATTACGATACGGCGGATCTCAACCTGCGCCGCGCCGGCCTTAGTCTCCGGGTCCGCCGCGAGGGAGATAAATGCGTTCAAACCCTGAAGGCATCGGGTACTACCGCAGGGGCGTTCCGGCGCAACGAGTGGCAGGCAACGGTCCCTGCCTTTAGGATTTTTCCAGAGCGCTTCGACGCAGAAGCGTTGGCGCGCGCGGACATCCCAACGCTGTCTGCTGCAGCGGCGGTCTTCGCCACCAACATCGAGCGCGAAATCCGGGTCGTACCCTTCGCGGCCAACGGTAAGACCGCGCTCATCGAAGTCGCACTCGACCGGGGAACCATCGAGGCCGACGGCCACTCCCTCGCGATCGCCGAGATCGAACTCGAGTTGCTTGAAGGACCGCCGGCGGCCCTCTATGCGTTGGCCCGCGCGATGAACGATGTGACACCGCTCCATGTCGAGACCCTCACCAAATCCGACCGCGGCTATGGACTGATCGTCGGGGACGGACCAGTTTGGCGCAAGGCACTGCGCCTCACCTTTCCCCGCAGCGTCTCCGTCGATGGCGCCATCGGCCGGGTCTTCCGCAGTTGCTACGAGCACTGGCTCGTCAACGAAGCGGTCGCACTCGCAGCGGCCGATAGCGAAGGCGTTCACCAAATGCGGGTTGCGTTGCGCCGGATACGCACAGCGCTGAAAGTATTTGCGGGTGCGATCCCCGGAGATCAACTGGCGTGGCTCAAGTCCGAGTCCAAATGGTTGGCCGATTCGCTGGGCATGGCGCGCGAATGGGACGTCTTTTTCGAAGGTGTGCTGGACCCGCTCGATGCCCTTCGTCCCGGCGACTCGGCGTTGGCGGCCCTTCGGCGGCCTTGCACGGCTGCGCGGGACGCCGGTTACGACGCAGTGCGCTCGGCGATCGGTTCTTACCGCTACACAGACTTTGTCCTGCGCTTCGGCTACTGGCTTGAATCGACAAGTTGGCGCCAAGACGACCGGCAGGCACAGCTAGAATCTCCGCTGCGCAAGTTGTCCGATTCGCTCCTCGCCCAGCGCAACCGCAAAGCACTCAAGCTGGGCCGAAATCTCGCCCAGGCAAACGCCAAGCAGCGGCACGAGCTCCGTCTAGCGGTAAAGCAACTGCGCTATACCGCCGAGTTTTTCGCCCCGATATACAAGACCGAACGCGCCCGCGCCTACCTCAAGGACGTGAGCGCCCTGCAAGAAACGCTCGGCCTCCTCAACGACATCGTGGAGACCGAGACCCGCCTCGACGCGATCGTCGCGCTAACCGGCGTACCGCACGACCGGGACAGCCTATTGCGCGCGACCGGCATCGCCATCGGATGGATCGCCGAACGTTCGCGCGACGCCGAGGCGGAACTCTTGGAGCGGTGGATGCGGTTCAGTCACCGCCAGGTTTTCTGGGACGGGTCAGCGCGGGAGAAGGCGCGCAAGCAGATGATCGATCCGGCCTCGCCCGAGCCCGCCGACCGATCGGTCGGCGGCAAACCTGCCGCACAAGACGACAATCGACGCCGAGTCACAGGTTCCGTCCAGAAAAGTTAGGTGCGATCCCCGTATCGCCGCATCCGATGCCAGGATCGCCGCCGTTCCACGGTCGCGCCGTCGCTACGTGCAACCGAAATTTCTTCACGCATTCATCTGGACGTCATCCAGCGTACCTAAGTTACCGCGCGCTCACGTCACACACCCACAGGTTGGACATACTATGCTCAAGGCATTATCGGCTGCCGCGTTGCTTGCCGCCGTTACAACGACCGTTTACGCCGAACCCTTTCGAATTGTCGCGCTGGGCGATGTCCCCTACGGCCAACCCGAAAAAGTCTACGCTCCCTTCGAGACGTTGATCGATACCGTCAACGCGCGCGGGCCTGCCCTCGTCATCCATGTCGGCGATACCAAGTCAGGGAGCACACCTTGCTCCGACAAGATGCTGGATGACCAGTTGGGGTACCTCAATCGGTTCACAGCACCGGTTCTCTATACGCCGGGCGACAATGAATGGACCGATTGCCACCGGAAGAATGCCGGCGGCTTCGATCCGATCGAACGTCTCGGCTATATCCGGCAACACTATTTTGCCGACCCCGACCGGAGCTTCGGCGTCGCCAAGGCTGCGGTAACCAGTCAGGCCGCAGCAGGCTATCCCGAGAACGTCCGCATGATGATGAACGAGGTCATGTTTGTGACGGCCCACGTCATTGGCTCGAACAACAATTTTGAGATCCGCAACATTGCGGCTGTTCAGGAGTTCATGGCTCGTAATGCAAGCAACCTCGACTGGCTTGCCGACAGTTTCGCGACCGCATCGCGTGCCGATGCAAAGGCCTTGGTACTCGCCATCCATGCCGACATGTTCCAGGACGGATTCAGTCCGTCATGGGCGCCGGAGACCTGGATGGGGCATTCAGGATTCGCGACATTTGGGCCGGCACTGGTCAAGGAAGCGGCGGCCTTCGCCAAGCCGGTTCTATTGATCTACGGCGACACGCACACCTTCCGGCAGATGCGTCCGTTTCCAAAGGGTGCGCCGAACGTGATGGCCCTAGAAGTCCCCGGCGCAACCGACATGCATGCCGTGGAGGTCACGATCGATCCGGCGACGTCGGGCGTTTTCGCCGTCTCGCTCGTTAGAAATCCAGCCGTTACGAACTGAAACGTTGAGCCCTGCGTCCGGCCGAGCGCGCGGCAGGATTTGCGCGCGACCGCCTAGACAGCGCCGTTGCGTGACGCCGTTCGGTAACACCTTTCGAATGCGGCAGGCCAAGGTTGTGCGCGCGACCATGCGCTGGGTACTTCGCAGCCAAACATCGCGTCCCTCACAACCAAGATCTCGACCGGAACACCACCGTTCAGGACGTTGCGACCGACGGGGAACGATCCTGGTTGGTATCTCGGCAACCGCGTAACGGTCGCTAAGGAAGCTGCGCTATCGGGGAAGACGATCAACGAAACTGTTGCCGAACAGGATCATGGGCGCGGAAGATTTCGCCGATCTCACAGAGATCGATGCGCTCTTGGACCGACACCGCCCGACATAGTGAATACTGCCTCGTTCGCTATCGTGCGGAGAGGCTTTAGGTGACCGCCGATCCGGCGACGTTCGGGATGTTTGCCGTCACCCGCGTCAAGAACCCGACCGACACGCGCGATCCGGCGACGCCCTGCACCACATGGGCGCAGGGCCTGACCGATTCAGGCATAGGCTTCGCCGCGACCAAACGGTGGCGGCGCGATGTGCTCGATCGTGTTGAACAGCAGTTCGAAGCGCCGCTGTCGGTTCTCGCTGAACAGGGGGTCTTCGTTTTCGCGGAACGCCGCGTTGATCTCAACCCAGTCCTCGTGGGAGAGGTTTGTCCGCGCCGCGGGCAAGATGATGCGCTCCTCCTTGCTGATATGTTCACGCTCGAAGGCGGCATAGTCTGAAACCGCCTTGCGAAGAGCGTCCAGGGCCGATGCCCCATCCCGCTCGAAGGTTTCCAGCGCCTGCTTTACGTCGTCGAGCCGGCGACGCCCCTGGTAATGGTCTTCACGCAGATCGTTGAGCACCGTTTCCATCTCCGGGAGACGTCGCCGCATGACGCGGAACAGATATTCGTCCTCCTTAGGATGATGGAAGACGTCCATGAACGATCCGATGTAGTCGATAATGGCGTGAACCAGCTCCCCTTTCACGGGCGGGCCGTTCTTCGCGCCTTCCAGGATTGCCTCGAAGCACGAGAGCAACGCGTTGAAACGCTGGTGGTCCTTCTGAATAGATGCGATCGCTTGGGTCATGATTCGTCTCCTCTACTCGGATCACGCTACGCGGGCGGGCCGCCCGGTGTGTTGATCTGGCCCAACCGGAATGCAGCTATCTTTCGGCCGTTCGCTGCGCGGACAGCGCGATATCGGCGTCACCTGGGTGCACACCAACGCTCTCTTACGCGCCGCCGCCGATTCGCGCGCTTCGCGACCGTTGGCGAGCCCGCACAACCTGATAACCCGGGCGCCAGATATAGCGGAGCGGAAAACTCAGCATGTGGACCAGGCGGGTGAACGGGAACAGAACGAAGATCGTCAGGCCGAGGACGATGTGCGCCTTGAAGATCGGATCTGTGTCGGCGATCAACCCAGCCGATCCCGGTCGCAACGTGAAGATACCCTGCGCCCACCCCATGAACTTAAGCATTTCGCCACCGTCCAAATGATTCAGCGAGGCTCGGATAGAGACGAGCCCGAGAATCAATTGGGCATAGAGCATCAGCAAAATGAGGATATCGGTGGGGCTGGATGTGCGCCGGATGCGGACGTCGAACAGGCGCCGGTGCAACAGTAACCCGCCCCCGACGAGCGGGGGCGGGGCGGGCGCCGCGCGGCGGGGGCGGGGCGGCGCGGCGGGGGCGGCGGGGCGGGGAGG
>CAYGKG010000020.1:19455-39113 GCA_964350495.1 uncultured Alphaproteobacteria bacterium
CAACGGCGAGCAATTGTTTGGCGCCGTGTGAAATTCCGATGGCATCGAAAATCCAAATGGGCGTGAGAAGGCCAAACAAATGCCCCGCGAAGATCGCTAAAACACCGACATGGAACAACACCGAGCCCCAAACGAGCTGGCGCCGCCGAAGTAGTTGGCTGGACCCGGACCGCCAGGTAAAGGGCTCGCGGTCATAGCGGATGATCGAACCCACGGCGAGCACAGCGAGCGCCACATAGGGGTACACACCGAACAGGACGAAATTGACATACTCAGCCATGACGCACCTCGGGTTTGTTCGTTTCAACGGCGGGCGCCGCCCGGTTGGCGGCCCGCACCTGTCGCTGCAAGCGATCGGGCCCGCAACTGTCGTCGCCGGTCCCGCCGCCAAACGTGATCGCTTCCTCTTCCCAAATTTCGTCAAGCGCTTCGAGATCGTCCGGATCGTCTTCCGGCAAAGCCAGAAGCGGCGCGATCTCTTCGGGGTCGACGGCAACGCGCGCGGCAGCAACGATTGCCGACATCACAGCGGCGTAGCCGCTGTCGCGTCGCCGCAGGCGCTCGGCGAGAGCGGCGACGATATGGATCGGCTGCGCCAGCGCTTCACGGGCCCCGGCCAGCGGCATTTCGGATAAGAACTCTAGGAACAAGGGAATGTGGTCCGGGAGTTCCTTCGTGCCGATAAAGAGGCCCTTGTCCTCATACATTTTGAGAAGGTCGACCATCGCTTGACCGCGTTCGCGGCTATCCCCGTGGACATGCTCGAACAGATGCAAGGACAACGCCCGCGTTTGATCGAAAAGACGGACATAGCGCGCTTGGGCCTCCATGGGATCGACGGCCTGAAGTTCTTTCAGAAACGCGGCGACTTCCGTCACCGACTCCGCCGGCAGGACCTTCTCGACGCGCAAGACCTCCTCGAACTCGGGGACCGCGCCCAACCAATCCTGGGTCGGATAGGTCAACAGAATCGACAACACCTTGAAGGTTTTCGTCATGATGTCGTCTCCGGCATTTTGGTTCGACGCTTGGTGCCGAACAGATTCGGGGTGGAGGTGCCTTCCGAACAGCCGTTGCCGAACGAGAAGCCGCACGAACCGCGTAGATCGAAGGCATCTTCTTCTGTTTCCCGGTGGCTTGTCGGAATGACAAAGCGGTCTTCGTAGTTGGCGATCGCCATGTAGCGGTACATCTCTTCGATCTGCGCGACGCTGAGACCGACCCGCTCGCCGATTTCCGGACGATCCTGCTTGTCGACCGTGCGTCCGCGCATGAAGGCACGCATCGCCAGCATCCGTTCCAGCCCTTGAACGATGGGCGCGTCGTCGCCCGCCGTGAGCATATTGGACAGGTAGCGAACAGGAATGCGGAGACTGCGAACGTCGGGAATTTCACCGTCCAATCCCATATTGCCGGACTCGGCTGCCGACTGGATCGGCGACAGCGGCGGCACGTACCACACCATCGGCAACGTCCGGTATTCGGGATGGAGCGGAAATGCGATGCGCCAATCGATCGCCATCTTGTAGACCGGCGAATGCCGCGCGGCTTCGAGCCACGCGTCGGGGACACCGTCGCGCTTTGCCTGCGCAATTATTTCCGGGTCGTTCGGATCCAGGAATACCGAGAGTTGCGATTCGTAGAGGTCCTTTTCGTCGGCAGACGAGGCGGCCTCTTCGATCCGGTCGGCGTCATACAGAATGACGCCGAGGTAGCGAATGCGGCCGACACAGGTTTCCGAGCATACCGTCGGTTGTCCGGCTTCGATCCGCGGGTAGCAGAACGTGCACTTCTCCGACTTACCGGTGTTCCAGTTGTAATAGATCTTCTTGTAGGGACAGCCGGAAACGCACATGCGCCAACCCCGGCATTTCTCTTGATCGATTAAGACGATGCCGTCTTCTTCGCGCTTGTAGATCGCACCGGACGGGCACACCGCCGCACACGTCGGGTTGAGGCAATGCTCGCACAACCTGGGCAGATACATCATGAAGGTGTTTTCGAACTGCCCGTAAATGTCCTTTTGGATGTCTTCGAAATTAGCGTCCTTCGACCGCTTGACGAATTCGCCCCCAAGGATTTCTTCCCAGTTCGGGCCCCACTCGATCTTTTCCATCCGCTCGCCGGTGATCAGCGACCGCGGGCGGGCGACCGGTTGGGCATCCCCCTCGGGGGCGGTCTGGAGGAAGTCGTAGTCAAACGTGAAGGGTTCGTAATAGTCGTCGATTTCAGGCAGATCGGGATTGGCGAAGATGTTGGACAGGATGCGCCACTTCGCCCCCATCTTGGGGCGCAGCTTGCCCCGAGACGTGCGCTCCCACCCGCCGTTCCAGTGGCCTTGGTTCTCCCAGTCCTTGGGGTAACCAATACCGGGCTTGGTTTCGACGTTGTTGAACCAGGCGTATTCCACGCCTTCGCGGCTGGTCCACACGTTCTTACAGGTGACCGAACAGGTGTGGCAGCCGATGCATTTGTCGAGGTTCAGCACCTTGCCGATTTGCGCACGGATCTTCATGCCGCGACCTCTCGCTTGGGAGTGGATCTTTGGACGGGCGTCCCGTCCAGCCAGTCGATGTTGTCCATGCGTCGCACGATGACGAACTCGTCGCGGTTCGAACCAACTGTGCCGTAGTAGTTGAAACCATAGGAGAGTTGGGCGTAACCGCCGATCATGTGAGTCGGCTTGACGACGGCACGGGTGACAGAATTGTGGATACCGCCACGATGCCCTGTCATTTCCGAGCCCGGAACGTTCACGATCTTTTCCTGGGCGTGGTACATGAAGATCGTTCCTTCTTTGATACGCTGCGATACCACCGCACGCGCCACCAACGCGCCGTTCGTGTTGTAGGCTTCGATCCAATCGTTATCGGCAATGGCGGCCCGCGCCGCGTCGATTTCCGATAGCCACACGATCGGTCCGCCGCGCGACAGCGTCAGCATCAACAGATTGTCGGTGTAGGTGGAGTGGATGCCCCACTTTTGATGCGGCGTGATGAAATTCAGGACGACCTGCGGGTTGCCGTTGGGCTTGGTGTCGATGATCGGTTTGATCGTCTTGGTGTCGATCGGCGGCCGATAGACGCAGAGACCTTCGCCGAAAGCCCGCATCCACAGATGATCCTGGTAGAGCTGTTGGCGGCCCGACAGAGTTCGCCACGGGATCAGCTCGTGCACATTGGTGTAGCAGGCGTTGTAACAGACCTTCTCCGATTCGAGCCCCGACCAGGTCGGCGAGGAGATGATCTTTCGGGGCTGCGCGACGACATCGCGGAAGCGAATCTTTTCGTCCTCTTTAGGCCGCGCCAAATGGGTGTGGTCGATGCCGGTGATCTCCGACAGCGCTTGCCATGCCTTGACCGCGACTTCGCCGTTGGTCTCGGGCGCCAACATCAGAATCGCCTCAGCGGCATCGATATCGGTTTCCATCTTGGCGCTGTCCTTGGTGGCGCCATCGCCCTTCACACGGCCGTTCAGGTTCTTGAGGTTCTCGACTTCATGGTCGGTGTTCCATGAAATCCCCTTGCCGCCATTGCCAAGTTTCTCAAGGAGCGGCCCGATCGACGTGAAGTGTTTGTAGAGATTCGGGTAGTCGCGTTCGATCACCGCGATCTGGGGCATTGTCTTGCCCGGAAGGAGATCGGTTTCGCCGCGCTTCCAATCCTTCACCTCTGTTGCCTGGGCGATCTCGGCAGGGGTGTCGTGCATGATTGGGGTCAGCACGACATCTTGCTCGACGCCAAGGACCTCTTGGGACACCTCTGAGAAAGCCCTTGCGATACCTTTGTAGATGTCCCAGTCGGTCCGCGATTCCCATACCGGGTCAACCGCCGCGGTGAGCGGATGAATGAAGGGGTGCATGTCCGAGGTGTTGAGGTCGTTCTTTTCGTACCATGTGGCAGTCGGCAGCACGATGTCCGAGTAGACGCAGGTCGTGGACATGCGAAAGTCGAGGGTTACGAGAAGGTCGAGCTTTCCTTCCGGCGCGTCGGCGTGCCATTTGACTTCATCGGGCCTAATCCCCTCCTCGCCCAGCTCTTTCCCTTGAACGCCGTGCGACGTGCCAAGGAGGTGCTTGAGAAAATACTCGTGGCCTTTTCCCGAAGAGCCCAACAAGTTTGAGCGCCAGACGAAGAGATTGCGCGGCCAATTCGCCGGATCGTCCGGATCTTGGCAGGACATCTCCAGGTCGCCGGAACGCAACCCCTCGACAACATAGTCCTTTGGCTCTTTGCCGGCGGCCTTCGCGGCCTCGGCAATCCCCAGCGGATTGGCCTTGAGTTGGGGCGCGGACGGCAGCCACCCCATACGCTCGGCCCGCACGTTGTAGTCGATCAGCGCGCCGCTCCAGGTTCCCTCCGGCGCGGTGGGCGAAATGATTTCGTCGAGCGCCAGGGTTTCGTAGCGCCACTGATCGGTGTGGGCGTACCAGAAAGAGGTAGAATTCATCTGGCGTGGCGGACGATGCCAGTCCAACGCGAATGCCACCGGGAGCCACCCGGTCTGCGGCCGAAGCTTCTCCTGCCCGACGTAATGCGACCAGCCGCCGCCGGACTGCCCGACACACCCGCACATCACCAAAAGGTTGATGATGCCGCGGTAGTTCATGTCCATGTGGTACCAGTGGTTCAGCCCGGCCCCGAGGATGACCATGGATTTGCCGTGGGTCTTTTCCGCGTTGTCGGCGAAGGCCCGTGCCGTCGCAACGATCTGACCGCGCGGCACACCCGTGATGTGCTCCGCCCAGGCAGGCGTATAGGGCGTGTCGTCATCGAAGCTGTTGGCGACATGGGCGCCGCCCAATCCGCGGTCGAGCCCGTAGTTGGCAACAAGTAAATCGAAGACCGTCGCGACGAAGGTTTCGCCTTCCTTGGTCGCAAGACGCTTCGCCGGCAAACGGCGAACCAGAACGTCCGGGTGATCGGTTCCCGCGAAGTGATCGTGCTCGCGATTGCCGAAATAGGGGAAACCAACGTCGAGGATCTCGTCGTGGCGTTCCTCCAGCAGGAAGCTCATTTCCAGATCGGTCTCATTGCCGGCGCTATCGCGGGCTTCGAGGTTCCATTTACCCTTCTCGCCCCAGCGAAAGCCGATTCCCCCGCGCGGGCAAACCAGCGATTGCGATGCCCGGTCGAAGGCAATGGTCTTCCATTCCGGGTTGTTCGATTCGCCAAGATCGTCGGCCAAATCCGACGCCCGCAGAAGCCGGTCCGGGATGAAGGTACCGTTCTTTTTGACCAAGCGAACCAACATCGGCATATCGGTGTAGCGGCGGCAATAGTCCTCGAAGTAGTCCGCCTGCCGGTCGAGGTGGAACTCGCGCAAAATGACGTGCCCCATCGCCATCGCAAGCGCGGAGTCGGTCCCCTGTTTCGGGTTGAGCCATAGGTCCGCGAATTTGGCGGCTTCGGAATAATCGGGCGAGACCACGACCGACTTGGCGCCCTTGTAGCGAACCTCCGTGTAGAAGTGCGCATCGGGCGTCCGCGTTTGCGGCACGTTGGAGCCCCACAACATCAGGAAACTGCTGTTGTACCAGTCGGCCGATTCGGGTACGTCGGTTTGCTCGCCCCACGTCTGCGGCGAAGCCGGCGGTAGGTCGCAGTACCAGTCGTAGAACGACATGCAGGTACCGCCAAGCAACGAAAGGTACCGCGAACCGGCCGCGTAGGAGACCATCGACATCGCCGGAATCGGCGAGAAACCGATCACACGGTCCGGCCCATATTTCTTGGCGGTATAGGCATTGGCGGCCGCGATCATCTCGTTGACCTCGTCCCATCCGGCACGCACGAATCCGCCCATGCCGCGTTTCCGGGTGTAGGACGATCGCTTTTCGGTGTCCTCGACGATGGACGACCAAGCGGCGACCGGCGCATGCCCGACCCGCGCTTCGCGCCACAACTTCAGGAGCCGCGCTCGGATCAGCGGGTACTTCACCCGGTTGGCCGAGTACATGTACCAGCTGTAACTGGCGCCACGCGAACACCCGCGCGGTTCGTGATTAGGAAGGTCCGGGCGAGTACGGGGATAGTCGGTTTGCTGGGTTTCCCATGTCACGATCCCGCCCTTGACGTAGATCTTCCAGGAGCACGACCCCGTGCAGTTCACGCCGTGCGTCGAGCGCACGATTTTGTCGTGCTGCCACCGCTTCCGGTAGGCATCCTCCCAGCTGCGATCTTCGCCGCTGGTAACCCCGTGACCGCCGGAAAACGTGCCCACGTGCTTGCGCGAAAAGAAGCTCAATCGATCGATCAGATTACTCATAGCTAGCTCCTATCGCCTGTCGCCGGGTCAGACCGCGCTCGATGTCGTAGAGCAGGCCGCCGCGCCGCGTGTAGACCGCCCACGTCAATAACGCGCAGGTCACGTAGAAAATGAGGAAGCCCCAGAGCGCCGCCGAGGGGCCGCCGGTCAGAATGATCGACGAGCCGTAGGATTTGGGAATGAAGAAGGCACCGTAGGCAGCGACCGCCGACGTAAAGCCGATGATCGCGGCACCCTCCTTCTCGCCTTGCCGCAGCCGGTCGGTCGGGCTGACCTGGGGCATCAGACGATCGACTTCTTTACGCATGATCACGGGGATCATCTGGAAGGTTGAGGCATTGCCCACGCCTGTAGCGAAGAACAGGATCATGAACATCGCGAAGAAACCCCAGAATGCGCCGGGCTCCTCTTTGGTCGCGATGAAGTAGAGCACCCCGCCGACCGCTGCGATCATCAACAGGAACGTCCAGAACGTAACCCGCCCACCGCCGAAACGATCGGCCATCCACCCGGTCGCGGCCCGGGACAACGCGCCGACGAGCGGCCCGAGAAAGACGAACTTGAGCGAATCGACGTCCGGGAACTGCGTCTTGGCCAACAGCGGGAACCCCGCAGAATAGCCAATGAACGACCCGAACGTGCCGGTGTAGAGCCAGCACATGAT
This sequence comes from uncultured Alphaproteobacteria bacterium, assembly GCA_964350495.1. Classification (GTDB taxonomy): domain Bacteria; phylum Pseudomonadota; class Alphaproteobacteria; order SHVP01; family SHVP01; genus CALJDF01. Next base: position 26,387 of record CAYGKG010000020.1, read on the forward strand.
CCAGTTGTGAGCGCGGGAGAAGATGACCGATTGCTCGCGGAACGAGGCCTTGGCTGAGGCGATATCGCTCATCCCGAACCAGGCCGCAATCGCCGACACGATCAAGAACGGCACCCAAATAAAGCCCGCATTTTGAAGCCATAGTTGGGTTCCCTGGGCGGTTACCCGGGGCTCGCCACCGATGATCCCGAACACGCTTGCGGTGATGACCAACGGTACGGCGAACTGCATGACACTGACGCCGGCGTTGCCAAGACCGGCATTAAGCGCAAGCGCATTGCCCTTTTGCTTCTTGGGGAAGAAGAAACTGATGTTTGCCATCGACGATGCGAAGTTCCCGCCGCCTAGGCCGCACAGGAGCGCGAGGACCAAGAAGATCAGGTAAGGCGTTTCCGGGTTTTGGACGGCATAGCCGATCCCGAAAGCCGGAAGCAGCAGCGACGCCGTGGTCATGGTCGTCCACAGGCGCCCGCCGAAGATCGGGACCATGAACGAATAAAAGATTCGGAGTGTCGCCCCCGACAGTCCTGGGAGCGCCGCCAGCCAGAAAAGCTGATCGGTGGTGTATTCGAACCCGATGGCGGGAAGTTTCGCAACCACGACGCTCCAGACCATCCAGACCGAGAACGCAAGCAGAAGGTTCGGGATCGAAATCCAGAGATTGCGTCGGGCGATTCGCCGCCCCGTGGTAGCCCAGAACTCTTCGTCGTCAGGCCGCCAATCTTGAATGGCGCCGCCCAGGGGCGCGACGACGGCCGCCGACCCCTTCTGGTGGAACTCGTGCATTTCCGGGAGCTGCGGTAGCGCTCCGAGTTCTTTCTCAAGGACACCCTGTTCCATCCGGCGAATGGCAAAGTGCATCCAGATCAACGCCACCGCCGCGATGCCGAAGAGCAGCATGAAACAACTTGTCCACACACCCGTGAGATCGTTCATCACGCCGAACGAAATCGGCAGAATGAAACCACCGAGACCGCCGACCATGCCGACGAGCCCACCGACCGAACCGACGTGATCGGGGTAGTAGACGGGGATGTGCTTGTAGACTGCCGCTTTCCCCAACGACATAAAGAAGCCGAGGATAAAGATCACGACCACGAAGGGCACCAGACTCATCTTGGTCGAAAACGCGATCGGGCCCTGGATCCCGTGAATGATGTAGTCGGTATCCGGATAGGACAGCATGAACGCGCAGATCACCGAAACGCCGAGCGTCCAGTACATGATCTTGCGCGCACCGAACTTGTCGGAGAGATGGCCGCCGTAGGCGCGGAACAGACTGGCGGGAACCGAATAGGCCGCCGCAAGCATGCCCGCGGTTCTGATATCCAGATCGTAGACGCCGACCAAGTACCGGGGCAGCCAAAGCGCGAGCGCGACAAAGGCGCCAAAGACGAAAAAATAGTAGAGCGAAAACCGCCAGACCTGCAGCTTCTTCAAGGGATCAAGTTCCGCGAAGGTGCTACGCCGCGGTTGGGCGCTCTGCCGGCGGGCGACCGTCGCCGGATCCTCCTTGGACAAGATAAAGAAGAGAACCGCAACGATCGCCAGAACGAGGGCGTAAACCTGGGCGGTCGACTGCCAGCCCACCGCGATCAGAAGAAACGGCGCGCCAAAATTCGTCACGGCGGACCCAATATTTCCGACGCCGAAAATTCCCAACGCCGTGCCTTGCCGGTTCGAGGGATACCATCTCGACACGTAAGCCACGCCGACCGCAAACGACCCGCCGGCAATACCCACTCCTAGGGCGGCAAGGAGAAGCAAGGGGTAAGTCGAGACTGTGGACAAGAGATAAGCGGCGATTGCCGACGCCAACATGACCAGCGCAAACACCCGGCGGCCGCCAAACTGATCGGCCCAGATCCCGAGGAAAATCCGACTTAACGAACCGGTTAGAATCGGCGTCGCGACCAGCAAACCGAATTGGGTGTCGTTCAGCCCGAGATCCTGTTTGATCTGGACGCCGATGATCGAGAACATCGTCCATGCGGCGAAACACACCGCGAAGGAAAAGGTGCTCAGCGAGAGGGCGCGGGTTTGCGGCCCGGTATCGGCGGTCGTTGCGTCTGTCATGGTCCTGAAGGCCTCCTGAAGCGCCGAAGTATTCGGTGACATCAGTCAACGACCGGTTCTTGGGGAGACGATTGACGCAGGTCAACACAACGGGACACAAAGAGAGAAACAAGTAGTTTCAAATCCATTGCGTGCCGCATCCGCCGTGTTCGCTGCCAACGACCCTGACAAGCGTCGTGACATCGCTTGACAAATGTTAACCAGCGCCAAGGATGGGGTAGAAACAGGGAGGACCAATGCGCGACGACGAACGGCAAAGCGTTCGCAACTTGCCCCTATTCGCGACAATGGCGTCGGCATGCTTTGACCGCCTTACGCCCGCGTCGTTTTTGCAAAAATTCCCCGCAGGCGTGACCATCATTCGAGAAGGGGATCCCCCCGACTTTCTCCATGTCGTCCTTGAGGGCGCGGTAGAACTTTTCGCCCAATCCAACGGTAGAGAGACCGCGGTGGCGATCATTCGCCCGGTGACGACTTTCATTTTGGCGGCAGCCGTGCGCGACGTTCCTCAGTTGATGTCGGGGCGCACGTTGATGCCGTCGCGGATTCTCATGATTCCGTCGCGCAACATCCGCACCTGTATTGGCGAAGATCAAGCCTTCGCCCAAGCCATGATCGACGAGCTTGCCGGCTCGTTCCGGTTCATGGTCAAGACCGTCAAGAACCAGAAACTCCGCACCGCCGTCGAGCGGCTTGCCAACTACCTGCTGACCTGTCGAAACCAAGAAGGCGCCACCGCTTTCAACCTTCCGATCGAAAAGCAGCTCCTGGCCTCGCTGCTGGGGATGACCCCGGAAAGCCTGTCGCGGGCGTTTGGAACGCTCAAGGCCTACGGCGTTGAGGTCGATGGCAACCGGGTTGTGCTCGCCAACGAAAAAGACCTGACGACCCTCGCAAAGCCGACGCCGTTCATCGACGATCCGCTCATCTAGGGGCCCCCACGGGGCGGCGGTTCCGCTTCAGGGCGCGTCCACGGACATCGATCTACATAACGCTATCGTCCTGGACTTGAGTATCGACGATCGCCCGAAGGAACCATACACGGCTCCCTAGTCAACCACGGGTTGCCTATCGACCGCCAGCGCGCGAAAGTCACCTGCTAACTGAGCGGAGCTGAATTGCCGATGCTTCTTTCGTGGTTTCTCAAGAGGATCGTTCGCAAGGGAACGCTGACCCTGATTGACCGACGCGGTCGGCAGCAACGCCTTGGCGACGGTGGGGCACCGCGTTGCACGCTTCGGCTTTCGGCGAAACTGAACGAAATTGGCCTGTTGGCAAACCCATCCCTGTTCCTCGGCGAGGCTTACATGGATGGCCTGATCACCCTTGAGGAAGGGTCTATCGGCGACATGCTCGAAATCCTGTTGCTCAACTTCGCTCATTTCGAGCAGCATCCCATTGCCCGCATCTCACGCACCCTCGGCCGACAAGGCAGACGCTTGCGGCAACACAACCCAATACATCGCGCCCAGAGAAACGTTGCCCATCACTACGACCTATCGGACGACCTGTACGCGCTTTTTCTCGATTCAGATCGACAGTATTCGTGTGCGTATTTTCAGCACCCCAGCGACTCGCTTGAAGAAGCGCAACTCCAAAAGAAACGGCACATCGCAGCAAAGCTGCTGCTCGATCGGCCGGGCCTGAGCGTACTCGACATCGGCTCGGGTTGGGGCGGTATGGCTCTTTACCTCGCGCAGGCGGCCGGATGCCGAGTCGACGGTCTCACACTAAGTACGGAACAACTGGCCCATAGCCAGGGACGCGCCAGGAGCAACGGTCTGGCCGATCTCACGCGCTTTCACTTCCGTGACTATCGTGAAGAAGCAGGCCGCTTCGATCGCATCGTCTCGGTCGGTATGTTCGAGCACGTTGGTAAGCGCCACTACGCCGAGTTTTTCGACAAGGTTAAGGAGCTGCTGAGCGACGACGGCGTATGCCTTATCCATACGATCGGACGTCTCGACGAGCCGGCTCCGGTCAACCCCTTTATCCGAAAGTACATCTTTCCGGGCACCGACGTTCCAACCCTGTCCGAGGTCATGACGGTCGTGGAGCGATCCGGCCTTTTCACGACCGACATCGAGATCTTGCGCCTACACTATGCTGAAACGCTGAAACACTGGCACGCACGTATTGCCCAGAACCGAGATCGCATCGTCGAGATTTACGACGAGCGATTCTGTAGGATGTGGGAGCTTTATCTTGCATCGTGCGAAATGGGTTTTCGTCACGACGGCCTTGTCGTCTTTCAGATACAGCTGGCCAAACGTTTCGAAACCGTGCCGTGTACTCGAGACTACATCGTCGACTGGGAACGCGCGCATGCCTCGAGCGCCGCACCGTCCGCCGGGATGTCCGGTGCCGATCAGGATATCAAGCCTTAGACAGGCCGCGCCTTCTCGACGAGCCAGGCCGTTCGGCGGCATAAACCGGACAAAGAAAAGGGCAGGGCTGATGCGCCCTGCCCTTTAGTCCGACGCGCGGCCTAGCGCAGGCTAATCTGATCGTAGTTGAACGAGTTACCGAGATTGATGAGTCCGTCGACGCGTTTATTGACACCGACGATGTCGATTTGCTCGATCAAGAAGAGGTTCGCTGCCTTGTCGTGCTGAACCTTGAGCAACTCGCCCAGCGCCTTTCGACGTTCGTCCACGTCGAAGAGGGTGTCCGACCGCTCCAATAGGGCGACAACCGATTCGTCGCAGTAGTAGGGATTGGGCTTCTTGCACGATCCGAAGGTGAGAAACCGCGAAGCGTCGTTCAACGGCGCCGAGTTCTGTCCTGCACCAAACACCTGCCCTTCCCAACCGCCGGTAATGAACTTCTTGATCCAGTCGGATGACGGAATCGGGCGCAACTCCATCGTAACCCCAACCTTGGCGAGATCTTGGGCCACCTGTTGGTACATTTCGGAATCTGCGGCGAAGGAACCGACAACGACTTCGGCAATAACGCTCAAACCGCCGCCATGCCCGGCCTCGGCCAGCAACGCCCTAGCCTTTGCCGGATCGTGGGGATAGGGCTGAAGCGCCGCGTTATAACCGAAGGTGTTGGGCGTGGCACCCTGGCTTGCGGGCTTGACTCGGCCGTCGAACAGGTTCGACGCGATCGCTGCCTTATCGACAGCATAATTGAACGCCTGCCGCACCCTGACATCGGCGAAGGGCGAGGTTTCCACGGTGTTGATAAAGGCCATCGTCGCCGCAACGGTCGAGGGCGACACGTCGATGCGATGCCCGGCGGATTCCACGGTCCCGATATTGTCGGTCGAAAGACCCACGGCGATATCGGCCTGATCGGAGATCAGGGCCTGGACTCGCGCGGGACGCTCGCCGAGCGGCAGAACCTCGAGCCCGGTGACCTTCGCCTTACGCCAGGAATCTTGGCGCGCGTCGAAGACGACCTTTTCGGGGGTCCAAGATTTGACCTTGAAGGCGCCGCTTCCGGCGGGTTCGTTGGCGTAGCCGTCCGGCCCCATATCGGCCCAGGCCTTGGGGGCGACGATCAAGACTGCAGAAATTCGGCTGGGTAGAATCGCGTCCGGATTGGCTGTCTTGATCTCGACGACCGATGCATCGAGCGCCTGCGCCGAGACGACGCCGGCGAGCTGCCTGCCCACCGAGGTCGTCTTTCCAGCATCGCCCTTGAGCCACGCGATCGCGGCCGCGACCGCCGCCGCGTCCAAGGTTTCGCCGTTGTCGAACCGGATGCCGTTTCGAATCGTGAAATGCCACGTCGTCGCGTCGACGGATTCCCATGACGCCGCGGCTTGCGGTTGGACGTTGCCCGCAGGATCGACCGCCGTCATTGCGTCGAATAATGCGGTCCAGGTGTGCCAGCTCGGAAATATTCCCGCCCCATAGGGATTTCCCTTAGGCGGCGGGAGTGCGGTAGCCGCAACCCGTAGTGTTTCCGCGCCGACACCGGTCGGCACCAGCGTTAGACCGCCGCCAACGGTCAATGTTGTCATTGCGACGGCTGTCGCAAACGCACGTAGTTTCATTTTCATGTCTTCCTCCCTGTGAGGCGTCGCCTCAACCTTTGGTTTCCGTTTCAGTCTCCCAGTGCAGTATTTTTAGCCCCAGCATTCTTCCGTAAGTCAGGGCCGGCATCAGCCCCATCCCGCCGACAAACGCATCGCCGGAATGTAGGCCCATTCCAAGAATCTCTCCTGTCGCGAAGAGATTTGCGATCGGCGCGCCATCCGCGCGCACGACTTCAAAGTTTTCGTTCACCGCGATCCCCTGCACCGCCGTCGATGTCGCGCCGTGGTGACGGATCGCATAGTAGGGCGGGGTTCCGATCGGCCGCGGCAGATGGCGCCGGCCAAACGGGTCGCGGCCCCCGGCGACCGCACGGTTGTATTCCTCGACCGTGCTTCTCAGCCCCTCCGGATCGATGCCCGCCTGGGCAGCCAAGGCTCCGAGCGACTCGGCCCGGCAATAGGCCGGATGGTTGCCAAGCCAGCGTTCGACTTGGTCGGGCGGCATGACATCGAAGAGTGGCGGCGCCTGGTCCTTGATGGTTTGGTCGTAAACTACCCAGAACGTTAGATCGGGGACGCCCAGAAGGGCGCGCTCGCGCGCGAGCGGCGTGCTGGCGTCCTCGGCAACGAAACGTTGCCCCTGTCGGTCGACATAGATTTCCCAAGGGGGCCGCCGTCCGCTGAGATCGGTCACCCGGGCGGCACGGGCAGGATTGTTTGGATCCGTTACCCCAGCTAACCGCGGCACAAAATGTTCCTGATGTTGCAGCGACCCTCCCGCGCCGATCGCCAGGCGGATACCGCGGCCGCGGCACCAAGGCCACCCCCACGTGAAGAGCGGATAGCCCGTGATTTCCTCGAAGAGATCGAATGCGCCGCCAAGGCCACCGGTGGTCAGAAGGACGTTGCGGCCCAAATATTCTTGCCGGTCACCGGCGGCATCTTTAGTCCGCACACCGCGAACGCCTCCCCCGTCGTCGAATACCAGGTCGGTCACTTCGGTCGCGATCTTCAGCGTTATGCTGCCCGCGTCGACCGCAGCCTGGAACGCCGGGCGGACCGCGTTCAGAATCGCCACGCCGGCCCCAGCGGCCCAATAGGTACGCGGTACCGAGTAGGGCGTTTGGCCGAACAGAACCGGATGCTCAGGCGACGGCGCCCACCCGAGATCGAGCAGCCAGTGCAAGGTATCCGCCGCGTTGTCGGCGATCAGACGCGCGAAGCGCGGGTCGGCCTGACCGTTCGAGAGCCGGACGATGTCGTTGTAATGACAGTCGGCACTGTCTTGGATTCCCTTAGCCGCCTGCAGTCTGGTTCCGGCAGCGCTAATTTGGCCCGCCGCATAGTGAAGCGTGCCGCCAATTTCGGGGGCATGCTCGATCGCCAGCACCCTGGCGCCGCGTTGCGCCGCGAAGATAGCCGCCGGCATCCCCGCCGTTCCGACGCCGCAAACGATGATGTCCCAGTCAGCAGTCATCGGGTCAGCGTTTGCGCAAGGTCATGCGGTAGGAGAAGCGATCCCAGGGATAGATCGCCTCGAAATATTCGATTGCCCGGTCCCGTTCGTCGAAGATCGTGCCAAGACGCCTTAGCGCGGGCGTTTCCGCGGTCGCCCCAAGCGCGGCCGCGACGTCGGCGGCAAGCGGGCAGGCACCGATGGTTTGTTCGATGCGTTCGATGCGAACGCGGCCATCGCGCAAGATCAGGACGAATCGCGGCGTTGTTTCGAGATCCTTGCGATCGAACATTTGCCCGATGTCTTCGGGAACATAGGTCGTGACCTGAGCGATGAGACTGCCCTGGCGGCGGCCGATGGCGACGGTCTTTTGAACGCGCGCCCCTTCGTCGACGCCCAATGCCACCGCGACCTCGTTGGTCGCGGCGACGAACCGGCAATCCTGCAAATCTATTTCGAGATTGAGCGCCTCGAGGAGCGCCCGTTCCGAGAGACCCTCCAAGGTATCGCCGAAGTCGACGACCTGCGGTTCGGCAATGACTCGCGTGCGTTTGCCCCGACCGCGGTCAATCAGCCCGTCGGTCGCAAGGCTGTCGAAGGCGCGTTTGCAGGTAAAGGTCGATACCTGGAGTGACTCGGCCAACTCCTTTTCGCTGGGGAGTTCAGTACCGAGACCGAACGTGCCGTCGGCAATCCGTGCGAGCAACGCGCCGTGAATCTGCTGGTAGAGCGGTCGCGGACCGTCGCGGTCCAACATGGAAGGAGACAACGCGGCAGAATTCTTCGAACCAACCATCGATACTGGCCTGGGGTTTTGCTGCGCCCTCGCATCGGCGGCAGCGGGATAGGGCTGTTTGCAAACATAGCATATTTAGAAATATGCTATGTTTGAAACATACAATATTTCAGGGAGGAAGACAGATGCGGCGTGCACAGGTCACAGGATTTCTTGTTGCTGCATTGGGAGCCGGTGCCATTCTCGGTTCAACCAATGTTGCGAACGCTCAGATGCAAGACGAAACGCTGCGTGTCGTATCGCGCGGCCTGAATGAGAGCCGCGGGCGGCCCGACCAAGGCGTCCAGTCGCCAGCGAGCTTTTGGAACTGGCCGATTTACGATTCGTTGACGATGGTCGATCTGGAGGGCGAGGCTCAGCCGCTCCTGGCCACGTCGTGGCGCAACATCGATGCCGAGACTTGGCATTTTTCGTTGCGACCCAACGTCGCCTTCCAGAATCAAGAACCCTTCAACGCCGACGCGGTGATTGCAGACATCGAATACGCCATCAACGGCGAAGGCAAAGGGACGACATCCGGTCGCAACATGACGACCCAGGCGCGGATCGCATCGATCCGCAAGATCGACGACCTGACCGTCGAGATCAAAACCAAAGGTCCCAACCCGATCCTGCCCAAGGCCATTTCCGGCAACTTCATCCCCGCCCCTAAGGCTTACGCCGACCAGGGCAACGCGGGCTTCGCCAACAATCCGATCGGAACAGGCTCTTACCGACTGGTCGAATGGAATGCCGAAGGGTCGAAGCTCGAAGCGTTTCCGGGTTCCTGGCGTCCGGCCAAGATCAAGCATCTGACGATGGCGTCCGTCCCCGAACGGGCGACGCGCGTCCAAGCGATCATCTCCGATCAGGCGGACATTGCCATCGGCCTGTCGATCGACAACATCGATTCGATCGAGGGTGCCGGCCACACGATCGGTGCTTTCCCCCGCCCCTCCGTCATGGCCTGGCAGTTCATGTCGACGCTACCGGACTCGCCCTTCCGCGATCCGCGGGTTCGCATGGCTGCGAACATCGCCATCGATCGCGACATTCTCAATACCGAACTGCTCCGAGGTCTGAGCCGCCCGGCGAGCCAGTGCGCCGCGCATTTTGCGTTCGGCTACAATCCCAACATCAAGCCCTATCCGTTCGATCCCGATCGCGCCAAGAAACTCCTCGCCGAGGCTGGGTACCCGAACGGGTTCGACGTCACGGCCGAGGTCGTCCCGGGCGCTCAAACCGGCGACAACGAAATCTACCAAGCCGTTGCCCAACAACTCACGTCGGTCGGCATTCGCGTCAAGCTGGAAGGCATCTCGTTCGGGGTCTTCCTCAAAAAATGGTTCCCCGGCGCCGACGCGACGCGGTTGGGATTCGACGGCATGTTCCAAAACTATTGCAACGACAACAACGTCGACGGCCTAGACGCCTTCTCGAACTCGTCATGCCGCAAGAACCCGCCCTACTACTGCGACCAAGAGGAGATGAAACTGATCGACGCGGCGACCAACGAGTTCGACGAGAACAAGCGCCGCAAAGCGATCCAAGATCTTCTGGCGTTGAACCACGAGAACGCCGGCGGCCTCTATATGGTCGAAGTGATCGACGTCGCGGGCGTCCACAAGCGCGTCAAGGGATTCAAGAACGTGATCCAGCGCTTGAACTACCACGAGGTTACCATCGAGCAATAGCGGCCCCGCTTGGGCACGCCGGCCGCGAGCGTCCCGGGCGCTCGCGGCCTTCTTTATCTCTGAGGTGAAACGCCATGCATGTCATCAACCGCGACTTTCCCCGTCCCACCGCCGCCCTGATCGAGAAGGCGCAGGACACCTTTGCCTGTATCGCCGGGCAAGCCGCCGGTCGTCATTGCGTGATGGATTCCGGCATCCGCCCGCTGCGACGCGACTGGAAGATCGTTGGCCCAGCCCTCACCGTGGCCTCCGCCAATCCCGTGGATACGCTGGTGAGTCGAGTCGCGACGCAGTATGTAAAACCCGGTGACGTCATCGTGGTCGACTCCGCCAGCCGGATGGACGCCGCCACGTGGGGTGCAACGATGGCGTGGGCCGCCAAAGAAGCGGGCGCCGCAGGTGTCATCGTCGACGGTGCCGTCCTGACCACCGAACTCTTAATCGACCGTGAGGGCCTGCCGATCTTCGCCCGGGGTTCGACGACCGGGCACGTCGGCGGCGACGGCCCGGGATCGATGAATATCCCGATCGTCTGCGGCGGCATCATCGTCCGGCCCGGCGACATCGTGCTCGCCGACGAAGCCGGAGTGGTGGTGCTTCCCGCGGAGCGGGCCGCCGCGTTGCTCGATAAGGCGGGACAAGGCCGCAGCAAGCCGTTCCCGCCAGCGAGCCGCAAGGTGCCTTACGGCGAGCGCGGCTTCGAAGAGAAATTGCGCAGCTTCGACGGCATCGACTGGCGGTAGGCCCGACCGTGGCGCCCGATGTCATCGTTTGCGGCGCAGGGTCGTCGGGGATGATGACCGCGATCTTCGCCGCCCGTGCGGGTGCGCGCGTCCAATTGATCGAGCACGCACCTGAGGTCGGCGGCTCACTCCACGTCGCGGGGGGCCATATGAGCGCGGCCGGTACACGCCTACAGGCGGCCAAGGGGATCGGCGACTCGCCAGACCGGCACTACGAAGACGTCCTGCGCATCAGCAAAGGCAAAGCCGATCCCGACAAAGCGCGCCTCGCCGTCGACAACGCCGCGGCGACGCTCCATTGGCTGCTCGACCACGGTCTCGACGTCCTCCCCGAGCATCCTGTCTTAGTTCACGGACACGAACCCTACAGCGTGCCGCGAACCTATTGGGGCGCCGAAAAAGCGGTCTCGGTTCTGAACGTCGTGCGCCGCGAGCTGCAAAAAGAAATCGACGGCGGAAGGGTCGCCCTGCGGCTTGAAACCGAACTGATCGGCCTCGCGCGCGACGGCGATCACGCTGTGCGCGGCGTTATCGTCCGCGACAAGGAGGGTGCCGAACAAACACTGACGGCGCCCGCCATCGTTCTGGCATGCGGCGGCTATGCCGCCAACGAAACCCTCTTCCCTGAACTGACCGGCGGCTATCCGCTATTCAGCCAAGCCTACCCGTATTCGCGCGGCACCGGCATCTCGCTTGTCCGCGACCTCGGTGGCATCGTCGGCGGCGGCGAGCATTTCCTGCCGACCTTCGGCCGCGTCGCCGATCCGCAAGACCCCACCCGCATCGTCAACATTACCCACACCGTGCCGCAAAACCGCCAACCCTGGGAGGTCTACGTTAACCTGCACGGCGATCGCTTCGTCGCCGAGGACGAGCCCAGCGCCGATACACGCGAACGCATTCTTCTACGCCAACCGGCTCTCAGCTTTTGGGCAATCTTTGACGCGGCGATCCGCGAGACGGCACCGTCGTTCTTCCACGACATCGCCGGCGACGCGATCGAGCGGCTTTGGAATGCGCATCCCTCCTACGTCCGCGGCGCGACACTCGCCGACCTCGCCAAGCGCATCGCCGTCGACCCGGCGAGACTCCGTGCCGCAATCGACACCTACAACGAATCGCAGCAGTCCGGCCGGGACTCCTTCGGGCGTCGTCACATGCCGTGCCCGATTGCGCGCGCCCCCTTCTATGCCGTCAAGCATCACGGCATTTCGGTGGTGAGTTTCGCCGGCGTTTCAGTGGACGATCGGTTTCGCGTCCGCCTCCAGGACGGACGGCACGTGCCGAACCTCTACGCCGTGGGCGAAATGCTCGGTTTCGCGACGCTGAACGGCAACGCCTACGTGAGCGGCATGGGCGTAACGCCCGCCCTCACTTTCGGTCGCCTGCTCGGGGAAGCCCTGGGCCAATCCGTGTAGCGATCCGCGGTGAGACCGTGGGGCCGCCTTGAGAAAATGACCTTTAGGCGGCATGAAATTGTTCTCTGAGATGATCCCATTGGGCTGGACGCAACGGGTAATTCCGCACCGTCTTCTAGGTGGCTGCCCAAAGGGATTCCGAACCTTCGAAACGGGGCATCGCGATGTTTCTCGGTGCGCGCCACATACCCCACATAATGTTTCACGAATTCCTTTCGGTACCGTGAAACTCGCCTCTGAGTAAGAGAGGTACGAGTTTTGTGCCTGCCATCGTTATGCAATTACGACGCCCAACCTGCCGCTCTCGACCTCCTCAATGGTGGGTCACAGTTGCGCACTCGGGCGATGCTGGCCCGCAACGTCGCTCAACATGCTTTGTCTACCAATCTATGTGGGTGCCCTTCGCGCTATCCGCTTATCGGTTGCGATCTCGATGAACGGCCCTCCGACCATATTTTCCATGTCCGAACGGCCAACGCTTCGATACGATGCGCGGCGTAGGGGTAAGTGCTGTGTTTTTTTTGGGCGGCGATTTTAGATCTTTATCTTATACACATCTCCGAGACCACGAGACGGA
>CAYGKG010000021.1:0-35804 GCA_964350495.1 uncultured Alphaproteobacteria bacterium
CGAACCCTCGTCGTAAGCTTGGGAAGCTTCTGCTCTACCATTGAGCTACACCCGCCCGCTTCGGCGGATTCTCCGCACCGCGACACGGAAAGCAATAGCCCGCCCGTAAATTCGCCGGCGACCGCGTCAGCCCGCCATTTCACTAGGCAGTGATCGCTGCCCGTGCGGCGTTGACAGGACTCCAAGCGTGCGAAATGGTCGGGCTTCATGACAGGCCGGGTGCTGGCGCTATCGGCGAGCCCCCGCCTTGGAGAAACCATGTCGATTGTCGATCAGTTCCCCGAAGCCGGGGACACCGCCAAGTTTCGCGACCCGCGGGTGACCGCAGATGGAAATACCCGGGCGACGGTGAAACTCCGTCGGTTGGAGACGCTTTGGATCAATACCGGCACGTTGTGCAATTTGACCTGTCGCCATTGTTACATCGAGTCCAGCCCGACGAACGATCGGCTTGAATACATGACCCGCAGCGAAGTCAGCGCGTTTCTCGATGAAATCCGCGAACTCGGCCTGCCAACGCGCGAGATCGGCCTCACCGGCGGCGAACCCTTCATGAACCCGGACATTGCCGAAATCCTCGATGACATCCTCTCCCGCGGTTTCGAGGCATTGGTGCTGACCAACGCGATGGCCCCCATGACGCATCGGCGGGTCGACCTCCTGCGCCTCCAAGAGGCCTACGGTGACGCGCTGACGTTACGCGTGTCGCTAGATCACTACGCCGAACGCCAACACGACGACGAACGGGGGCCGCATTCCTGGTCCCGAACCACCGACGGGTTGCGGTGGTTGGCAACGAACGGTTTTCAAGTGACCGTCGCCGGACGGTCGCTTTGGCAGGAGTCCGAATCAGACCTTCGCCGCGGGTTCGGCGCCTTGTTCGATTCCCTAGGCGCCCCCCTCGATGCGTCCAACCCGGGCGACCTCGTCATCTTCCCGGAGATGGATGAAAACGCCGAAGTTCCCGAGATCACGACGGCGTGCTGGGGGATTTTGGACGTGAACCCGGACGCCATGATGTGTGCGACCTCGCGCATGGTAGTGAAGCGAAAGGGCGCATCCGCGCCAGCCGTCGTTGCTTGCACGCTTCTCCCCTACGACACCCAGTTTGAAATCGGCACGACGTTGGCGGACACCCAGACAAGCGTCTCCCTCAATCATCCCCACTGTGCGCGGTTCTGCGTCTTGGGCGGTGGGTCGTGTAGCGCCTAATGCCGCCCGGAAGCGAATGGCAGAACCTCGGCGCGCTGGAGCCTCTACCGTGATGCGGCGCGCGAATTTGCCCGAAGCCTATGCCGCAACGCTTTCAAGCGGCCTCTGGGACAGTTGCGAGATTCTCCCGTCCGTCTAGGCCCGCGCCCAAGGCGTTGCATTGGCCGGCGCCGCCATTCCGCTGTCGGGCTGAGACCGGTTCCGACATCACGACCGACCGCGGCGTGCGCTTGACGGCGCGAAATTCGCGGCGTAAAAAAATCCCGTGGTGATTTGAGCCGACCGGCTTGCGGCCACGTTAAACAAGCAGCTTAAAAGGTCGGGGCAACAACCCGGCTCTTGGCCGGGTTTTTTGTTGGGAGATGAGACATGACCAACATGGGAAAAAAGAAAAACAGCAGCGGTTGGCGCAGGCAGACCCTCGCCGTCAGGGGCGGTCAGGCGCGATCGAATTTCGGCGAGACCAGCGAAGCCCTCTACTTGACGTCGGGCTATGTGTACGACGCCGCCGAGCAAGCCGAGGCCCGCTTCAAAGGCGACGACCAAGGCTTCATCTATTCGCGGTTCTCCAATCCGACAGTCGGGATGTTCGAAGAACGCATCGCCGCAATTGAGGGGATGGCGCGCGCGATGGCGACCGCAACAGGCATGGCCGCGGTCAACGCATCGCTCATGGCCCAATTGAAGGCGGGCGACCATGTCGTCTCGGCCCGCGCGCTGTTTGGATCGTGCCGCTATATCATCGACGAAATCCTACCCCGGTTCGGAGTCGAAACGACCCTTGTCGACGGCGGCGATTTGGATCAATGGCGCGCGGCGATGCGCGACAACACCGTTTGCGGCTTCCTTGAAACGCCGTCCAATCCGATGCTTGAAATCGTCGACTTGCGTGCAGTTGCCGACATTCTCCATAGCGCCGGTGCCAAACTCATTGTCGACAACGCCTTTGCAACGCCGGCACTACAGCGACCGGGAGAATTCGGCGCCGACATCGTCGTCTACTCGGCGACAAAGCATATTGACGGGCAAGGTCGTTGCCTCGGCGGCGTGGTTCTGGGGTCCGACAAATTTGTCGAAGACGTTCTCAAACCTTACCTCAGGCATACCGGGCCAGCGCTTAGTCCCTTCAACGCCTGGGTCATGCTGAAGGGACTCGAAACACTCGATCTTCGGCTCGAACGGCACTGCTCTTCGGCGGCCAAGGTTGCCGCCCTGCTTGAGAGCGACCGCCGTGTGTCGCGCACGATCTACCCTTGGTTGGACAGCCACCCCGGTAGCGCCCTGGCGCGAAAACAAATGAACGGCG
Organism: uncultured Alphaproteobacteria bacterium; assembly: GCA_964350495.1. GTDB lineage: Bacteria > Pseudomonadota > Alphaproteobacteria > SHVP01 > SHVP01 > CALJDF01. Next base: position 2,519 of record CAYGKG010000021.1, read on the forward strand.
GCGGCGGCATCGTCACCTTCGATATCGACGGGGGGAAGGAGGATGCATTTCGGTTCTTGAACGCGCTGCGAATCGTGGACATCTCAAACAACCTGGGCGATTCAAAGAGCCTCATTACGCATCCGGCAACGACGACGCACCAGCGCGTATCGGAATCCGAACGCGCAGTCCTCGGAATCCTGCCGACCACCGTTAGGTTGTCCGTCGGGCTTGAGGACATCGACGATTTGTTGGACGATATTCGCGGTGCCCTCGGCGCTGTATAAACCCTTGGGCGAAACAGCGCCAAACGCGGGATATTCATGTACGACCGAACGACACGCGGAATCCGCATCGAGGTGCAACCCTTCTACCTCGAAGACCAATCGACGCCCGACCAGGGGCATTTCGTATGGGCCTATCGCGTAAAGATCGAGAATATCGGCACGGAACGCGTTCAATTGCTGAATCGCTATTGGAAAATCACCGATGCCGTTGGCCACATCAAAGAGGTTCGCGGCCCTGGGGTCGTTGGGGAACAACCTCGGCTCGACCCAGGCGAATCCTTCGAATACACCAGTGGAACACCCCTCTCGACCCCGTCAGGAATCATGGTCGGGACATACGAAATGACAACCGACAGCGGCGATACCTTTCCAGTAGAAATTCCGCCGTTCTCACTTGATAGCCCGCACGAACGGTCGTCGCTGAACTGAGACGACTTGCGGGGCAAAGGAGCGACGTGGTGGATACACCCGTAAAGACATCGAACGCTGTAGCGGATGCGAGACCTTCCCGTGAAGAGGCGGAGGCGGCAGTCAGAACGCTCCTGCGCTACGCCGGCGACGACGTAACGCGCGAAGGACTGCTGGATACGCCGGCACGCGTGGTGCGATCCTATGACGAGTTTTTTTCCGGATACGGCGATGACGCCGTCGAATACCTGCAGCGAACTTTTGAAGAAACCGACGGCTATGACGAGATGGTGGTCCTGCGCGACATCCGCGTTGAATCCCACTGCGAACACCATATGTTGCCGATTATCGGTCGCGCTCACGTGGGTTACCTGCCGAACAACCGCGTGGTCGGGATCAGTAAGTTGGCACGGGTCGTCGACGCCTATGCCCATCGACTCCAAGTGCAGGAGAAGATGACCGCTCAAATTGCGACGTGTATCGACAGCGTGCTACGCCCAAAAGGCGTTGCCGTTGTTATCGACGCCGCGCACCAATGTATGACCATGCGGGGCGTGCATAAGCCCGGCGTCAGCATGGTGACCAGCCATATGATCGGCGCCTTCCGGGACGATGCCACGACCCGACGAGAGTTCTTGAACATCATTAGCAGCCCGTCGAACCAATCGGGTTAAGCCGATGACCCGCATGGCCGGCAGCGCGGGCCAGCAATGATTGAAATCCGGCCAATCGTCTATTTTCTCGGCGTACTGTTGATTGCCCTGGCCGCGGCAATGCTCGTGCCTGCCGCGGTCGATGCGGGCAGCGGGCATTCCGACTGGGAGGCGTTCCTGGGCGGTGCCGGCCTGACGCTGTTTTTCGGCGTCAGTTGTGTTCTGACGACTCGCGGTGGTTGGACGACGCTGTCGGTCCGCCAAAGCTTCGTCCTCACGACCCTCAGCTGGACCATTGCCGCCGGCTTCGCTGCGTTACCGCTCTGGTTTTCCGGCTTAGGTCTGAACTATTCGTCGGCCTTTTTCGAGGCAATGTCGGGGATCACGACAACCGGCTCGACCGTCCTGACCAATTTAGACAGCGCGCCGCCAGGCGTCCTGCTGTGGCGTTCGATGCTGCAATGGCTGGGGGGTATCGGGTTTATCGTTCTCGCGATTTCGGTGCTGCCGTTGCTCCAAGTCGGCGGCAATCAGCTCTTCAAAACAGAATTCAGCGATCCTTCGGGGAAGGCGACGCCCCGGATTGCTTCCCTGGCGGGCGGCATCGGCATGGTTTACGTCGCAGCGACGACCCTTTGTTTCGTTGCCTACTGGGCCGCCGGAATGACGGGTTTCGACGCCATCGCCCATGCGATGACGACCATTGCCACCGGTGGGTTCTCAACCTCCGACGCGTCGTTCGCCCATTTTGCCAACCCGTCGATCGAATGGATCGCGACCCTTTTCATGATTGTCGGCAGCTTGCCGTTCGCTCTCCTTTTGTTCGCCACCCAGGGCGACCCCCTGAGGGTGGTGCGGAGCAGCCAGGTTCAGTGGTTCGCCGGCTTCCTGCTGGCGGGGACCCTCGCGATCGCTCTTTGGCAGATCCAGACCAACGACGTGGCGTTCGGCCGCGCCATTCGATCCGCGGCCTTCAATGTCACGTCGATCATCACCGGCACAGGCTATGCCAGCGAAGACTACTGGCATTGGGGCACATTCCCCGGTGTCGCCTTCCTTTTCTTCATGTTTGTCGGCGGTTGCGCCGGATCGACGTCCTGTAGCGTCAAGATATTCCGGTATCAGGTTCTGTTCCTTGCGCTAAGAACCCAGTTAGAGCATCTGCTACGCCCACACCGCGTCTATGTCCCGCATTACAACGGCAAACCGCTACCCGATACGGTGACGGATTCCGTGTTCGCCTTCTTTTTCCTGTTCCTCTTGCTATTTGCCTTGTTGGCCTTTGCGCTATCTACTCTAGGACTGGATTTCGTCACGAGCGTTTCGAGCGCGGCAACCGCCATCACCAACGTTGGCCCGGGCCTTGGGAATATGGTGGGCCCCGTCGGCACGTTCGCCGAGATTCCGGAAGCGGGAAAATGGATGCTGTCGGCCGGCATGCTCCTCGGCCGCCTCGAAATTTTTACCGTCCTTGTCCTGTTCACCCGAAGGTTTTGGCGCACCTAGCGCAGCACAAAGAAAGCCATGAAACACTACACGCCGTTAGGGATGACAAAGAAGCTCGTTTCCTTCGATACGACAAGCCGCGAATCGAACCTCGACCTGATCGAATTCGCGGCGGCGTATCTAGAGGAATTGGGCATCGCCACACGGCTCATCCACAACGCGGAGCGCACCAAGGCCAACCTCTATGCGACGATCGGCCCGGCAGACGTTCCCGGGGTCGTTCTCTCCGGTCACACCGACGTCGTCCCGGTTGACGGCCAAGACTGGAGCACGCCGCCTTTCGAGCCTGTCGAAGCGGACGGCCGGCTGTTCGGCCGCGGTACCAGCGACATGAAAAGTTTCATCGCGACCGCGCTGGCCTTGGCGCCGGACATGGCCAAGGCCGATCTAAAGATGCCAATCCATTTCGCTTTTTCGTACGACGAAGAGGTCGGTTGCCTCGGCGTTCATGGCATCGTCAGTCACATCGGCGGCATCACGCCGCTGCCGCGCGCGGTGATCGTGGGCGAACCGACCGACATGAGGGTGGTCAATGCGCATAAAGGCGTGTTCGCCTTTCGCACCACGGTGCGCGGCCTAGAGGCCCACTCCAGCGCGACCCATATGGGCGTCAATGCAGTCATGTTCGCCGCGGAGCTGGTTTCCTACCTGTCCGAAATGGCCAAGGATCAACGCGACAGCGACCGAACCAACGATCGTTTCGACCCGCCCTACACCACCGTTCACGTCGGGACCATTCGTGGCGGTACGGCCCTGAACATCATTCCCAAGGAATGCTCCTTCGTCTGGGAGTACCGGTTGATTCCAGGCGAAGACGAACAGGCGATCTTTCAAACTTTCGATAACTTCGCCACCCAGGTTGTCTTGCCGCGAATGCAAGCGGTTTCCCCCCAAGCGTCGATCGTGACCGAGCGTACGGGCCGCGTCGCGCCGCTGGTACCCGAAGCCGACTCCGCAGCGGAAACGCTAGCGATGATGCTGGCGGGTCGAAACCAGACGGACGTCGTCAGCTACGGCACCGAAGGCGGCATTTTTCAAGAGGCAGGTATCCCGACCGTCGTCTGCGGGCCCGGCAACATTCTTCAGGCGCATCGGCCGGACGAGTATATTGCGATCGCGCAGATCGACGCCTGCGAACAGTTCGTTCGCAAACTCATCGACGTCGCGTCCGCTCAGAGAATATAGGCCGAAAGAAATTCGGCGACCTTCGCTTCGAGCTCGGCGTTCAGCGCAGCAATTAGATCTTCGACCAACTCGAACTGTATTGCCTGGCGCTCGCTCACCGTGAGGTTCTCGGAAACGGTCCGGTTTCGCTCGGCGCGGGCCGTCGCAAAGGCCAACCTAAACCCGCGGTCGTTGCGAATCTCGACGGTGACCGCGAGGACCGCATCGTAGCGCTCGGATTGATCGACGGTAACCGCGCCTCGCAGCCCCTTCTCCACCGCCAACTTCGTTTCGACCACCGATGCCGTATCGATGACGAATTTCGCGCTGCCTTCGGTACCCAAAGCCGTCAAACGATCCGTTGCCCAGCGGCGCGCGGCCTCGGTGGGCGAGACCGGCAGCAGGTGTTCAATATTGGGGCCGCGAAGCGGCGGAACATAGCTCTCGACAATCTCAACCGATCCGACATTCAGGCGAATCTTTTCGAGATGGGAGAAGGTGAGTTGCGGCAATGGGGCAGGAGGTGCAGTTTGGGCGCAGGCCGCGAGGATCGCACACGCGATCGCGACCAAGCCGGCACGCAATCCTAGCCGTCGGGCAATCCGCATGGGTCGTTCGAGCATCTCTAGCCTCCCGAGTTCGGGCGATCGTCCACGTCGAAATCGTAGCACCGATTGCAGAATTCGCAGCGAACTTCGATCTTTCCGTTCTCGAGAACCATTTCCTGCACTTCGTCGGCGGGGAACTGGTTGAGGACCGCCTCTATTCTCTCCCGTGAACAGCGGCACTTGGCGACCACAGGCGATGACTCATAGAGCCAAACCCCATCTTCGTGGAACAGGCGGCGCAGAAACGCGGAGGGGCTGAGTAGCGTGTCGCACAATTCCGACGCCTGCGCCGTACCGACCAGGGCACGCGCATGCTGCCAGTCCGCTTCGGTCGCGATCTGATCGTCGTGTTTCTTGCCGCCTATCCCGCCGGTCGTGGCCAAATTCTGTACCATGACGGCGCCTGCCCGCCATTGATCTTGCCCGCCCCGAACGACCTCGCGGGCAACGCCAACGCGGATGACGGCTCGAAGTTGCTCCGAGCGGCGGAAATAGTTTTCGGTGCATTCGGCAAGCGTGCCCCCCTCCAGCGCCACGATGCCCTGGTGCCGCTCGGAATCGGCACCCTGATCGACGATCCAGCTCAAGAAGCCCTCGCCGAAAAAGCGGTCGATCCCGCGGGAGCCCCCGCGCGCTGCCGCCTCTACCGCATCCTCGTCGAAACTCGCATAAGCGCGGATGGACCCGGGCGTCTCAAAATCGGCAACCAACGCCCGGATCGGCCCGTTGCTACGAATTTGAAGAGAAAAGACGCCTTCAAACTTCAGCGCGCTGGAAAGCGCTGCGCTCAGTGCGACGAGTTCGCCTAAATACTGTGATACGGCGTCAGGATATCGATGACCGGAGAGAACTTCGTGAATCGCCGGACCCAACCGGACAAGGCGACCGCGAATGCCGATTTTGTCTATCTGAAACGGGTACACGCAGTCGTCGGGCTCGGCCTCGCCTCGACTTTCTAGGTCATGCACCAGTTGAGGATCCCTTTCTGGGCATGAAGGCGGTTCTCGGCTTCAGCCCAGACTACCGAGCGCGGGCCGTCGATCACCGCACCCGTGACCTCTTGCCCGCGATGGGCGGGCAGGCAGTGCATGAACAGCGCATCGGGTTGCGCAGCCGACATAACCGATTCGTCCACTTGGTAGGGTCGCAGCAGATTGTGGCGGGCGGTGGTCGCCGAAGACAGCTCCGGCGTTTCGTCGCTCATCGAAACCCAGACGTCGGTGACAACGCAGTCCGCACCGGCTGCCGCATCGACAGCGGCGCGTGTGACGTCCACCGCAGCGCCCTGCGCGTGGGCCCACTCCAGAACGTCCGTGTCGGGCGAGAGTTCTTCCGGACAGGCAAGGTCGAGGCGGAACCCGAATTTAGCCGCGGCATGGATCCAGGTCGCCGCCATATTGTTGCCGTCACCGATCCAGGCGACCTTCGCCCCCCGAATCGGACCCCGATGTTCCTCGAAGGTCATCACGTCGCCCATCACCTGGCAGGGGTGGCTGCGACCCGTTAAGCCGTTAATGACAGGAACGTCTGCATAGGTCGCAAGTTCCTCAAGAACGTGATGGTCGGGCGTTCGAATCATGATGGCATCGACGTACCGCGAGAGCACTCTGGCGGTGTCGGCGACGGTCTCGCCCCGACCCATTTGCATCGTCGACCCGCTCAGTTCGATGGTCTGACCGCCAAGCTGACGCATCGCGACATCGAACGAGACGCGTGTCCGCGTCGACGGTTTGTCGAATATCGTCGCGAGGATACGTCCATCCAGCGGACGGTCGGGATCCGGTGCCCCCCGGGGCCGCCCGTCGCGAGCGCGCTTTCGCGCATTCGCATCGTCCAGCATTTGGCGCAACGTCGCTTGCTCTAGCGCCGCAATGTCGAGGAAATGCGGCACGCTTAGAAGCTCGTCGCGCCGAGCGCGTCATCGATTTTTGCGAGCGCCTCTTGGACGTGGGCGTCCTCGATAATCAGCGGCGGCAGGAGCCGAACGACATTGTCGCCGGCAATGACACTCAGCATTCCTCGCGCCCGCAATTCGCCGATAACAACACTCGGATCGCCGGTGCACCGGAGACCAATAAACAACCCCTTGCCGCGCACTTCGGCAATTTTATTGCCGTGTTTGGCCCGCAGCTGATTGAGACCCTCAAGCAACGCGGCGCCCTGCTTTTCGACGGCGTCGAGAAAACCTGGCTTCGTCACCTCTTTCAGGACAGCCAGTCCGACCGCAGTGGCGATCGGATTGCCGCCAAAGGTCGATCCGTGACTACCCGCCACCATGCCGCGCGCAGCGTTTTCCGTGGCGAGGCAGGCGCCGATCGGAAGACCGCCGCCAAGCGCTTTGGCCAACGCCATAATGTCTGGGGTCACACCCCAATGTTCATGGGCGAACAACCGGCCGGTCCGCCCGACACCGGACTGAACCTCATCGAAGATAAGCAACAGCCCGGCTTTGTCGGCAATTTGCCGCAAGGCCGGCAGGAAAGAATCGGGCGACACGCGCACGCCGCTCTCGCCCTGGATCGGCTCGACCAAGATCGCCGCAGTTGCCGGCGAAATGGCGCGTTCGACGGCTGCAATATCGCCGAACGGCACCTGATCGAACCCGTCCACCGGCGGACCGAACCCGTCCAGGTGCTTTTTCTGATTGCCCGCCGCCAACGTGGCGAGGGTGCGGCCGTGAAAGGCACCCTCGAACGTGATCGTCCGGTATCTCTCGGGATGACCGCCCGCTGCGTGAAACTTGCGGGCAACCTTGAGACAGCATTCGACGGCCTCGGCACCGGAGTTGCCGAAAAACACCGTGTCGGCGAACGAATTCGCGACCAGCGCCTCGGCCAATGCCTCCTGCGTCGGAATACGGACCAGATTGGAGGTATGCCAAACACCGTCCGCCGCCGTCTTCAGCGCTTCGACGAGCTTGGGATGCTTGTGGCCAAGGGTGGTCACGGCGATGCCCGAGGCGAAGTCCAGGTACTGTCGCCCTTCAGCATCAAAAAGATAGGGACCCTCGCCCCGCTCAAAAGCCAGGTCGGCGCGGGAATAGGTCGGCATTATTGCGGAAATCACGGTGCTCTCCCGCTCTCGGTTCAATTCGACCGGCTTTCGGAAAGCGACAGAATATGGGGGCACCTCGTGGCGCTGTCAATCTGGCAGGCGGCATGGCGCACGCGCCGATTAACCTGCGGTTAACCGCCCCGTCGCATTGTGATGCCCCTTCCTGACCCTAGACCGGAGCGGCCGGTGCCCAACCCGATGTCGACCGATGGCCCATCGCCCCGGGTCAATGGACGTCAAACCCGCGATGCCCTCGGCGTCGCACGCCGGTTCATGCACGATGGCAATCGCGAGATGGCCGTCCGGACCCTCGTCGAAGCCGTCAACGGCGAAGGCGACCCGGAAGTAGCCTTTACCCTCGGGGTTTGGGCGCTTGAGGACGGCAAGCCGAACGACGCGCGAACGCATTTCCGCACCGCGGCGTCCCTCGCACCGGCGGTGCCGGAGGTTTTCATCAACCTTGCTGCCGCGGCGGGCCGCCTTCGGTGTCACGACGAAGCCCTGGATGCGGCGCGCCGGGCTGTCGCCCTCGCGGAAACGAGCGAACACGCCTATGGCGCGCTTGGCAACGCGCTGTCGGGCGCCAACCGGTTTGCCGAAGCGCAGGCGGCGTACCTCGAAGCGCACAAGCGCGGGCCCGCTTCGCCAACCTGGATGCTGACCCTCGGTCAAAGCCACCTGGCGCTAGGCGACAGCGGCGGCGCCGAACAATGGTTCGCCCGAGCGCTTGAAGCGCGGCCGGACTCCGGCACTGCGCTTCACGGCCTAGGCCTGTGCGCCCAGAGCCAGGGCGATCACGCCGCCGCCATCGGCCTGTTCGAAAGGGCTTTGGCCCTTGACGACCGCTACGCCGAAGCCTGGGGCAACCTCGCGATCTCGCTGCAGAGCAATGGGCGCCACCATGACGCTCTGGAAGCGGCACGACACTCCCTCGACCTGAACCCGCACGTCGCCCATGCCTTACTGAATCTCGGGCATATCTTGCAGTCGGTCGGCCGTCACGGCGAAGCGATCGACGCCTATGAACAAGCCCTGGACATCGAACCGGACCTGCCAGGCGCGCGGGCCTACCTGCTGCATTCGAAACGCCACACCTGCCAGTGGGTGGGGGACAGCGAACTCGTCAACGTGATTGTCGATGAAGTCTTGCACGGTGCCCAAGTGGCCCCCTTCACGCTGGCCGGAACCGACGCGCCACCGGCGATCAGACTAATCGCGGCACGACGATCGGCCGCGGCCCACGCGCGCGGGCTACCCCCAATGCAAGCGACCGTCCCACATTTGCCAGACAAGGCCCGCCTTCGGATCGGGTTCGTGTCGCCTGACTTTCGCACCCATAGCCTAGCGATGTCCTTTTCGGCTGTCCTGGAAGCGCGCGACGATCGCAGTATCGACTGGATCGGCTACTCCATCGGCGACGACGCGGCGGACGGTCAGACCGGCGGCCTTGCGACGTCCTTCGACGCCTTCGTCGATCTTTCTGCGTTGTCGGACGACGCCGCCGCAGCGCGCATACAGGCCGATGGAGTTGACGTTTTGGTCGATCTCGCCGGGCACACGCGGGGATCGCGACTGGAGATTTTCGCGCGACAACCTGCGGCCGTTCAAGCCCATTACTTGGGGTACGGCGGCACGATCGGCGCCGACTACATACCGTGGTTGATTACTGATCGCGTTCACACACCGCCGTCGCTTGCCGACCACTGCTCGGAAGCACTCGCCTACTTGCCCCACACTTTCATGGCGGCCGCACATGTCGAGCAAGATTGCGCAATCCCCGACCGTGAATCGGTCGGACTTCCTCCCGACGGAATCGTCTTTGCCTGCTTCAACGCGACCTACAAGCTTGAACCGACCTCCTTTGCCAGTTGGATGCGCATTCTAGCCGGCGTTCCGGGCAGCGTATTGTGGCTTCGCGGCACGACGGCAGAGGTCGCCGACCGGTTGCGCACGGTCGCGGCAAAGCAAGGCGTCGATCGGAATCGCTTGATCTTCGCCGACCGCTTAGATCGATCGGCGCACTTGGCGCGTCACGCATTGGCCGATATCGCCCTGGACTCGTTCAACCACACCGGCGGCGTCACAACGATCGATGCACTTCTGGTCGGGGTGCCTGTGATCACGATCGCCGGCACCAATCAGAGCGCGCGAACCGGCGCATCGATCTTGTCGGCGCTGGGTACGCCCGGCCTGATTCAGACTGGGGTCGATGACTACGAAGAGCTGGCGACCGCCTTGGCGTTAGATCCGCAACGGCTGGCCGCGGCCAAAGCCGACGTGGCGCAGCGCGTCGCAACGTCGCCACTTTTCGATCCGACACAGCTTGCACGCGCCCTCAACACGGCCTTTCGCGAAATGCACCGCGCGGCGGCACGCGGCGCGAAACCGTCAACGTTCGACGTGCGCAAGACTGGGAGTGCCGGTATTTAGCGGCGCCTCGATCCGCTCCTGCCTGTATCAGTCTTCTGCGTCGGGTTGCCGTTCGGGCGCGGCCATTGCGAATGCCGGAAGCTCGAGGCATCGGCGCTCGATTTCGAGCAGGCGTGCACACGTACCTAAATCGGCCGAAAAGCGACGGGCATTGTAGAGCTGCGGCACCAAGCAGATGTCGGCGAGGCCAGGGTCGGTACCGTGGATAAAGGTATCGGCACAATCGAACCGTCGCACCATCTCATCGACGGCAGCCAATCCGATTTCGACCCAGTGGCGATACCACGCATCGCGGTCCGCCTCGGAAACCCCCATGTCGGCCAACCGTTTCAAGACGCGAAGATTGTTCAGCGGGTGAATGTCGCAGGCGATCGCTAGCGCAATCGCGCGCGCTTGCGCCCGCGTAGCCGGGTCGGCCGGAAGCAAGGGCGGCTGAGGCCGCGTTTCGTCGAGATACTCGATGATCGCCAGGGACTGACTCAACACCATCCCGTCCTCGACGATGGTTGGGACTGCCGCTTGGGGGTTGATCGCACTGTACGCCTCGGCGAACTGTTCGCCGCCGCCGCGGCGCAAATGAACGACGTGGGTCTTCGGGTCGATCCCCTTCAGATTTAGGGCGATCCGCACACGGTACGCAGCCGAACTTCGAAAGAAAGAGTAGAGCTCTATCATCCGTAGCCTGCCTCCAGATCAATGCCCACCGGGCTACAGTTCCGGCGAGCGGAGCACCATCATCTTTTGGATCTGCATGTCGTGCATCGTGTGGGAAATCCCACCAACACCGAGACCGGACTGCCGCAATCCAGCGAACGGCATCCAGTCGACGCGAAAGGCGGTGTGGTCGTTGATCATTACCGCCGATGCGTCGAGCCGCGAATAGACGCGCATCGCCCGGTCGATGTCTTTTGTGAAGACCGACGCCTGAAAAGCAAACGGCAAGGCATTCGCCCGCTCGATCGCCTCATCCATATCGTCGTAGGGATAGACGCAAATGACGGGACCGAAAACCTCTTGCTGGGAGACCCGAACGTCGTCCGGCGGGTCGTAGAGCACGGTCGGGCCATAGCAGTGATGATCCAACGGCTCGCCACCCGAGAGAACCTCCGCGCCCCGGTCCGACGCCTCGGTGACCCATTCGTGGACGCGCTCCACTTCGCGGGGTCGGATGAGCGGCCCTACTTCGGTGTCGTCTCTGGTTGGGTCGCCAACGATGAGCCGCTCAGCGCCGTCGGCAAGCGCCTCAGCGAGCGGACGCGCGAGACTCTCGTGCGCGAAGATGCGTTGCACCGACACGCAAACCTGTCCCGCATGGTACATGCCGCCCTTGAGGAGCGGTGGAACGATTTCGACAAGATTTGCGTCCGGCCCAACGATGACCGGCGCCGCGCCGCCATGTTCCAGCGCGCAGCGGGTGCCCGGCGCCAATTGCGCGCGAAGCGACCACCCCACACCGGGACTCCCGATGAAGCTGAAAAAGCCGACACGAGGATCGGTGACCAACGCCGTCGCCACGTCCCGGTTCTCGGTCACTGTTACTTGGCACCACCCTTCCGGCAAGCCTGCTTGGCGCAAAATCTCGACGAACCGGATACAAGATAGCGGCGTATCTTCGGATGGCTTGACGATGACCGGGCACCCGGTTGCGACGGCGGGCGCGACCTGGTGCGCAATCAAGTTGAGCGGGTGATTGAAGGCGCTGACCGCCACAACGACCCCGATCGGTTCGAGCGTTGTGGCGGCAAATCGATTGGCCGAGGCGGCATTGACGTTCATCGGAATGACCTGGCCGGCCCCGTGCTTCAATTCCTCAACGCAGGCTTCGACGCTGCCGATCGCCCGAATCACCTCAATCCGCGAATCGATAAGCGGTTTGCCCCCTTCCCGCGCGGCGTCCAGCGCCAATTGCTCGACCTGCTCGCCCATGATCGCCGCGGTCCGGCTGAGGATCGCGATGCGTTCGGCCTTGGAGAGCCAGGAATCCCGAGAACGAAACAATTTGTACGCGGTGGTCAGCGCCCGCTCCGCGGCGGCGCGATCGGTCGTATCGACGGTAGCGATGACCGACCGATCATAGGGTGCATAGACTTGTTTTGGCGTTTCGCCGGGACTTGCCCCCACGACCATCATGGGACGATGCGGCACGGTATTTGACATACTTCCCCCTTGGGACAGCCTTGCTCCCACTGTAGTGGGACCGGGCCTGCTGGCCAACGGACGAACGGAATGGGAAGTGGCGCGCCTGGAGAGATTCGAACTCCCGACCCCTAGATTCGTAGTCTAGTGCTCTATCCAGCTGAGCTACAGGCGCACTGAAAGTTGGCCACCCCTATGGGGAAGCGCACGGAGGCGTGGAACCTAATCAATAAGCCGTTTCGCCGCAAGCGACCCGCAGCGGCGAGGATTTCAACGTCGCTGGTGAGCAACCCGCCAACAAAAAACACGCATGAACCAGCTAAATGCTAGGTATCCCTAGCAAATTTGCTTGTGAGTTCGGTCCGCATTTGTTTAAGATCGCCAAGCTTCAGTGAACTTCAAGTTAGCTGCCTCGTATTACCTGTATATTGTTGGATAATCTCAAGAAATGATTGCTCTGGCAGTGACAATGACCGCTTGCAATCTTTCGAGGTTGTTCGCCTCCGACCTGCATATCTGATGGTGTTGCCTGGCATGGTAGGGAAATACTCTTCGGTCGCCCTTGCAATAGCGCTTGCGCTTGGCGGGTGTTCCTTCGTTTCAGACGCTGTGTTTCCGGGGCGAGGCGATGACCGGGACGCCGGCGTGAACGCGCCAGCGACCCAAGGCATTCAGACTGCCCAGGCTAGCGCGAACCAAGGCGCCGCCAACCAAGCGCCCATCGCACCGGCACCGCCTCCGACCCTCGGCAGTTCCTCCTTCAGTCCGCCACCGGTAACGCCCGGCGTGAATACCGGCACGTTCGTCGGTCAAAAAGTTGCGCAGTTGCGCGGCGAACTCAGCCAGTTGCAGTCCAATATCGTCCAGCAGAACCAACGGTTGCAGCTGATCCGCGAACAACTTGGCGGAACGTCCCAGCGCTACCACGGCACGATCGCGGCGATTTCTGCCCGCCTCCAGGTTGGCACGACCCCGGGCAACCCGGTTTTGGTGAATCAATGGAACTTGGCGCAGGCCGAGCTCGATCGCTTGGGCAGCGACATCAACCAGATGAATAGTTTGGCCAATTCGGTCGCCTCGGACTCGGCATTTGCATCGTTCGTGCTGGAAAGCACGCGGGCAACCTTTGGCCTTTCGGGGGCGATCGACGAAGACCATCGGCAGCTGGTGATCCTAGAAGACGAAACCAATCGAACCGTCGTTCTGATCGACCGGTTGCTGAACGAGTTGAGCGAGGATGTCAGCCGCCAGACTGCCTACGTTGGCAACGAACGGGCGAACCTGACGACGCTTTCGCTGGCAATCAAGAACGGCGAGTTGCTGGGCCCGAGCCTTGCAAACCGCGCTTTCGCGAACGCCGCGCCGCTTTCAAGTTCGCCGCCCCAGGCCGCGACGGCGACGGACCGCAACAGCCAGTTCGCCAACCGTCGTCCGCTTGTCGTGATCCGCTTCGACCGTCCCGACGTGCCCTACGAGCAGGCGCTGTTTTCGGCGATTAGCCGGACGTTAGAGCAACGGCCGCAATCGCAGTTCGACCTGGTCGCCGTCGCGCCCAACCGTGGTGCGCCCGCCGAGGTGGCCCTCAACACGTCACGGTCCAAGGACAACGCCGAGCGAGTTCTCCGTTCTTTGACCGACATGGGTCTGCCCGCCAATCGCGTGCAACTTTCCTCTTCGTCGAGCGCGGAAGCCTTCACCAACGAAGTGCACATCTACGTTCGCTAGCAGCGGCCTCCGGCCGCTCCGAACCTCTATTTCTTGAATTTCTCTCGGTATGACGGGAAATCGCCTAGCGATTCCGCACGGTAGACGCCTTTAGCGATCGCGCGGGCCGCCGCGTCCGCGGCAAGGAGCCCGACGGCGGCGAGGAGTTGCGGCGTCACCGTCGGCGCCGCGTGGGCCCCCGTGGCGAGCACGAAGACACTGTCGCCGTCGAACGGCGTATGAACCGGACGTATGGCGCGCGCTAGGCCGTCCTGGGCCATGATCGCGATGCGTTTGGCCTGGGCCCGCGTCAGCCGAAGATTGGTCGCAATCGCGACAAGGGTCGTGTTCGCACCGCCCTCGCCCATCAGGTCGTAAGAAATGTCCTCCATCGAGATCGGTCCGAGCGTGGATTGCCCGCCAAATTCACCGTCCATTTCATAGGGCGCGGCCCAAAACGTCGCAGTCCCAGGCGCGACGGTCGATCCGAACGGGTTGGCGATGGCAAGCGCGCCAACCTGGATTCCATCGTCGCGCACGAACGACGCTGTACCGAGGCCGCCTTTTAGGGGCCCCGCCGTCGCACCGATGCCCGCGCCGACATTCCCCTGGTCCACCGCCACAGATGCCCTATCGCAGGCCGAAATCGCCATCTCGCGGTGCGGTGGCGCTTCGTGCCAATCCTGCGGCCCGCCGATCGGCGGATCGAAGATGACCGCAGCCGACACAATGGGAATCGTTACGCCGCGCACGGCCAGTCCGCGTCCATGACGGGCAAGCCATGTGGTTGCTCCGCTGGCGGCATCGAGACCAAAGGCCGATCCTCCGGAGAAGACGAGCGCATCGATCTTCTCAACGGTATTCGCAGGATCAAGCAGATCGGTTTCCCGCGTACCGGGCGCCCCACCGCGAATGTCTCCTGCCGCAATGCATGGCTGATCGGGGAGAATGACGGTCACGCCGCTGCGAATTGCGCGGTCATGGCAATTGCCAACTCTGATACCATCCACGTCCGTGATGGCGTTGTGTGTACCGACAGCGATCATCTGTTTCCCGTGGCGCATCGACGGTAGTGAGGTGACATCGAATGGTCAACGACAGGGGCAACTACGGGTGGCGTCGGCGCTTCGTGACACTGACGACAGTCGCAATGCTGTTCGCCGCCATCCCGGCACAGCGCTTGGCCGCCGAGAGCGCGCCGGTTTTCGCGACACGCCATATGGTATCCGCAGCCAACCCACTCGCGGCCAGAGCGGGCCTCGAAATGCTGCGCCGCGGCGGCAGTGCGGTCGACGCCGCGATCGCGATTCAGATGGTCCTGACATTGGTCGAGCCACAATCCTCGGGCGTTGGCGGCGGCGCCTTCATGCTTCATTTCGACGCCGCGTCGCGCAACCTCACCGGATTTGACGGACGCGAAACCGCGCCGGCCGCCGCAACGCCAGCCCTCTTCCTATCGGACGACGGCGCGCCTTTGCGGTTCTACGAGGCCCTCGTCGGCGGTCGCGCTGTCGGTACACCGGGGGTTCTACGGATGCTCGCACTCGCCCATGAACGGCACGGGATCCTGCCGTGGCGCACCCTGTTTGCGCCGGCGATCCAACTGGCGGAGGAGGGTTTTCCCGTCTCGCCCAGACTCCACATGCTGATCGCCGGCGATCGCTACCTTGCGACATACCCGGATACGCGCCGGTACTTTTTTCGCAGCGACGGTTCGGCACTTCCCGTCGATCATGTCCTGCGCAATCCAGCGCTCGCCGAAACACTCCGGCGCCTTGCAGCAGACGGTGCGGATAGCTTCTACGAAGGCGCCCTCGCCCGTTCGATCGTCTTCGCCGTCCAGTCCGCTGCGGACAATCCCGGCTTGTTGTCCCTCGGCGATCTGGAGCGCTACCAAGCAATGGTGCGCCCACCGGTGTGCGGGCCATATCGCCATCTGACCGTCTGCGGCATGGGACCGCCGACCTCCGGTGGTGTGACCACGCTCCAGATCCTTGGCATTTTGCGCAATGCAAACCTTTCGGCGCTGGCGTCGACGTCTCCTGCCGCGACTCACCTGATCGCCGAGGCAAGTCGTCTGGCCTTCGCCGACCGCGGTATGTATCTCGCCGACCCTGACTTTGTCGATGTCCCGATCGACCACCTCCTGGATCGCGGCTATCTGGGCGCGCGCTTCAACCTCATCTCCCGCCAGAACGCCATGCCAACGGTGGAGCCCGGCCAGTTTGCCCGCCGCCGCGGATCGAATTTCGGGACCGATGAAGCGCTGGAACTCCCTTCGACAACGCACCTTTCGATCGTCGACGACAAGGGAAACGCCGTGTCGATGACGTCGAGCATCGAAAACACCTTCGGATCGCGCGTCATGGTCGGCGGCTTTTTGCTCAACAATCAACTCACCGACTTTTCGTTCCGGCCGGATGTCGACGGCGTTCCGGTTGCGAACCGCGTGGAAGCTGGAAAACGCCCGCGCAGTTCGATGTCGCCCACCATTGTCTTGGATGGCCAGGGCCGCTTTCGGATGGCGGTAGGGTCGCCTGGCGGCAGTCGCATCATCGGCTATGTGGTGAAGACGCTGATCGGCGTCATCGACTGGCGCCTCGACGTACAGAGCGCGATCGATTTACCAAACTTGACCAATCGCGGCCACATGACCGAGATCGAACAGGCAGGCGATCCGAGTTCCCTCGTTCAAGGCCTGAAGCGCCTCGGGCATGAGGTCACGGCGGTTGTCATGACCAGCGGTATTCACGCGATTGTCCAGGACGAACGCGGCCTATGGGGCGGCGCCGACCCACGGCGAGAGGGAATAGCGATAGGCGATTAGCGGCGCGCCAGAACGAAGAGACGCTGCATGGCAAAAAGGGTCGTGCCGTCAATTTGCTTTGGGTACGCCGCGCGGTAGCGCTGCCGCATCTCCTCCACGAACCCTTCTTTTTCGGTGCCATCGAGGGCGTCGACGATCGGACGTAGCGCCGTTCCCATCACCCACTCGAGCACCGGATCGTCGCCATGGAGAACATGGAAATAGTTCGTCTCCCAGATTTCGACTGAATCAACCAGAGGGGTGAGGGTATCGTGATAGAACGCCGGCGGCTGGACGTGAGAGAACGCGATGAACTGCCGCAAGGCGTGACGCGCCGGCTGCGACTCAACGCATGCGACGATCTCCGCGTGTGACGGCTGCGCGTAGTTGCGCGGCATCTGCACGGCGAGCACGCCGCCAACAGCCAGGGACTCCGCAAGCTTTTCAACGAGCTTCCCGTGGTCCGGCACCCAGTTAAAGGCCGCGTTGGAGAAGATAACGTCGGCTTCCGGCGCGGCGAACGTCGCGATGTCGCCCTGCGTCCACCGGATTGCCGAATAGTCTTTGCGGGCGCGTCCGAGCATATCGGGCGAGTTATCGACACCGACGATATCGGCCGCGGGCCAACGCTGCTGTAAAAGGGCCGTAACATTACCGGGACCACAACCGAGGTCGTAAACGGAGCGGGGCCCGTCGAGATCAATGCGAGCCAAGAGATCGACCGCAGGTTGCCGACGATACTTTTCGTAGACCAGATAGAGATTTGGGTCCCAGGCCAACCTGTCAGCCTACGCCACTCGAGCGATCGGCCTTCTCGGCCGGCAGTTCGACGATGTTGGTCGGCAGTTCGATCCGAAATGTCGTGCCCGCCTCGCCGGTTCGATGGAGGACCAGCGTGCCGCCGTGAGCCTCAACGAGGTCGCGGGCAATTGCCAACCCCAACCCTGTGCCCGACGATTTTGTCGTCGACTTGAAGGGCTGGAACAGTCGGTCCCGGGCAGCTTCCGGAATCCCCGGACCGCTATCGTTGAAATCGATGACAACGCAGTTCGACAGTGCCGCCGCTGAGACGGCGATCGTGCCGCCTGAGTCCGGCGGCATGGCTTCGAGCGCGTTGCGCCCGAGGTTCATGAGTACGCGAAACAGCTGCTCGTGATCGGCACTAATCGTGAGGCCAGGCGCAATATCGATCTTCCAGGGGATCGACCGTCCATCGCCTTGACCTAGAGCGACCCCGACATCCGCAACGAGGTCGCGGAGAGAAAAGGCCGAGCGCTGTGGCTTCTGTTCGCGCGCCTTACCGAACTGGAGGGTTTGGGTGCAAAGCGAAATCGCCCGATCGATCGCCCTGAGCAGAACCGGCGTCGCCCGGCGCACCTCGGGGTCGCCGCTCGTTGCGAGCCGATCCGACACAAGCTGGGCCGTGGCCAGAATATTCCTTAGGTCGTGGTTGATCTTGCTGACGGCGGCGCCGAGCTCCGCAAGCCGTGTCTTCTGACGAAGCGCCAGGCGTAGGTCGTTCTGCATGGTCTGAAATTCGCGCTGGGCAAGACCTATTTCGTCATACCGCCTGGATAGGCCGCCCATCGACCGCACCGACTCGGGGCTGTTGCGAAAATCGAGCATCCCTTGGGTGAGGCGCCGCAGCGGTCGAACGATAAGGATATGCAGCGCCAGAAAAACCAACGCCCCTGTGATCGCCGAAATAACCAGGGACAGTGCCAAAACGCGAACCGAAAAACTGAACATCTCCGCGCGAAGAGGTTGTTCGTCGATCACAATATCGACGAGCGTTTCTGGGTCTTCCAAGGCCGGGGCAATCACCCGAATGGTTCGACCAGGCTGTATCATGGCGTTAAACGCCTCGATGACCGAACGCCACGTCGTTTGTCCACGCAGGTCGAACGACTCGCTGATTTGGACGGGCATGTCGCTGTGCTCGCCCAGAACGAGCGTGCGGGCTTCCTTGCGCTTCAGAACGATCGCTTTGATTTCGACGCGGTCTAGAAGGTCCTGCTCAAGTTGCGGCGTAATAAGGCGGTCGGGCTCCGCAGTTAACGCGAAGGACGCCAACTGGGCAATGGCGACACGATCTTCCAAATAGGTTTGGCGAAACCGCGCGATGGAGGGCACATAGATCAGCACTTCGCTGACCATGACGAAGAACAGAGTCAGAACCAGCAGCCGACCGGAAAGGCTTCGGCTCCACGGGACAAATCGCGACGCGTCGCTCAGGCGCATCGCTTTGATGTATCACAGGGCTCGGAGACGATCTATCGCTACCCCAACCGAGCCAGCAGACGCACCACCGCCTTGACTCGAGCGCTTGAGAGCGCCGGCGCGAAAAACGTCCCCGCCGCGCGTTTGCCAAGCTCGGAAAAGGTCGGATAGGGCGCCATAAGGCCTGCCATCGCCCCCAGTTTTTGTTTCTGGCCCACGGCCATAACCCACGGAAGAATAAGGTCTCCGGCATTTCGCCCGACGATTTGGGCGCCCAGGATTCGTCCCTTTGGGGTGCTGACGACCTTGATCAAGCCGTCTAGGTCGCCCTGCGCTCGGGCCCGGTCGTTTTCGGCAAGGGGCCAGCGCACGATCGAGACCCGTCCATACGCCGCGCGCGCATCGCGTTCCGTCATGCCGACGTGGGCGAGTTCTGGGTCGGTATAGGTCACCCAGGGAATCACTTGTTTCGTTGTCCGTGCCGGCAATCGGAACAGGATGTTTCGCAGCACAACGCCGGCATGGAACGAGGCGACATGGGTGAATTGCGCGCCGCCGGCGACATCCCCAATAGCGAAAACCTTCCTGTTCGTCGTTCGCAAACGCGCATCCACGTTCACCCCGCGCCGAGTGTATTCAACCCCGGCGGCCTCCAGGCCGAGGTCGAGATTCGGCGTTCGCCCGGCGGCAAGAAGCAGGTGCGAGCCAACGATCTGCGACGTCGCGCCGTCTTTCTCGATCGTAAGCTGGATATCGCCGTTCGATGCCGAGACCGCTTTGACCTGTGCGCCCGATAGAAGCTCGACCCCCTCCGCACGCAACCGGGCCACAACGACGTCCGCCGCTTCTTCATCATCGCGAGGCAGAAATCGCGACATCTCGACCACGGTGACTTGCGCCCCGAGGCGACGGTGCGCTTGCGCCAGTTCCAAACCAATCGGACCGCCACCCACGACCAGCAAATGCCGAGGACAGGATTGGTTGGCGAAGACGGTTTCGTTGGTCATGTAAGGCACCGCGCCAAGACCGTCGATCGGCGGCACCAGCGGCGACGATCCCGTCGCAATGACAAACCTGCGGGCACGAACGGCATAGTCGCCGGCGACCAGCTCGCCGGGTCCGGTGAACTTGCCGTGCTCGCGGATGACCTTGATTCCCATCCCCTCGAAACGCTCGACAGAGTCGGTTGGGGCGATGCCCTCAATGACGCCGCGAACATGCGCCATCGTTTGGGCGAAATCGATTTCCGGCGCTCGATAGGTCACGCCAAAGCGCGCCGACTCTCTGCCTGCAACCACCGAGTCCGCCGCCGCAATCAATGCCTTGGAGGGAACGCAGCCATAGTTCAGGCAATCGCCGCCCATTTCCCCGCGCTCGACGAGCACGACCCGCGCGCCCATCATGGCCGCACCGCTTGCGACAACGAGGCCGCCCGCACCGGCGCCGATCACGCAGATGTCGGGTCGAAGCGGCGACGTCATTGGACTGGCGCCTCGCCGCGCGAACGTCGCAGCATCTTGTAGGCGATCGGCAACAACGCCAGCACTGCGAGACCGACCATCGGCAAAATGACGTCGGCGCGCAGAAAAATGCCAAGGCCTGGAACCTCTCCGCTATCGAGCACCGATCCGGTGCCGGCGCCCACACCGACATAAACGAATGCACCAGGCACGATACCGATAGCCGTCGCCAGGACGTAGTTGCGCAGGCGCACGCCAAGCAATGCCGGAACAATGTTGACGAGGAAAAACGGGAACAGGGGGACCAGACGTAAGATCAAGAGGTAGCTAAATTCGTTTTCACGAACGCCAGCCTCCATGCGTTTCAACGCCGAGCCGGCCCGCGCATGCAAAAAGGCGCCCAGCGTCGATCGGGCAATAAGAAACAACGCCACAGCGCCGACAGTTGCCCCGACAACGACACAGAGCGTCCCGACCGGCGTTCCAAAAAAGAAACCGCCCGTGATCGACAACAGGGTTGCGATCGGCAAGGAGAAGGCCACAACGACAGCGTAGGCAACGATAAAGGCGATCGCCGCCAACAAACTGTGGCGATCGACGAAGTCGCTCAATCCCGCGCGATTCTCGCGCAGAACCTCAAAAGAAACGAAACGATCGAGGTCGAGGACAAAGAAGACGACGAGACCGAATACCAAGATAAGCAGCGGCGCCAGCCGTTTTAGCCCGATGCGCGGGCGGCCTTCGGTCGTCTTAGGTTGGGCCAACGGGATGCCTCGGACGTTGCCGGACGGGCCTTGGGCGCCGTTCGTGGTTCGGGAGCTCGCACCAGCGGCCACCCGCCAGGAGCTGGGTGGTCGCATACTGAGGCAAATCTAACGGATTCCGCTACGACAAGGGGGCATATTCGAGGCAATAAACCAACCGTGAAGCCCGGAAATGCTGCACGCCTCCCCACGACAGATCGTTGACAGGGCCTGCCCTAGCCCGTATACAGCGGGCCTTATTTCGCGGGCTTTCGGCCCACGAAGCCTGGGAGATTCAGCCGTGAAAAGAACGTTTCAGCCCAGCGTCCTCGTGCGCAAGCGGCGTCATGGCTTTCGCGCCAGAATGAAGACGGCCAATGGCCGGAAAGTTCTCGCGCGTCGCCGTGCAAGGGGTCGCAAACGCCTATCGGCGTGAGCGTGCGCCTGTGCCGGCGCGCCTGATACGCCTGACCCGCCGGTCCGACTTCGAACGGCTTACCCGTAGGGGCGATAAACAGGTCATGCCGGGTCTGGTGCTACAGTCAAAAGAGCGCGCCGATGCGCCAGCGACCGCACCGACGCGCGTTGGATTCACGGTGTCCAAGAAAGTTGGCGGCGCGGTAGCGCGAAACCGCGCGAAACGGCGGCTACGCGCCGCCGTATCCACGGTTTTCGCGGATGCCCGCCCCGGTTTCGACGTTGTTCTCGTGGGCCGAAAAGCAACTTTGGACCGGTCGTGGACACAGCTCGTTGCCGACCTGCGTAGCGCAGCAGACAACCTGGGTGTGCTGGCTGTGGCAAAGACAGGACGATGAACTTCCTCGTCAATCACCTCCGTTCCGCACCGGCCCTGCTCCTGCGGGTCTTGGTGCGGGGCTATCAGCTCTTTATTTCTCCGGTTCTGGGCGCAAATTGTCGCTTCGACCCGACCTGTTCGGCCTATGCCCACGAAGCGATCGGGCGCTTCGGCGCGGTTCGCGGATCGTTTCTTGCCCTTAAACGTGTGTCCCGCTGTCATCCGTGGGGAGGATTCGGACACGACCCCGTCCCCGAACGATCGCCCCAAAAACGGATCATGAACGATGTTTGAACAGCGGAACCTAATACTCGCGATCGCGTTTTCGGTCGCCATTTTGGTGGGTTGGCAATTCTTCTTCCTACCCGATCCGCCGGCGCCCGCACCGACAACCGAATCTAGCGCGACCGCACCGGTCCAGGGCGACGGTGTCCGGGTTCCGGGCGCGCCCAACGCGCTGCCTCCGGTCAGTGCCGCGGCACCGCCGGTTCGCGATCGCAGCGCCGTGGTGAGGGATGCGCCGCGAATCGCCATCGATTCGCAGGCCGTGTACGGGTCTGTGTCGTTGTTGGGTGCGCGCATCGACGACCTGACCCTCAAGCGGTACCGGGAGAGCGTCGATCCCGAGAGCGACGCGGTTACTTTCCTGTCTCCGCTGCAAACCGCCCATCCCTATTACGCTCAGTTCGGCTGGACCAGCACCGAGGACTTGGCGCTTCCTAGCGATTCATCGCTTTGGCGAACCAACAGCACGCTTCTAACGCCTGACCGCCCGGTCATCCTCGAGTGGGACAATGACGCGGGCCTTCGGTTCACTCGGACGATTTCCATCGATTCGAACTACATGTTCACGTTCTCCGATCAGGTCGAGAACTACGGCAACACCCCGGTCACGCTCTTTCCGTTCGGCGCAATCGTTCGCAAGGAACGACCGGAGACATTGGATTTCTTCATTCTTCACGAAGGTGCGGTCGGCGTTTTCGACGAAGTCCTGGATCAACAGGACTACGACGACCTGATCGACGCGCCGAGCGGCCGAATCGAAAACACGCCCGAGACCGCTGGCGGATGGATCGGGATCACCGACAAATATTGGTTGACCGCTCTGATTCCCGACCAAGCCGGACACGCCTCCTTTAGCTACAACCATTGGGCGGATGGCGGGCGCGACAACTTCCAGGTCGATTTCCGTCGCATCGAAGGACTTGAAATCCAAGCGGGCGGGTCGGCGAACGTCACCAACCGCGTTTTCGCCGGTGCGAAGGTGGTGCGGCTGCTCGATGGCTACAAGAGCAACCTTGGGATTCCCGGGTTCGACCGGGCCGTAGACTTTGGCCTACTGTTTTTCCTGACCAAACCGATGTTCATCTTGCTTCGGTTCTTGAGCGAGACGATCGGCAACTTCGGTATCGCGATCTTGCTAGTGACGGTAATGGTTAAGCTGGTGTTCTTCCCGCTCGCCAATCGCTCGTACCGCGCGATGAGCAAGATGAAATTGCTTGCCCCCGAAATGACTAAAATTCGGGAACGGTACAAAGACGACCGACAGCGCCAGCAACAGGAAATGATGGCCCTCTACAAGCGGGAGGGCGCCAATCCGGTCTCGGGTTGCCTACCGATTTTCGTTCAGATTCCGGTCTTCTTTGCGCTCTACAAAGTTCTCTTTGTAACGATCGAGATGCGGCACACACCGTTCTTCGGGTGGATCCAAGATCTTTCCGCGCCTGACCCGCTCAATCTGTTTACCGGTTTCGGCCTTCTGCCCATCTCCCTGCCCGAGTTCATCCCGGTGATCGGGATTTGGCCAATCCTCATGGGCCTAAGCATGTGGCTCCAACAGCGCCTCAATCCCCAGCCGATGGACAAGATGCAACAGCGGATTTTCATGCTGTTGCCGATCGTCTTCACGTTCATTCTGGCGCCGTTCCCTGCGGGGCTCGTGATCTACTGGACATGGAACAACATTCTCTCGATCGCCCAACAATGGGTGATCATGCGGCGCGCAGGAATCAAGAACCCGGCAGCGGTCGAGTAGCGCACGGGAACAACACCCATGCCGGCCAATCCTCTCGACGACCAGGCGATTGAAGTCGGTCGCCGCCTTTTTGCCCATCATTGCGGGTTCCTGACCTCCGGTGTCGGGCCAGACAGCTTTCCACCCGAAACGTTGCCGGAAATCGCGTTCTCGGGACGATCGAACGCCGGGAAATCCAGCCTTATCAACGCCCTGACCGGTCAACACGGTTTGGCCCGCGCCTCAAACCAACCGGGCCGAACTCAGTCCATCAATTTTTTCGAAATCGCGGCGGGGCTGCGGCTGGTCGATCTCCCAGGATACGGCTTCGCTAAGGCGCCCAAAGCGACAGCCGATTCCTGGCGCCGCCTTGTCCACGGCTTCCTTCGCGCCCGAGCCTCGGTTCGTCGCGTGGTTCTATTGATCGACGCACGGCGTGGGCTGATGGCAATCGACCGCGCGATGATGGCCGACCTCGAGAACATGGCGGTCTCGTACCAGATCGTCTTGACCAAGACCGACACGCTTCCCCAAACGAAAGTCAAAGCACTGGTCGAAACGACGGCGGCGGAGATATCGCGTCGACCGGCCTCGTTTCCGTTTGTCATCGCGACCAGCGCCCGCAAAGCGAAGGGAATTGCCGAACTTCGCGCATCCCTTGCCGAACTAGCTGATC
Source organism: uncultured Alphaproteobacteria bacterium (assembly GCA_964350495.1). Classification (GTDB taxonomy): domain Bacteria; phylum Pseudomonadota; class Alphaproteobacteria; order SHVP01; family SHVP01; genus CALJDF01. Next base: position 27,163 of record CAYGKG010000021.1, read on the forward strand.
TCCCATGATTCGGATATAAGCGCCCCATGCCGACCAGCACAGGTACAGATCCAGAAAAACTCGCGGAGATCGGCAAGACTCTGGCCGAAGCTCTGCCCTACATGCGCGAATTCAACGGTCAGACGTTCGTCGTAAAGTTTGGCGGACATGCCATGGGCGACGATGACCTAGCGATTTCATTTGCCCAAGACATCGTCATGCTCCGGCAAGTCGGCATTCACCCTGTGGTCGTGCACGGTGGTGGGCCGCAGATCGGCGAGATGCTGGCGCGGCTCAACATCGAAAGTTCGTTTGTCGATGGGCTGCGGGTCACCGACCGGCGCACGGTCGATGTCGTGGAGATGGTCCTCTCCGGTTCGATCAATAAGCAGATCGTCGACAGCATTCACCGCGCGGGCGGTACCGCGATCGGACTCTCGGGGAAGGACGGCCGGTTGATCGAGGCCCAGAAGCTGACGCGAATGACGCGTGACCCGGACTCAAACATTGAGAGAATTCTCGACCTCGGGTTTGTCGGCGAACCGGTGCGGATCAATACCAAGGCGCTCGATGTCCTCAAACAATCGGACATCATTCCGATCATCGCCCCGATCGGCGTTGGCCCGAACGGCGAGACCTACAATATCAACGCCGACACCGCAGCCGGCGCGATCGCCGGGGCCTTAGGCGCGTCGAAATTGCTGATGCTCACCGACGTCGCGGGCGTGCTGGACAGTGAGAAGAACCTCCTTCCCACACTCACCGAGGCCCAGGCACGCGACCTCATGACCCAGGGCACGATATCCGGCGGCATGATTCCGAAGGTCGAGACATGCTTAGATGCCGTGCGCCGCGGCACCGATGCCGTCCACATTCTCGACGGGCGTATCCGGCACGTTCTGTTGCTCGAAATATTCACCGCGCACGGCGTCGGCACCATGATACGGGCCGACCGCTAGTCGGCTGAACCGGGCCTATCCGCCTCCCCGGGGAGGCGGACGAAATACTGGACGAACCAGTTCATTTCTTCGTCGGTCATTGGATAATCGGTTCCGCCTCGGGGGTTTAGAACCTCGCTCCCCTTGAGATGGCATAGAGTCCGCTGCAAGCCGACGGCCGTGCGCATCGCCAAATGCGCCTTCCAGCACAGTGCCGCAAGCGGTCGCCCCGACCGGGCCTGCAGGATTTCTCGCACGCTCGCCTCGGGCACCGCCGATTTCAACGACAAGGCATGCTCGACGAAGACAACGTTCCCGGTCTCGGCCGCTGAAAGAATCGCACTGTCGTCCAATTTGCTTGCGGCAAAGGCCGCCTTCGCCAATGCACGGGAAGCGGCATCGCCTTCGGGCGACGACCCATCGTCCTCTCTCAATCGGTCTCGAACGCGTTGTCGGACATACCGTTCGGTATCCGCATCGATGTCGGTTCGCGCGGCGAGTGCATCAAGCAGCGCAGCGGCAACGAAGCCGGCAATCCGCCGGATCGCCGATGCCGAGAGGCTCGGTCGCTCAACCAAGGGGCGGTGCCACGGTTCGTGACCCGGCGCCTCGCCGATGATTCTGTCGAGCGTGTCTTCTCGGATTTGCGCGCCGTGATTCGCCAACAGAGAAGCGATAGCCCCTTCGTCCCCGGCCGTCACAATGGCGTCACAGACAGCCGGGCTGAGCCGTTCGCGCCGCGATACGCAGGCCAATACCTCGGGCTGACGGGCGCGGGCAACGACTTCGAGCAGATCGTCGTCGGTGAGCAGGATCGAGTATTGGAGGACAGGCGCACAGACGACGGTCTCAACGTCCCGTGCCAGCCTTGCGACGATTTCCCGCGGCACATGGACCGCGTTCTTGATTTCCTCGGCGACGATGCGCCTAACCTTCGGCAACTGGTCCTGGGCGAGCGTCTCGATAATGTCCAACGTCAGGTCCTGTAGACGATCGATATCGCCAGAATCAAGATCGGGGATCAAGCGGGTGATCTTTCGGGCCAAGACCATTCTGACTTCGTCGTCGGCGTCGGACGCCAGCAACTGCTCCGCGCGACGTGGCGCAGCAGGGTTTTGGGCGACGGCACGCCGAACTGCGGCGGCAGGGTCGGCTGCCAAAAAGTAGAGAATTTCCGGCCGAGCATCGTGCCGGCTAGCAAGGTCTTGGCGCACCGCCGGGTCGGCGTGGCGTGCTACATCCTTTTCCTGATCGTAGGAAATGGCGGGCTTGTCTTTCCCTTCGGTCCATCCGAAGAGCCGATCTAACATACGCCGGTCTCGGCGTCGTCCAGTTCGGGAAACGAGGACACAGCAAAGCGCCCCTTACCGGCGCGCTTGGCCCGATACATCGCTTCGTCCGCCCTCGTCACCAGGACGTCGAGCGGTTCGGCGCTACTCGGATCGGTGACGGCAACGCCGACCGACAGCCCGAGCGAATGGTCGGGGTCGCCGGAGAACTGCTTGAGGGCCTTCGCTGCCTCGAGCAGAGACGTTGCCTTCGCCGACGCGCCCGCTTCGTCCGTATCTTCCAGCCACATGGCGAACTCATCCCCGCCCAGGCGCGCCACGATATCCCCCACGCGGCTGGTTGACGTCAAGAGCTGGGCCAAGAAGATCAAGGCCTCGTCGCCACGTTTGTGCCCGTGGACGTCGTTCACCCGCTTGAAGTTGTCCAGATCGATAAAAAGCAGCGAGGCCTTACGCGACGCACGCCTGAGCGCGCGCAGACGGAGGCCGACTTCCTCGGAGAACGCCCGGCGATTAAAGAGCTGGGTGAGCTCGTCCGTACGCGACAGTTCTTCGAGCAATTCTCCATTTTCGATCTGAGCGAACGCGATCCCGAGTTGATTGGCAACGCCCGTCAATAGGGACCGGTCGGTTTCGTCCCAATAGTTTTCGTCGTCTCTGGCAACACAGATCGCGCCGTTGATTCGGTCCCGATACCGGGCGACGTTAACCAAGACATGGAGCGTCGACTCCTCGGTCTTCACGAATAGATCTTCGTCGCCGTCTTTCATTTGCAGCCGGACCGCCTCGACGACCGGACGCGGCGGCGGCCCCTCGACGCCAGCAAATTGGATGGCGCCGGTGAATCCGCCGTCTTTCTTGGCGCGAACGATCCAGCAGTAACGTGCGCCGAGGACATTGGCCGTCGAACGCGCCGCAGCGCCGAGCATGTGCTGCGGTTCCACCTCGTTGCGCATGGCATCGACGACATCGCCGATGAGTTGCTGTCTCAGCTCCGCGGTCTCTAGGGCCTCTTGCCGTTCCTTTTCGGCGGTGATGTCCTTACACACGCCGCGGTTACCAAGCCATTGCCGGTCCTTACCGAAAACCGGGCGCGATGAAACAACGACACAAATGTGCCCGCCCGCCGCGTCCTTGAGCCACAGCTCCTCGGCTTCAATTGGCTCCCGGGCGGTGAAGGGGGCGGCACCTCCTGATGTTGCATCGAGGAGGAGGCGCGCAGCGGCGGTGCCAACTAGATCGCTCGCCGCGTATCCAAGGGCGCCGCTCGACGAAACGTAAGAGAACATCCCATCGGGCTTAGTCTCCCATGCGAAGTCGGATGAACATTCGACGAGATCCCGGAACATTTGACGCGATGAGACCAGCGCGCCGACAAGACTCTTCTCCAGGCCGGCCTTGCGGCCCAGCGCGACGATGTACGACGCGACGCCAGGGTCGGATTGCACAGGAATCAGGAGGAACTCGACAGCATCGTCGGAGTCCCGTTGCTGGGTCAGGATCGAGCAGGTTTTGACGGCACCATCGCGGGCGGCCTGCCGGGCAAGATCTCGGATCCGGCCGTCTACGCCCCGGTTAATGCTATCGGCCGCCGCGCCGCCGGCGCTGTTCGCGGCCAGGACCTGCCCATCGGTCGATAAAAGGATTGCCGGACCGGGGAAGGTGCCGATGATCGACTGTAAATCGATCCCTTGGTTTTTCGGCAGTTCGGTGTCCCGGTTCATCTTGCCACGAACGTTGCCCCGAAACCCCCGGCCCGGCAAGATCAAACCCGGACGGGGCCTTCAGCAGTGCAAAAAATGAGACATCAGGCCGTCGATGCGTGGCTTTTCGACCTCGATAATACGCTGTATCCGGCGGAATCCGGACTTTTCGAAGAGGTCCGCGCCCGAATAGGAACCTATATGGTCACCTATTGCGGCCTTTCCCAGCCGGAAGCGGCCGTCGCCCAACGTACATATCGGGAACGCTTTGGCTCCACGCTGGCGGGCCTCATGGCGGAGAACGCCGTCGCCCCGGATCACTTCCTCTCCTTCGTCCATGATGTGGGCTATGACGTAGTACAGCCCGACCCCCGCTTGGGCGCGGCGTTGGCAGCGATTCCCGGGCGCCTCTATATTTTCACCAACGGCACGCGCGACCATGCCCGCCGGGTAACCGACCGGCTCGGCATTTCCCATGCCTTTGAGGATGTTTTCGACATTGCCCGCGCGCATTACATCCCCAAGCCCAACCCCGAGCCCTACAACAAAATTATCCGCGACCTTGGCCTAACGCCTGAATCGACAACCTTTGTCGAAGATATCGAGCGTAACCTCGTCCCAGCGAAGAAGTTGGGCATGACGACGGTACTCGTAGCCAACCGCGCCCGGGAACCGAGCGCAACGGTCGACCATGTCGTTTCCGACCTGCCAGGCTGGCTACAGGATTCCCGGAGACAGTCAAGTTGACTCGATTTTCCACACCGCTATTTTCGCGGCGCCACAGCGAATAGGACGAAACCATGACCCAGTCACTCGAACAGACGATCAACGATGCATGGGAATCCCGCGACGGTATCGGGCCATCGACAAAGGGCGTCATTCGTGACGCCGTCGATAGCGCGCTGGACAATCTCGATCGGGGGGCAATGCGCGTTGCCGAGAAGAAAGACGGCACTTGGCACGTCAACCAGTGGCTCAAGAAAGCCGTCCTGTTGTCGTTTCGTCTGAACGATATGGCGCCGATCCAGGGCGGCCCCGGGCGCGACAGCACTTGGTTCGACAAGGTGTCCTCGAAGTTCGACGGTTGGGACGGCCAACGTTTCGCAGCCGCAGGATTTCGCGCGGTCCCGAATTGCGTGGTGCGGCGATCCGCCTATATCGGCAAAGGCGTCGTTTTGATGCCGTCCTTCGTCAACCTCGGCGCCTACGTCGACGAGGGAACGATGGTGGACACGTGGGCCACGGTGGGCAGTTGCGCCCAAATCGGCAAGAACTGTCATATTTCCGGTGGCGCCGGCATCGGCGGCGTGCTGGAACCGCTACAGGCCAACCCGGTCATCATCGAAGACAACTGCTTCATCGGCGCCCGGTCCGAGGTCGCCGAAGGCGTGGTGGTCGAAGAGGGCGCGGTACTCTCCATGGGAGTCTACATCGGCGCCAGTACGAAGATCGTCGACAGGGCGACCGGCGAAGTGCTGCGGGGACGCGTTCCTGCCTACTCTGTCGTCGTCCCCGGCAGCCTTCCCGGAAAACCGCTCAGCAGCGGCGCGCCCTCGCCGTCGCTTTATTGCGCGGTCATTGTCAAACGCGTCGACGAACAGACCCGTTCGAAAACCTCCGTGAACGAACTCCTGCGGGATTGAGCACATCGGTTCCTCCATGACTCTTGACCCGGTGCAACTCGCGCAAGCGATGATTCGCTGTAACAGCGTAACGCCGGCTGACGGCGGCACGCTGGATGTTTTGCAAACGCAGCTCCAGGCGCTCGATTTCGTTTGTCATCGCATGACATTCCGCGAAGGCGACAGCGACGAGGTGCAGAACCTCTACGCCCGCCGCGGCACGGCACAACCGAACCTGTGCTTTGCCGGACATACCGATGTTGTACCGGTCGGCGACAGCGCCGCGTGGACCGCCGGACCCTTCGACGCAACGATCGACAATGGCCGCCTGTACGGTCGCGGCGCTTCGGACATGAAAAGCGCCATTGCCGCTTTCGTTGCGGCCTGCGCGCGACACCTAGAGAAGCAAGGCGCGCCCGACGGCTCCATCAGCTTGCTGATCACCGGTGACGAAGAGGGACCGGCCATCAACGGCACCAAGAAGGTTCTCGAATGGATGGCCGCGAACGGCGAGACCATCGACGCCTGTATTGTCGGCGAACCGACCAACCCCGACCGGCTCGGCGAAATGATCAAAATCGGGCGCCGTGGCTCGCTGACGGCCGAATTAGTCGTTCGCGGCACCCAAGGTCATGTGGCCTACCCCCATCTTGCCGATAATCCGGTTGGACGGATCGTCAAGATGCTGGCCGCCTTAACCGACGAACCCCTGGATACCGGCACGGACCACTTTCAGCCGTCCAATATCGAGGTCACGACAATCGATGTCGGCAACCCGGCCACCAACGTGATTCCAAGCGAAGCCCGCGCCCGCTTCAACATTCGGTTCAACGACCTCCATACCGCCGATTCCCTGCAGCAATGGATAGGCGCCAAGATCGACGCCATCGGCGGAACCTACGATCTGAACGTCCAGGTGACGGGCGAGGCTTTCCTTACGCCACCAGGAGCGCTGAGCGACATGATCGTCGGTTCGATCAAGGACCGCCTCGGAATCGAGCCGGCGCTGTCGACTACAGGCGGCACTTCGGACGCGCGTTTTATCAAAGATTTCGCGCCGGTGGCCGAGTTCGGCCTGATCGGCAGCACGATGCATAAGGTAGACGAGAACGTCGCGGTGGCCGACATCGAAGCACTGAGCGATATCTATGAAGATGTCATCGGTCGCTTCTTTTCCAAGACTTCCTCGCCGGGGTAACGGACCCTGCGCAGATAAAGGCCGTCCGGCGGAGCGGTTGGCCCGGCGGCCGAACGATCGCAGCGGTCGCGCGCAACCGCAATATCGTCGATCGCCCAGTGGCCTTCGCCGACCAGCTTGATCGATCCGACCATCGCCCGGACTTGGCTTCGCAAAAACGACCGTGCACGGGCGGTCACCGTGATGCGGTCGCCTCGGCGCACGACGGTGAGTTCGTCCAAGGTTTTCCTCGGCGACTTCGCCTGGCAATCCGCGGCACGGAACGATGTAAAGTCGTAGGTGCCGACAAGGTGTTGCGCCGCCCGCTGCATTGCCGCCTCGTCAAGGACCGACGGCACGTGCCACACGCGCCCGAATTCGAGCGACGGTGGTGGGCGGCGGGCCAGGATGATGTATTCGTAGACCCGCTCAATCGCCATGAACCGCGCATTGAAAGCGCCATCGACTTCCTCGGCGTTGATGACCGCCACAGGAAGGGGCCGCAGGTATTGGTTGAGCGCATCGCGGACGGTGTCGCATCGGTAGTTTTTGAGCGAATCGAAATGCGCGACTTGGCCGGTCGCATGGACCCCGGCATCGGTTCGGCCGGCCCCGTACACCGTCACGACTTCGCCGGAGAGCGCCAACACCGCCCGCTCTAGCGCGGCCTGAACCGAATCGCCGTTCTTCTGCCGCTGCCAGCCAACAAACGGGCCACCATCATATTCAACAGTCAGTTTATATCGCGGCATTAGGTGAACATCGTGCCCGACAACACCGGTCGTCCGATCAGGAAGTCCGATGCGCTGAGGACCTGCCGACCGGCCAGCTGGAGGCGATCAACACGAAGCGCACCGTCGCCGCACGCCACGACCAAGTCATCGGCGATCGCCTGCCCCGGTTCGCCGCGGCCGTCAGTCATCGTTGCCGCCAATATCTTCACACGATCGCCACCGAGCGACGTCCATGCGCCAGGGCTTGGCGAAAACGCATTGATCTGTCGGACGACTTCGGCTGCGCTGTTTTGCCAGGCGATCTTAGTTTCGCCGCGTTCGATTTTCGCAGCGTAGGTAATGCCCTCGGGAGGCTGGGGTTCCGCCGCGATCTCGCCGCGCGCGACTTTGGGCAAGCAGTCCCCGATCAAATCGCTGCCGAGTTGCGCCAACCGATCGTGAAGGTCACCCGCGGAGGTCCGATCGTCGACCGGTGTGCTGCGGCAGCAGTAGACAGCTCCTGTGTCCAATCCCTCGTCCATCTTCATCAAGCAAACGCCCGACTGGCTATCGCCGGCAAGAATGGCCCGCTGAATAGGTGCTGCACCGCGCCAGCGCGGAAGCAACGATGCATGCACGTTGATACACCCCATCGTGGGCGCCTCCAGCACCGCAGCCGGGAGAATGAGCCCATAGGCGGCGACTATCGCGACGTCGGCCGCCAAATCGCGAAACCGCGCATGTTCCTCAGCAGCTTTTAGCGTACGCGGGGTTCGCACCTCGATACTGTACTGCTCGGCCAGTCGCTGGACCGGGGACTTCGTCACGCGGTGGCCGCGCCCGGCCGGCCGCGGCGGCTGCGAATAGACGCAGACCACGTCGTGGTCCGTCAGCAGCGTTTGCAGGATGGGAACCGCAAAATCTGGCGTGCCCATGAAAACGACGCGCAAAGAGAAACCTACTCTGCGGCCTGGAGGCGGCGCATTTTTTTCATGCGCCGCATGATTATGTTGCGCTTGATCGTCGAAACATGATCGACCAGGAGAACGCCATCCAAATGATCGATTTCGTGCTGCAAGGCGATTGCCAGAAGTCCGGTCGCTCTGACGAGACGTATCTCGTTATTCTCGTCAAGGTACCTGACCTGTACGGCAGAGGGCCGTTCCACTTCCTCGTACTGATCGGGAAACGACAAGCAGCCCTCCTCGTGTGGACCGACGG
>CAYGKG010000022.1:0-35348 GCA_964350495.1 uncultured Alphaproteobacteria bacterium
CGGTTCGCGCCCAGCAGCGCCCGATCGTCATGATTACTTCGAACAACGAAAAGGAACTGCCCGATGCGTTCCTGCGACGTTGTTTCTTCCACTACATCCAGTTTCCCAGCGCCGAAACCATGACCGCGATCGTCGATGTGCACTTCCCAGGCATCCAGAAGCGTCTCATCCGCGAAGCGCTGAGCGCCTTCTATGAGCTGCGGGAGGTGCCGGGCCTCAAGAAAAGGCCGTCGACGTCAGAGCTCTTGGATTGGCTCAAGCTCCTGGTCGCCGAGGACATCCCGGCCGAGGCGCTACGCTCGACCGACGGCCGCACCGTGATACCCCCCCTTTACGGCGCGTTGCTCAAACACGAACAGGACCTGCATCTGTTCGAACGGCTGGCCTTTCTGCAGCGCCGCCAGTAGTTCGGGGCAAAGAAATTGTTTGTCGATCTTTTCCTGGAGCTACGGCAGGCCAAAGTGCCGGTATCGATCCGCGAATATTTGACGCTGATCGAAGCCGTGGATACGGGACTGGCCGCATTCGACGTCAATCAATTTTACTATTTGTCGCGCGCCACGCTGGTCAAGGACGAGCGCCACTTCGACCGCTTCGACGTGACCTTCGCGAAGGTCTTCAAAGGCCTCGAAAAGGACGGTGGCCCGGAGGAAATCGCGGACGATATTCCCGAGGAATGGTTGCGCCGGCTTTCCGAACGCCATCTGACCGAAGAGGAAAAACGCGAAATCGAGGCGCTCGGCGGGTGGGATAAACTCATGGAAACCCTGCGCGAACGGCTAGAGACTCAGAAAGGCCGCCACCAGGGAGGGAGCAAGTGGATCGGCACGGCCGGCACCTCGCCGTTCGGCGCCTATGGTTACAACCCCGAAGGCGTTCGAATCGGTCAGGCGAAGTCCCGGCACCGCCGCGCAGTGAAGGTTTGGGACAAGCGCGAATTTCGCAATCTCGACGACACCGTCGAAATCGGCACGCGTAACATCAAGGTCGCGCTCCGCCGCCTTCGCCGGTTTGCCCGTGAGGGCGCCCCGGAGACTCTGGACCTTCCCGATACCATTCGGTCCACGGCGCGCAATGCCGGCTTGCTGGACATCAAAATGGTGCCCGAGCGCCGCAATACCGTGAAGGTGCTGTTGCTGCTCGATGTCGGCGGCTCAATGGACGACTGGATCAAGGTTTGCGAGGAGCTCTTCTCGGCCGCCCGCGGGGAGTTCAAGCATCTTGAGTATTATTACTTCCACAATTGCCTCTACGAGCGCGTCTGGAAGGACAACCGGCGGCGCGATCAAGAGACCATCGGCGTATGGGACCTGCTGCGCACCTATGGATCAGACTACCGCGTCGTGTTTGTGGGCGATGCCAGTATGAGCCCCTATGAGATCACCTTTCCCGGCGGCAGCGTCGAACATTGGAACGACGAGGCCGGAGCGATTTGGATGCAGCGCTTCCTTGGCACATTTCCCCATGCCATCTGGCTCAACCCGGTTCGCGAAGATCATTGGCGCTATACGCCGTCGATCGAACTGATGCGCGAGCTTATGGCGAACCGCATGTACCCGCTGACACTCGATGGCCTCGATCGTGCGATGCGGGAGCTAAGCCATTGAGCGACGCAAATCGGTTTGCCGACGGTTGCGCGCACATCGGCAGCGCCTACGTCCCGATCGCCGAGGCCGGGATCCCTATTCGCGACTACGGCTTTCTCCGGTCCGACGCGACCTACGATGTCGTTCATGTGTGGGACGGCGCCTTTTTCCGCCTTGACGTCCATCTCGACCGATTTTTCCGCAATGTCGCGCGCTTGCGAATGACCTGTCCGCTTCCGCGCGATGCGGTCCGCGACGTCTTGATCGAATGTGTCCGTAAGAGCGGCCTGCGTCAGGCCTATGTCGAAGCGATCTGCACGCGCGGCGAACCACCCCCGAAAACCCGCGATCCGAGCGAGGCGGCGAACCGTTTCTTCGCCTTCGCTGCCCCGTTCGTGCCCTATGCGAATGCGGAATTGAAGCGGCGCGGCCTTCATCTCGTCGTGGGGACGCCGCGGCGCATTCCCCCGGAATCGATCGACCCAACCGTCAAGAACTACCATTGGCACGATCTGACCGCCGGTCTCTTCGAGGCCCGCGACCGGGGCGCGGACAACGTGGTGTTGCTGGATTTGGGCGGTAACGTAACGGAGGGTCCGGGGTTCAACGTCTTTTGCGTCGAGAACGGTCAGGTGCTGACGCCCCGGCACGGCGTCCTGGATGGCATTACCCGGCGGACGACCATTGAGCTTTGCACCGACCTGGGCCTCCCATGCGTCGAAACGGATATTCCCGTGGACCGTTTCGTCGGGGCCGACGAGGCCTTCATCACGTCGACCGCCGGTGGCATCATGCCGGTCACCCGAATCGAATCGCGGATACTCGGCAACGGTGCCCCCGGCGCCGTGACCCGGCATCTCTCCGACGCCTATTTGGCGCTTCACCAGGATGTGCGCTATCTGACACCGGTGCCGTACGACGACTGACCGAAAGGTACCTAGTGGAAATCCCGGGATTGGATCAGTTTCTGAGGGACAATACCGCCCCTGCTTTGTCCGTAACGAATTTCGTCGGCACGACTGTAGACCCCCTCCAGATTGACCGAATCGTTGTTGGCGCTCCCCCAAGGTTGCGCAGGCGCGGCGCGCTCCAACGCAACCGGCAAACCGGCCTGGACGGGGCGGCGTTGATGCAACGGTAGCCGGTAATCCGCGAGCGACACGAGCGAGGACGAAAGATCGACCAGATCCGATGCGATGACGTGTACGACCAGGCCCTCACGCTCCACCTTGCCGCTGACGCCCAATAGTCGCGAGCGCAGTACTTGTTTGCGGAAACGGTCGAACATTTTCGGCCAAACGACGATGTTCGCGACGCCGGTGTCGTCCTCCAACGTCATGAAGATCACACCGCTCGCCGTCCCGGGTCGCTGGCGGCAGATCGCCAACCCAACCACATCCACCCAATCGCCCGTCGTGCGGTGCACGAGGTCGGCCGCGCCCATATAGTTTTTCTTGAACCGGCCACGCAGCAGCGCGACCGGATGCGCCTTGAGGGTGAGCCGAAGAGTCGAGTAGTCGCAAATCACCTCTTCGCCGATCGTCATGTCGGCAAGGACAACGTTCGGCTCCTTTATCAGTTCGAGGGGAGGTTCGCTTTCCCCGCGCGCGGCGGCGGCATCGGAGAGTTTTTGCTCCGCGGCGGCAAAGAGCGGCAGGGTCGAATTCCGCAACCCCTTGACGGCCCACAAGGCCTGCCGCCGCTTTAGCGCGACGGAATTAAAGGAATCGGCGTCCGCCAGCTTCTCGACCCAATCGACGCGCAGGCCCGTGCGGCGCCACAGATCGTAGACATCGCGGAAGGGGTGCGCGGCACGGGCTCCGCAGATTACCGCGGCGGCCTCCCGGGGAAACCCTTTCACCTGCCGAAAACCCAACCGCAGCGCATAGGCCTCGCGGCCCGGCACTCGCTCCAGCGTCCCATCCCACTGGCTGTAGTTAACATCGACCGGGAGGACGCACACTCCGTGATCGCGGGCATCCCGGATGATCTGCGCCGGCGCGTAGAACCCCATCGGCTGGCTGTTCAACAAACCGCAGGCAAAAACCGCCGGATAGAACCGTTTGAGCCACGACGATACATAAACAAGTAACGCAAAGGACGCCGCGTGCGATTCGGGAAACCCGTATTCGCCGAATCCTTCGATTTGCTGGAAACAACGTTCGGCGAAATCGCGCTCGTACCCCTGCCCAACCATGCCGTCGATGAAACGTATTTTGTAGTTATGAATCGTGCCGGCATGCCGGAAGGTGGCCATCGCCCGGCGCAATCCATCCGCTTCGCTGGGCGTGAACTTCGCCCCGACAATGGCGATTTGCATCGCCTGTTCTTGGAACAACGGCACCCCGAACGTCTTGTGCAAGACGGTCTTGAGTGCATCGGAGGGGTAGGTAATTTTCTCTTCGCCGTTACGGCGCCGCAAATAGGGATGAACCATGTCGCCTTGAATGGGTCCAGGCCGGACGATCGCGACCTCGACAACCAAATCGTAGTAACACCGGGGCCGCAACCGCGGCAGCATGGTCATCTGCGCCCGGCTTTCGATTTGGAAAATCCCGATGGTGTCGGCCTTGCACAGCATGTCGTAAACCGCCGGATCTTCTGTCGGTACCGAACGTATCGTGTGATCGATTCCGTAATGTGCCGACAGAAGATCGAGCGATTTGCGAATGCAGGTCAACATGCCCAAGCCCAGCACGTCGATCTTGAGGATGCCGAGCGCATCGATATCGTCTTTATCCCACTCGATCATCGTGCGATCTTCCATTGCCGCGTTGGCGATCGGCACAACCTCTGAAAGCGAGCCGCGGGTGATGACAAACCCGCCGGGATGCTGCGATAGGTGGCGCGGGAATCCCAAAAGCGCGCGCGCCAAGATCAACGCCTGGTGGAGGCGGCGATCGTGCGGATCGAGCCCCAGTTCGCGCACCTGATCGTCGTTGACCCCGGTATGGCCCGAACCCCAAGTATATCCCGCCAGGGCAGCGCCAACGTCTTCAGATAGCCCGAGAGCTTTGGTGACCTCGCGGATCGCACTACGCCACCGGTAGCTGATGTATGTCGCGGTCATACCGGCCCGGTGCCGGCCGTATTTCTGGTAGATGTATTGAATGACCTCTTCGCGGCGTTCGTGTTCGAAATCGACGTCGATGTCGGGCGGTTCGTTGCGCTCGGCCGAGATAAAGCGCTCGAATAAAAGCGCCACTTTTTCGGGATCGACAGCCGTGATCCCGAGGCAATAGCACACGATGGAATTGGCTGCCGACCCGCGCCCCTGACAGAGAATTTTACGGCTATTGGCGAACCGGACGATGTCGTAAACCGTCAAAAAATACGGCGCGAACCCCAATCGACCGATCAGCTCAAGCTCATGGTCCAATGCCGCGCAGACCGACGGCGGCACCCCGTCCGTATAGCTCCGCTTCGCACCAAGCCATGTTAGACGGGCGAGTTCCGCCTGGGCCGTCCCGCCACCGGGCACCGTCTCGGTGGGGTACTCATAGCGCAGCTCGTCCAGATTGAACGTGCACTGCGCGGCAATTTCCTGGGTGCGGCGCACGGCTTCCGGATGATCGCCAAACAGACGCAGCATCTCTTGGGGGGATTTCACGTGCCGTTCGGCGTTGCCGAACACGCGGTAACCGGCATCGTCGATAGTGCAATGCTCGCGGATACACGTCAGCACGTCTTGGAGCGGGCGGCGCGACGGCTCGTGATAATGAACGTCGTTCGTCGCCACGAGCGGCGTCCCGCACGATTGGGCCAGGGAAGCAAGCAAACGCAGGCGCACTTTGTCGTCGCCGCGGTATAAAAAACTCGCTGCCAGATAGGTTCGCCCCGGTAGATTCCTCTTTAACCGGTGCAGATGCTGCGCAAACGGCGAATCGAGCGCAAACGACGCCTCGGCCATCGGTTTGCCGGGGTCGTCAACAGGTGCAAACGGCAAGACGACCGCAATCATGCCTTCGGCATAGGCAAAGAAATCTTCTTGGGTAATCCAGCATTCGCCCTTCGGCGCCCGCCGCTTGCCCAACGTCAGAAGCCGGGTGAGGCGGCCATAGGCGGCCCGGTTCATCGGGTAACACAGGATGCTCGTCTCGTCCTGGAAATCGAGCCGCACCCCGACCACGAACCGGATGCCGGCCTCCTTCGCCGCGCGATGGGCCCGCACGATTCCGGCGACGGAATTTCGATCCGTGATCGCCAAGGCGGCAACCCCGAGTTCCGCCGCCCGTGCGACCAGCTCTTCCGCCCGCGATGCGCCGCGCAAGAAACTAAAGTTGCTGGTTACCTGCAGTTCGGCATAGCTCACGACGGCAACCCGGAGAGCAGCGTAACCCGCTCTGCACCGAGTTTTTCGCGGGCCATCACGGCAGTTTCCTCATCGGCCGTCACGAAGCCTGCGTCGAGGCTCTCGACGCAGGCAAGGTACATCGCCAAATGTGCCAACCGGCCCATGCCCAAAGCCGTTTGGAACGCTTCTTCGGCAAAGTCGGACACCGGCACCAAGGCCGGCACCCCCGACGTCACGGCAGCCACGATCGCGCTGCCCTGATCGTTGCCGATATGCCCGGCAACGATCCTGGCCCACACGGCATCGATCACATCCGAAACGATCACATCGGGCGCAAACAATTCGTCTTGCCGGTCGAGCAAGGCGAGCGCTTGATCGTGCCCGTGTTCGCGCACGAACCACTTGATCGCCACGCTTGAATCGACGACAGCGATCATAGCGTGACCCGAGACGCCCCCTGCCGCAACGACAGGGGCGCGCGCTCCGGCGTCATCGACGCAATGCGCTCGGCCAAGAATTTCATCTGGGGCTTGCGCGACATCACCGTCAGCATGTCGCGCAGTTCGGCCTCCAACGATCTGTGGTTTCGGCGCGCACGCTTCTTGAGCGCAAACACCACGTCGTCATCTATATTTCTGATCGTCAAATTCGCCATACCATCCTCCTAGGAAAAAAGACCGTGCAGATACCATTTCGGTGTCGGGGCAGAAGGGTTTGTCGCTTGGTAAAGCCCGCTGCGGTAAAGCCAAAAGCAGTCGCCGTCTTCGTCTTCAACTTGGTAATAATCGCGCGGTAGCGGGTCCTCTTTCCGTGTCGTACGAGCGATCTCCCACCACTCGGGACCGATCCTTTCCGGACCGCCCGATATGACGACCCGGTGCAACACGCGGCGCCAACGGAACAAAAGCGGTGGGTCGTCCGGAATGGGCGCCACCACCTCGATCAGCTGCGGCGTTTCAAAAAGCGATAACGGCCGGGGCCGGTTCCTGAACCATTGCGCCGGAACATCGCCTGCCCGCGGCTTTGCCTGCGCGGCACAGGGCATGCGGCGAACCGCCCGTTCCGGCACGTAACTGTCGCGGGGCACCAGGCGATGAACATTTCTGTGCCCGACCCGGTTGGCGACACGGTCGACCAACGACGCCATGCTCTCTGCCGCTGTACCAGACCGGGGTGCATGCCGGGGCACGTCGGCAAGACTCAGCTGGTCGGCGACCAACCGATCCGTCTGCAGCGCGCCGACAACGACCGCCTCGATGCCAAACCCGGCGTCGATCGAGTCAAAATGCTCCCTTAGAAGACGAAGGAGATGCGACGCATTGCGGGTCTCTTTGCTGGTACCGATCGTAATGCGTGCCAGCGAACCGTCGACCCGGTAGCAGACGGCTTCGAGCCGCCGCGCCCCACGGCCGGCGCGCTCCAACTGACCGCACAGGGTTTTGAGCAATTGCCGGCAGGCCTCTTCGATATCCTCGCGCTTGCCGACCGGGTCGGCAAAGGCCATCCGCGCGCGGTACCGCAGCCGCGCATTCCGGGGAGAGATCGGTTCCGACTGTCGGCCCAACGCTTGGTCGACCCGGCGGATCAGGATATCGCCGAAACGAGAGACCAGCGGGCCGCGCGGCAAATCAAATAAATCGCCGACGTGCCGCAACCCAAGACGGTCAAGACCCGAACAAATTTCGGACGAAAACCGCAACGCCGCCACCGGCAACCGCCTGAGGACATCGCGCACCCTGCCCGGTTTCGTCACGAGCACCCGTTCGCCCTGCAGCAAACCGTAATGTACGACCGCCCAGGCGGCTCCCGGCGTATCGGCGACGGCCGCCCGGGCGGCAAAGCCCAGGCCGTTGATTCGGGTAACGATGGCGTTCAACAGCGCCTCTTCACCCCCGAACAGATGATCGCATCCGGTTACGTCGAGCCAGATGCCGTAGCCGTTTTCGCCGGCTTCGCCGGTAATATCGGGCGCCGTCCAGGGGCTGTACTGGCCGCACCACTCGGCCAGACGGGCGAGAAATGCCAAGTCGGCCGTGTGATCGGCTTCATAAATCTGGAGCGCGGGCTCTAGAACGCGGGCATCGGTCAGGGGCATCCCGGGAAAAATTCCCGACGCCTGGGCGCGCGGATCGGCCGATGCAATGCGGAGCGCGCTCTGCTCTTTAATGACCGTGACCTGGGGAACGTCTTCAAGACGCTTGGCGGAGCTCTGTCCGAGGCTCGCCCTCTCGATCGAAAAGTTCGGCAACCACAGAGAAACGACCCTGCGTTGTTTCTTCGCTTGCACTTGATCCTTCATCGCTCCACTCCACCAACCAGGAACGCCGGACCCCCGCCCGGCAATGCGCGAGATCCACCCGCCACTGCCGCCGGGGCGCCGCGTTCTTTTGAGTTCGATCCGTTCTTCGTGCCGAGGAAACAACCCAGCGGGTCAAGGCCACGCTCGAGGCCGACGTCCCCGCCGCAATATCGCAAAGACGCTTGGTTACCGCCGTCTTGAGCAAGAAGGCCGTGACGCCGCCTGCTTCCGCCGCCAACTGCAACCGCCTACTGGCGACCAAGCTGACGGCATCGATTTCGCCGATCACCAGTGCCGGCTGCCCGCTGCGCAGGCTTTCTTCCATGACCCAAAGCAAATCTTGTTTTTTTCGCGTTTCGACAAAGACGACCTGCTCGGGGTCAACCCCAAAAGGGATAAGACCCGGCCCATGGACGCCGCCCGTTTCATGGCTCGCGCCGCGGCACCATAGAATGGGCTTCGATCCCGCAAGACGACCGGCCAGTGCCGCCGCAAAGCCCACCGCAGCGGCCGTACCGTTTATTTCGTGCAAGGCAGCCAGGGGCAAACCGCCCCACGGCAGGGCCGAATCCAACATGGCGTCGCCAAAGCGAAGCGGCGCCATGCCGTGGCGCACGCTGCGGAGCGCCTCGATCGCTCCAATCTCAGTTCGTAAACTCCCCAGCATGGTGGCGCGATCCGGTTTGCTCGCCGGGCTGCTAGACGGAAAAACGAGACACTGACCCATGGGATCCTCCCAACTCGGACCCTTATAGTTCCTAGAATGTTCTTCTTTTGTTCTATTTTAGCTTTGTCCACGCCTGAGTCAAGCTGCTTGAATGCAGGGTATTTTCCTTTGAAAACCAAAGACTTGTGGTAGTTTCCCCGCCGCGATGACCGACCTCCCCCCAAGAACGCCCGACGCACTGTGCGCAATCGCCCGGCAGGCGGGCGACGCCATCATGGCAATCGCCCAATCCCCCCTGAAGGTCGACCAAAAGACCGACCAATCCCCGGTGACCGCGGCAGACCGCGCGGCCAACGACCTGATCGTCGCGGCACTGACCGAATTGACCCCCGGGATCCCCATCGTTTCGGAAGAAGGCGAAACCCGCCTGGACCGACCCGATCAACCCTTCTGGCTGGTCGATCCACTCGACGGCACAAAAGAGTTCATCGCGGGTAACGGCGAATTCACCGTCAATATCGCGCTCATCGAAAACCGGATGCCGGTCCTAGGCGTGGTCTACGCCCCGGCTCTCGATCGACTCTTTTCCTCAACCGGCCCGAATCGAGCCTTTCAGCACCGGGACGGCGTCGCGGTGCGCATCCAGGTGCGCGACGCCGACCCCAACGCCTTGGTCGCCGTCGCCAGCCGCTCGCATCTCGACGAGCGCACCCAGGCCTACCTCAAACAGCATGCCATCGCGGATATTCGCCAAATAGGTAGTTCGCTGAAATTCTGTCTGATTGCCGCCGGCGAAGCGGACCTCTATCCGCGCTTCGGACCGACCATGGAATGGGACACCGCAGCGGGGCACGCCATTCTTGCGGCGGCCGGCGGGTCGCTGACGACCATCGACGGCGGCCCGTTTCTCTATGCCAAAGAGAGCCTTAGAAACCCCGACTTCGTCGCCTGGGGCGGCAGCGACGCGCCCTAGGCCCTCAGGTCGATGACCGTCCGACCGCGAATCTGCCCCTTGAGGATCAACTTCGAGTGCTCCATGAGTGCCCCGAACGGGATCACCTCGGTCATCGCATCGAGTTTGTCCGTCGGCAATTCTGAAGCCAGGCGCTGCCAAGCGCGCAGGCGGGGTTCGCCCGGGCAAAACACCGAATCGATCCCCAATAGATTCACGCCGCGCAGGATGAACGGCAGAACGGTCGCCGGAAGATCGCTCCCGCCGGCAAGCCCGCACGCTGCAACCGATCCGTGGCGCGCAACCTGGGCAATCGCCGTTGCCAAGGTCTGGCTGCCCACGGTATCGACCACGCCGGCCCAACGCTCTTTATCGAGCGGGCGACCCGCTTCCGCGAGCTCAGCACGATCGAGAATCTCGCTGGCGCCCAGGGCTTTAAGATACTCATGCGTTTCGGTGCGGCCGGTAGAAGCCGCAACTTTGTAGCCGTTGGCGGCCAGAACCGCGACCGCCACGCTGCCGACACCGCCTGCGGCCCCGGTCACTAAGACCGGCAATCCGTCCTTTGCGACGCGGTGATCGTCCAATCCCATGACGCACAACATCGCGGTGAAACCCGCGGTGCCGATGGCCATCGCACGTTTCGCATCCAAGCCGGGCGGTAATTTGACCAGGAAATCTGCCTTGACGCGGGCGCGCTGGGTAAAGCCGCCCCACGACGTCTCGCTGAGCCCCCAGCCGGTGACGAGAACATCGTCGCCGGCCTGAAACCGAGGGTCCGGCGATTCGATTACGGTTCCCGCCAAATCGATCCCCGGAATCATCGGCAACGAGCGCATGACCTTGCCTTTATTTCCATTCAACGCGAGACCGTCCTTGTAGTTCAGCCCCGAGTACGCGACCTCGATGAGAACGCCGTCAGCCGGCAGGTCGCCGATGGTCAGGTCTGTCATCCGGGCGACGGACTTGCCGTCTTCCTCGGTCGCTAGGATGGCTTTGAATGTCTCGGACATTGCGGTCTCCCATTTGTCTGGTCGGCGGTTTAGCAGGGTACGGTCGCGGCGTCACCTTGCCGCCGGACTCTAGTTCGAGCTTGCCGCCGCAACGGGACCCGGGCGCCCGCATTCAAGGCGACGTATCGAAAGCGCACCTAGGCGACTTCGAGGAACAGGTCGGTGAGTGCCGCCGGTGCGGTGACCATCGCATCGTGCCCGGTCGCCAGTTCGCGGTAGCGCCACGACGGATCCTCCCGCGCGGCGAGTGCATACTGCGAAAACGACTTGCCCTGGCGCTCGGTGCAGTAAATGAACGTCCGCGGCAGGCCTGCGGCTCGGTCCTCGGGAAGCGCCGACGGCGCCAATAGAGTGCCCATCGGGTGCGGCACCAAATGGCTGCGCAGCCAGGCGACTTTTTCCGGATCGGTGACCCCGAGAAATTCCATCGACCCGACCGGCAATGCACTGACATCCACGCCGGTTTTGTTGATCTGCTCGAACGACCCGCCCGGGCGCGCCGGCACGAGGTCGATGTGTCGCTTGCCATGAACCGGAACGATGGCGTCTAGATAGACCAGATGCGCGATCCGTTCGGCGATCCGCTCGGCAACGCCGGAAATCACGATGCCGCCATACGAATGGCCGATCAGGCGAACCTCCGAAAGATCCTCGAATCTCAAGACGTTCTCGATGTCGGTCACATGAGTCGACAGATCGATAGGCCATCCCGCCAAATGTACCCGCTCGCCCAAACCGGTCAGCGTCGGGGTGAAAACATCGTGACCCGCACCGCGGAGCCGGTCCGCGACCTCGCGCCAACACCAGCCGCCGTGCCAAGCGCCGTGAACGAGAACGAAGGTGGTCATCGCTTCACTCTTACTGCTGTTTCGCGATCATTCGGCATCGAGCACCTCAAATAGATCGCCCTCGGCGCCAACACCCCGGAGATGAATCTGATGCCATAGAGCATAGAACAGCAAGACCCACGCGGCTTGCCCATTTCGTTTCCCCTCGGCCTCGTACAGCGCGGCGACCCGGTCGGGTTTGCAGGCTTCCAACACCCCAGGCTGTCGCGCCACGAGTGCGCCAAGACGACTCCCATGCCCGTGAATCCAACGCGCGACCGGGACGGTGAACCCGCGCTTTTTGGAGAACGGTTGTGCTTCGGGGAGGCGCTTCTCAAGCCATCGCCGAAAGACGTACTTGCCGAAACCGCGCCTAACTTTCAGCCGATCGTCGAAGCGGAACACGGCGCCGGCGACCACCGGATCGAGGAACGGCGTTCGCCCTTCTAGGCCGTGAGCCATTAGGCAGCGGTCCACCTTCGCGAGTAAATCGTTCGGCAACCAGTCTGCGCAGTCGACCGCTTGGGCGACCTGAAGGCGGCTGCGCCCGCCTGTTGCGGCCAAACTCTGCGCTGCGACGAGCCCATCGCGCCAGCCCGGCATGTCGTTGCGGAGGACATCCAGGCCACTGAAGACCCCCCGGGTGCGCATTTCCCGGCCGCCCAACCAGAAGGGTCGCAGCGCGCTGCGGTAGCGACCATAGCCCGCCAGCAGTTCGTCGCCGCCCTCGCCGGTGAGCACGACCTTGACATCCTTCGCTGCAGCAGCCGCCAGAAGATACGTCGGAAGGATCGCGTAGTCGGCCGCTGGGTCATCCATCGCCGCCACGACGCGCGGCAAAGCCTCCACGAAGTCCCGTGCGGTCACCTCGATCGGCACGTGATGGGCGCCGACCCGCCGTGCCAGAGTTGCAGCAAGAACCCGCTCGTCCGCGCCATCGTCTTGGAAGCCGACTGTATACGCCACGACGGGCTGCTCATTGAGGTCCGCCATCAGCGCAAGCAACGCAGCGCTGTCCACGCCGCCCGAAAGAAACATCCCATAGGGTACGTCGGCGCGCTGATGAACCCTGACCGAGTCGGTCAGGGTCGTGTCGAGAATCTCCAACGCTCTCTTTTCGTTGAAGACGCTCGGCGCGCCAGCCGGGAGCGCCGCGGTACGATGACGGGCAATGATGCGACCCTGACGGACCACGACCGTCTCGCCGGGCAGCACACGATCGATACCCCCAAAGGGCGTGTTGCGTCCGGTGATGAATTGCAATTGGAGCAACTCGTCGCGGCGTTCCTGGTTCGGTCTGGGTTCGACCAGACCGGACGCACGGATCGCCGTGAGTTCGGAGGCAAAAACAAACCCGGACTCAACCTCGGCATAGTACAGCGGCTTGATCCCGAACGGATCGCGGGCGAGAACCAACTCGCCGCCGGCGGGATCGTAGAGCGCGACGGCGAACATACCGCGCAGGTGTTCGACAAACCCGACGCCGTGGCGACGGTAGAGCGGCAAAATCGGTTCGCAATCGGAGTTGGTCCTGAATGCGACGTCGGACAGGGCCGCGCGGAGCTCAACGTGATTGTAGATCTCGGCGTTGGCAACGACGGCTAGGCCATCGTCGTCCTCTAGGGGTTGTGCGCCGGTCGCAAGATCGATGATCGCGAGACGACGGTGCACCAGACCGACCCCCGCAGCTTGATACCGACCCTCGCCGTCAGGACCGCGGTGAATCAGTGCATGACTCATCGCGTCTAAGGCCGCTGCCGGTGGCGGCGACCCATCGACGGTCAAGATTCCGGCGATGCCACACATTAGCGTGCGATCTCCTCGAAGAACGCCAGGTAGCGGTCAACCACCGCGTCCCGCGTGAACCCGTCGAGATAACGCCTGCGGCCCGATTCGAGCAGGGATTGCGCCAAATCGCGCTGCGCGAGCACCGTGACGATCGCGTCCGCCAGCCCTGCGTGATCCTCAAGCGGCGTCAGCACGCCGCTCACGCCGTCTTCGATCAGCTCGGCGGGCCCCTGGGCGGCAACGGCAACGACCGGACACCCCGCCGCCCACGCTTCGACAACGACGTTGCCGAGCGGCTCGTGGCGGGAAGAACAGACGAAGACATCGGCGGTCCGATAGTATGCCGCCAAACCGTCGACCCAGCCGAGCCAGGTAATCCTGTCGCCAACCCCGATCTCGTCGGCAAGCCGCCGCAAATCGTCACCGATCGGACCCGATCCCGCGATACAGAGATGGGCCTCCGGCACTTGGGCCAGCGCACGGATCAAGATGTCGAAGCCCTTGTTCGGGTGCAGGCGGCCGGCTGCGAAAATTAACGGACGGTCGGACGGTAGTCCCAGGTCGTCCCGGGACCGCTTCGGGTCGTCGCTCTCGTCGACGAAGTTGGGAAGATAATGAGTCCGCGCCGGGTCCCACCCTTGGGCAATCAGGTAATCCCGGATGCCCTTGGTGTTGGCGACCAAATGATCGCAGTGGCGGTAGTACTTCAAGTCGTAGAATCCACCGAGGCGCGCTGCAAAAACGAAACCGCGCCCGCCGGCCCGGCGCGGCACCGCCAGGGTCGCCCGGTTCATCCAGGAGAGCACGACTTGCGGCCTGCGGGCGGCGATCAGCCGACCCAACTTGAACCGGGTAACAATATCCAACGGCCCACCGAATCGAAGGGTCGCCGGATCGACGCCGGCGCGGCGCAACCGCGCGATCCGATTCGGATGATTGCGAAGGACAACGGTTTGATCGACCGACCGCGCCGCCAAGGCAGAGACCAATCGTTCGAAAAATGCCTCTGCGCCGCCAACGGCGGCACCGGCCATAACCTGCATTACCGACACCACCGGTTAGTCCGTCTCCAGACGCGCTTTTAGGTGGGAGAGGAGCGGATAAAGACCGGCGAAGAGAGCGATCAGAAAACCGTAACCGCCCTCGCGGTAGCCTTTGCGCCCGAAATAGCACTTGAAGAATCGGGAGAAGAACCGACGGATGTTGTTGGCAAGCGACCCAACATCGCCGCTCTCCCGCAGGTCCGCCGCGCGGGCCGTCGTGTAGCTGTCCAGCCGACGAATCATATCCGATATATCGCGATCGACCCGGTGTTCGATCGGATTGCGGAGAACGCGTTTAGGGCCATGCAATTCCAGCGCCGGATGGATGCGCTGGCGTCCCCAACGCTTAGCGCCTTTGCGCGATAGCCGCGGTGCTGCCGACACGCCCCAGGATGCGCCCCAGCCGTACCGCACACATCGATCCCCAACAAAGTTAAGGAACGGGATCAGGAAATACCCAGTATCGACATGAGCGATCTGCGCGCGGATTTCCGCAGCCAGCTCGGACGTCACCCTTTCGTCGGCATCGACCTCGAGTATCCAGTCGCCGGTGCAGGCATCGAGACCGGCGTTGCGGCGATCGCCTTCGATCGGCCAGGCCCCGTCAATGACAATGTCGGCCATTCGCTTGGCGATCGCTGTGGACCCGTCGGTGCACCGATCGAGAACGACGACACGCTCGTCCGCAAATGCAAGGCGTTCGAGACAGGCCGCAAGCCGCTCCTCCTCGTTGCGGGCGACGACGAGCGCGGACAAACGGGGGCTCACTTCGGCGCACCTTCGACCCGCGTCAGAAGGCTGACGACGGCGTCCGCGACCTGTTCGACGGCGAGCGATGTCATACGGCTTTCTTGACTGCGATAATCGTAGTCTCGTGCGTTGACGATCTCTGCGAAGGACTCCGGTGTGCGGACCAACGCGGTATGCCGCCCCCAAGGGGCATAGTGTACGTCCGGACTAGGCCCAAACAGACCCAGCGTTGGAACGCCGGCTGCCGCGGCAAGATGCATTAAGCCGGAGTCGTTACCGACATAAAGCGCACAACGCTGGAGGCAGGCCGCGGCCAGCGGCAAGTCGGTGCGACCGATCAGATCGATCAGTTTTTCGGACGGTAGGCCTTCGAGCAGCGGCGTGACGCTGGCGCGTTCGCCGTCCGCGCCAAACACCGCGACCCGCGCACCGGCGAGCCGACCCGTGGGGCCGGTCAACCGAAGGGCAAGATCCAGGAACTGCGCCGCCGGCCATTGCTTGCCGCCCCAGTTGGCGGTGGGCCCGAGCGCCAGTACCTGCCCAGCCGGAACCAAGGTTGCCGCGGCCGCGCGGTGGCTTTCGTCGAGCCACACCCGCGGTGCGGGCGGGACTACCAGGCCCAATACCCGGCCCAGCAATTCGACCCGGTGGATCGGGTCGTCCGTCGAGCGAAGCACAAAGTGGCGCCGGTGGGGCAATAGCCAAGCCAGCGCCGACGCTCGAAGGTCCACGACAACGCCCCAAAACTGGCCGACCGTCGCCGCCCACAGCGACAACCAATGCGCGGAATAACGGCGCTTGCGCAATGCGATGACGCGTTCCACGCGGGGCCAGGGCTTGAACAGCGAGACTGCGGCCGGCCCGCACGCAACGGTGAAGGTTGCATTCGGGTATTGCCCGTGGAGCCAATCCAACAATCCCGTGGACAAAATCGCGTCCCCCACGCGATTTGAGGTCACAAACAAGATTCTCAACGACCCGCTCGCCGATCGACCTCGCCGGCAAGCTCGTCGAGCCAGACCTCGATCCGCTTTTCGTTCACGCCGAAATCCGAGCTGCCGTAAACCGACCGGCTGTAGATAGCAAGACTGGAGCGGCCCGCATCCAAGCCAATGAAGGCTACCGAGATAATGTCGGGGAACTTGAGCAGGGCAGAACGTTGTACGTAGGCCACTTGGCTGCCACTACCGAACACTTGCACCCGTTCCGTCCTGGGCGACGCAGCCACGACCGCTTCCCACGCCGTGCGCAGGTCACCAACTCCGACCGGGTAAGTAGGGCTTTCGAGGTTGGATGTGGCCAAGCAATAGCCCGGCGGGCAAACAAGGAACTGATTCGGCGAATCGGCCAAGCCGAGCGTCGGAAAGTCGATCGCCTCGACATCGCCGACCGAGAAAATGGCGCTGCAACCGGCGACGGCCAGGACGGCAAGCAGGATTAGGGGTCGCAGGGCAACGCGCAAGGGGTGCGTCATAGCTTGTGCTTATACGTCGCGCCTTGAGGTCTTGCAAAGAACAGTTACGCTGACCATCTCAGCCTAGGATGCCCCCAATGCCCCTAACGCAGATTCAAGCCACCCATCTGGAGTCGCGCGGCCTCATCCGAGTTGGCGGCGCCGAGTCGCGACCCTTCTTACAAGGCCTCGTCACGAACGATGTAGACCTGGTGAGCCCGGTGCGCCCGATCTACGCAGGCCTCCTGACCCCCCAAGGGAAGTTCTTGCACGATTTCATAATTGTGCAGATCGGCGAATCCCTAGTTCTTGACACCGAACGGACCCGCGTTCCGGAACTGCTCCGACGCCTGACGATGTACCGCTTACGGGCAAAGGTCGATCTTGCTGACGTCACGGAATCCTACGCCGTCTACGCCGTGTTCGGGCCCGGGGCCGAGCGGGTCGCCGACGAGAAACTGTGTACGACGATTGCCGACCCACGGACGCCGCTGCTGGGCCTGCGACTCTACTGTACTGAAATCCCCGTTGTGCGGCTCGAATCGCTGGGTGTCACCATGACCGCATACGACACGTACGACGCGCACCGTATCGGCCTTGGCGTTCCGAACGGCGGTCAAGACATTCCGGTCGAAAAAGCCTTCCCCCTGGAATACGGCTTCGATCCGCTCGGCGCCGTGAGTTACGACAAGGGCTGTTACGTCGGCCAGGAACTCACTGCGCGCACCCACAATCGCGGCAAGGTCAAGAAGGCGCTCTACCGAATCGCGTTCAGCGAAGGCCTGCCCACCCCCGGCACCGACATTCACCAAGGCGAAACCGTTGTGGGCGAAATACTGAGCGCTAGCGGCAGATATGCGCTTGCCCATCTCAGAATCGATGCGGCAACGGCGGGGGAGCGTCTGTGTGCCGGAACGCTCGAGATCGCACGGTGCACGCCTGCCCCGGTGATCCCGGCGCAACCGTCGTGACGACCGACCGGTCCGACCGCTGCAGCTGGTGCGGCAGCGATCCGATGTATGTCGCCTATCACGACGAAGAATGGGGCGTCCCCGAGCATGACGACCAAGCGCTGTTCGAGAAACTTATCTTGGATGGTTTCCAGGCCGGGCTCAGTTGGATCACGATCCTGCGCAAACGAGAGAACTTTCGTCGCGCGTTTGACGGTTTCTCGCCCCACAAGATCGCCGCCTACAAACCCAAGAAGGTCGAATCGTTGATGGCCGATGCCGGCATCGTGCGAAACCGCGCAAAGATCGAAGGGACGATAGCGAGCGCCCGCCTGTGGCGCGATATCATGGAATCAGGACCAGGCAGTTTCGACCGCCTGATTTGGCAGTTCACCGACGGTCGGACGATCACCAATCGGTGGCACACCATGGCCGCCGTGCCGACGGCGACGCCCGAATCCGAGGCTATGAGCAAAGAATTGAAATCGTTGGGGTTCCGGTTTTGCGGCCCGACGATCTGCTACGCCTTTATGCAAGCTGTCGGCATCGTGAACGACCATACCGTCACCTGCTTTCGCCACAGCGAAGTCAGTTAGGGGTCGAACTGGCGCATCCAAAGGACGGATCACCGGGTAGATACTAGGCCCGGTGCGAGACCGTCTGGGGGGACGGGGCAAGTCACA
Source organism: uncultured Alphaproteobacteria bacterium (assembly GCA_964350495.1). Taxonomy (GTDB): domain Bacteria; phylum Pseudomonadota; class Alphaproteobacteria; order SHVP01; family SHVP01; genus CALJDF01. The sequence goes on from CAYGKG010000022.1 coordinate 18,306, forward strand.
GTTCTCGTGGAGCTACGATCCTGTCAAACCCAATTCGACGACACTACGAGTGGACGATCGCCGCCCCGCCGGAACGCGTGTGGTCCGCGCTGAACAGCGTCGGTCGCCTTGCCGAAGCAATCGGTTTGCCAGAGGCTCAGTATGCCGAAACCAAGCAGGGCGACGGGACAACGCGCTTCACGGGAACAGCGCTTGGCAACATGCTCGTGCCGCGGGTGATGCGCCATTGGCACGAAGAACCGGTCGAGTGGATCGAGGGCCGTTGGTTGCACTTTCGCCGCATCAGCAATCAGGGCCTGCTTGAAAGCATCGACTGGACGATCACGATCGATCGGCAAGATCGTCGCTGTATCGTTCGCCATGATTTGATTTTTCGTCCGCGCGGCGTGATCGCCGCTCTGTTGTTGGCCCTATTCAACCGCGCCAAGCTCGACCGGGCCATGAACGAAGCAGGCCGGACGGTCGGGCTGTGGGCGGCGGGACAAACGGACAGCCCCTTCCCGATGCAACGGCGCTTGCCCCAAACCACCCGCGGCATTCTGACCGACGGGGCGATGCGGGCAGACGGCTCCGACTACGGCCAAGGCCAAGTCTCACGCTTGGTCCGCTGGATCGCCGGCGCGCAGACCCATGACATCGCACCGATTCGCCCACTCGTCGTTGCCCAAATGTGGAACGCTCCCGCCGATGAAACCGTCGAGGTTCTCCTTGCCGCGAGCGCGACAGGCATTCTCGTCAAACAGTGGCTCTTGAGCTGCCCACAGTGCAGCCGCGATGTCTCGCGGCATAGCCACCTCAAGGAGGTGCCGCCATCCGCCCAATGCCCGCATTGCAGCGCCATCGTTGCAGCCAATCTGACACGGAATGTTGAGGTCGTGTTCCTGCTGGCGCTGGCGCTCAAGGGGTTTCCTGCCGGGCGGTTTGCCGGCGACGAGCCGGCAAACCAGCCCGGAATTCACGCGCGCGTGGCCGTCGGCGCACGAAAGCGCCTCATTACCAAGTGGCAGGGCATCATGGGCACTGTGCGGGTACGCGTTGCCGGTTCGGGATTTGAAACCGTTGCGGTCACGCTTGATGGCAGCGCCCCGAATCTCGTGATCTCCAACGGCAGCGTTGCTGCGACGAAAGCCCGGCAGGAGGGCTGCGGCACCCTGGAAATCGTAAATCAAGACTCAGTGCCGCACCTCGTCGACCTAAGCGCGATGGACTCGAAGAGAAATGGCTATCCTGCCCGGCAGGCCCTGATGCTCCAAGCCCACCGTGACGTCGGTGGGTCCGAGCTACCGCCACACGGCGATGCATTCCTGCTTGAGGACGTCGCGGTCCTCGCGACCGACCTCGCCGGCCTTGCCGTACGCTATCGAAAGAGCGGCGACGCCCAGACGTTCAAAGAAGCCAGCGACTTATTGAAGGAGACAACCGAAATTGTTCGGGGTTGCGGCGGGTCGATTGCCAGTCGCCTTGGCGACGCGATCGTCGCTCTCTTCCCAACCCCAGGCCAGGCCCTGGACGCCGCGCGGCAACTCGCTAGGCACGACCGGATGGCCGGACGCGCCGCGTTCAGAGCTTCCCTCGACATCGGCACCGTCGAGATGGTCGCCCAACGGGACCGGCAGGTTCTCCGCGGCGCGGTTGTCGAGCGGACGATCGGCATGATGCGGGGCTTGACGGCAGGCGAACTCGGTCTCGGGATAGCCGCGGCGGAGTCGCCGGCGGTGATCAGATCGCTCCAACACCTTTCCCTCGAACCGGTCGATGACGGAGCGGCCACGCACAAGGTTCGTTTGGGCGACAACTCCCCTAAAGACGAGGCGCCGGTCGATCAGTCCGCGAGTGCGGCCTGAGCAGCTGCAAGACGCGCAATCGGCACCCGATAGGGCGACGCCGAAACGTAGTCCAAACCGACCGAATGAAAAAAGCGGACGGATGCAGGATCGCCACCGTGTTCGCCGCATATCCCCAGCTTCAGGCCGGCGCGCGCTGCCCGCCCGCGTTCGCTGGCGATGCGCACCAGTTCCCCCACACCCTCCTGGTCGATCGAGACGAACGGATCGACCTCGAAGATGCCGTTGGTCCGGTAGTCTTCTAGGAAGTTGCCCGAGTCGTCGCGGCTGATACCCAGCGCGGTTTGGGTCAGGTCGTTGGTTCCGAAACTAAAGAACTCTGCGCTAGCAGCGATGTCGCCGGCGCGAAGCGCTGCCCGCGGCAACTCGATCATCGTCCCGACTAGGTATTCCAACACCTGCCCGCGTTCCTCTCGGACGGCCTGGGCAACCCCGTCGATGCGCTCCTTGATCAGGTCGAGTTCGCGTTTCGTCGCGACGAGCGGCACCATCACTTCGGGTATCACGGCCTCCCCGGTTGCCGCCCCTGCATCCAACGCGGCCTCGAAGATCGCCCGCGCCTGCATCTCGTAGATCTCGGGATAGGAGATTCCGAGCCGGCAGCCGCGATGACCCAGCATCGGGTTGACCTCATGCAAACTTGCCGCGCGGCGGCGCAGTTTCTCGGGGTCTGCACCCGCAGCGGCCGCAACCTCTTCGATCTCTGCTTCGGAATGCGGCAGGAATTCATGGAGCGGCGGATCGAGAAGCCGAACTGTGACCGGTAAACCATGCATGATCCGGAATAACTCGGTGAAGTCCTTTCGCTGCATCGGCAAGAGCTTAGCCAATGCGGCGCGGCGGCCGGCCTCGTCATCGGCAAGAATCATCTCGCGTACGGCGACGATCCGATCCGCATCGAAAAACATATGCTCGGTGCGGCAAAGGCCGATTCCCTCGGCCCCGAACTCCCGCGCCGTTTGCGCGTCGGCGGGCGTCTCCGCATTTGCCCTGACCTTTAGTCGGCGGGCTGCATCCGCCCATACCATTAGTCGAGAAAAGTCCCCCGACAGTTCGGGTTGAATCATCGCGACTTCGCCCATCATGACCTCGCCCTTGGCGCCGTCGATGGTAATGATGTCGCCTTTTTTCACGACCCGGTCCATGACCGTGAATTGCTGCTTCTTGTAGTCGATGCGCACCGAGTTGGCGCCGGACACGCACGGCGTCCCCATACCCCGCGCGACGACGGCGGCATGGCTGGTCATCCCGCCGCGGCTCGTCAGAATGCCCTGCGCGGCATGCATCCCGTGGATATCCTCAGGACTGGTTTCCTCGCGCACCAGTACGACTTTTTCGCCGGCATTCGCCAGCGACTCGGCTTCGTCCGAATTGAAGACGACCCGTCCGCAGGCCGCACCCGGCGACGCCGGCAGGCCGCGCGCCAAAATGTCCTTATGGGCATCGGGGTCCAGGGTCGGATGAAGCAATTGATCGAGGGATGCCGGATCGATTCGCTTGATCGCCTCGACCTCGCTGATCAAACCCTCTTCGACCATCCCAACCGCAATTTTCAAAGCCGCGCGCGCAGTCCGCTTCCCGTTGCGCGTTTGCAGCATCCAGAGTTTGCCTTCTTGAACGGTAAACTCGATGTCCTGCATGTCGCGGTAGTGGGCTTCGAGGGATTTATAAATATCCTCCAACTGGCCGAAAACATCCGGCATCAGCTCTTCCATCGACAGCAAGGTCGAACCATCCTGCGCCCGCGCTTCTCGCGTGAGGTGCTGCGGCGTGCGGATTCCGGCGACGACATCCTCGCCCTGCGCGTTCACGAGGAACTCGCCAAAGAACTCGCGCGCACCGGTCGAGGGATTTCGGGTGAAGGCGACACCGGTCGCCGAGCTGTCGCCCATGTTGCCGAACACCATCGCTTGCACGTTGAGCGCCGTGCCCCACGCGGCCGGAATGTTGTTCAGCCGCCGGTAGGTTACTGCCCGTTGATTCATCCACGAACCGAATACTGCGCCCATCGCGCCCCACAATTGGTCGTGCACGTCTTGGGGAAAGGGCTTGCCCAGCTCACGCTCGACCAAGGCTGCGTACATCTCGACAAGCCGGCGTAGATCGTCCGCGTCGAGATCGGTATCGCCAGCGACGCCTTTCTCGGATTTCATTTGGTCGAGAAGTTCCTCGAAATTGTGGTGCTCAACCCCCAGCACCACATCGGAATACATTTGAATGAACCGGCGGTAGCTGTCCCAGGCAAACCGCTCGTTGCCGCTGTTGCGCGCAATCCCTTTCACTGTCTCGGCGTTCAGCCCGAGGTTCAGAACCGTATCCATCATTCCTGGCATCGAGGCGCGCGCACCGGATCGCACCGAGACGAGCAACGGCCGGCCCGGATCGCCGAATTTGGCACCGACGGTTTTCTCGACCTGCGCGAGGGCATCGTCGATTTGACTCTTCAGGTCGGCGGGGTACTGCCGGTCGTTGTCGTAATAGGCGGTGCACACTTCCGTCGTAACCGTGAATCCCGGCGGTACCGGCAAACCAAGGTTGCTCATCTCAGCCAGATTGGCGCCCTTACCGCCGAGCAGCGAGCGCATTTCGGCGCGCCCCTCCGCACTGCCGTCACCAAAACTATAGACCCACTTTGTCATACGTCCCCGCTATCCCTCGATCTGTGAGAAATCCGCAACTTGATTGAGCGTGCCACAGATCTGCGACAGTAACCGAAGCCGGTTCTCCCGAAGTTCGGCGTCCTCAACGTTCACTTTGACCCGTTCGAAAAAAGTGTCGATCGGCCCCCGCAGCGCGGCAAGATGCGCCATGGCGCCGACAAAATCCTGTTGCGCCACTGCGATGCCGCTTTCGCGCGCGGTCTCCGAAAGGCGCTGCGCCAGCGCGCGCTCGGCATCGTCGGTCAAGCCGCCTGGGTCGGCCGGTCCAGGATAGGGACGACCATCGTTCTTCACCTCGATACGGACGATGTTGCTCGCGCGTTTGTGAGCCATCAGCAAGTTGGCCCCGTCGTCGGTCGAAAGGAACGCAGTCAGCGCCGCCACGCGGGCTTGCGCACGAAGCAGATCGTCTTCACCGTCCAATGCGAAGACGGCGGAAATCAGATCGTGTCGAACGCCACGGTCGCGCAGATACACCTTCAAGCGATCGGCAAAGAAGGCCATCAGCGCATCGGCGTCGAACCCTTTGGCGATCGTCGGATCGTAAGACCGCGCCGACGCCGCAAGGACGTCGCGCAGACCAAGGGACAGTCGATTTTCTAGGATAAGGCGGATGACGCCGAGCGCGGCGCGGCGCAACGCGTAGGGGTCCTTGGATCCGGTCGGTGTTTCTCCGATGGAAAAAAATCCGACGAGCGTATCGATCTTGTCGGCCAGAGCGACCGCGATGGAAATCGGTTGCTGCGGGCAAGAGTCCGTCGGTCCCTTCGGGCTGTAATGTTCGGCGATCGCAACGGCGACGTCTTCGGGTTCGCCGTCGTTGAGCGCGTAGTAACGCCCCATAACGCCCTGGAGTTCCGGGAACTCGCCCACCGCTTGCGTGACAAGGTCCGCCTTGGCCAGGCGTGCCGCCGCGCGCACCCGGTCGCGATCGGCGCCGGGAATATGATCGGCAAGCTGTACGGCGAGCGCTTCGATTCGGTCCGTTTTCTGGTCCAGCCCACCCAGCTTGGCATGAAAAACGATATCGCCGAGCTGCGGCACCCGGCTCGCCAAGCTATGACGCCGGTCTTGGTCCCAGAAAAACTTGGCGTCCGACAGTCGCGCCCGCAGCACGCGCTCGTTACCGGCAATAATCGACTTGCCCGAGTCCGCCGCGTCCAGGTTGGCAACGCAAATGAACCGAGGCGCAAGGGCGCCGTCGCGACGGCGAAGCGCAAAGTACTTCTGGTGTCCCCGCATCGTCGCCAGCAGCATCTCCTCGGGAACGGACAAGAACGATTCATCGAAGCGCCCCGTCAGTACCACCGGCCACTCAACTAGGCCGGCGACTTCTTCCAGCAACGCCTCGTCCTCGACAACCACCAGCGCTTCGCGCGCGGCATCGAGGCCGTCGCCCGCCGCAATGAAGGATTCCCGCTCTCCTGCGTTCAGCATCACACGCGCATCGCGCAATTTGACGCGGTAATCGGCGTAGTTTGCGACAGAAAAAACCGCCGGATAGTGAAACCGGTGGCCAGACGTCGTGTCTCCGGACTCTACCGGGCCGAAGGCGAAGCGCACCGTCGCACCGTCCAACAGACACAGGATCGACTGGATGGGCCGCACCCAACGCACTGCGTGCTCCCCCCAGCGCATCGACTTCGGCCATGCCACCTTGGCCAAGACCTCCGGCAGGCAGCCCGCGAGGAAGTCCGCGGTGGGCAGGCCTTTGCGCGCTAGAACCGCAAATAGGAAGTCGCCCTTCTTGGTTTGACGCACCTCCACCTGATCGCGCCGGAGACTCACCGACGCGAGAAAGCCTTCGATCGCTTTTTCCGGCGCGTCCGCGCGCGGACCGCGCCGCTCTTCGTTGGTGTCGGGCTGCTTTTCAGGCAAACCGTCGATAAGCAGCGTTAACCGCCGCGGCGTCCAAAAGATGTCGGCGCGGCTCCAGGTAAATCCCCCCGCCTTGAGGTGTTCGAGCGCCGCCGCGCGAAGACTCGCCGCGCCCGGCGCCTGCATGCGCGAGGGAATTTCCTCGCTGAGAATTTCCAGCAGGAACTCAGCCATTGTCCGGCGACCCGCTCAACCAGGTTTCGCAGCAACTGCGCGCCAGCGCCCGAACGCGGCCGATGAACGCGGCGCGTTCGGTAACGCTGATCACGCCGCGCGCGTCCAGGAGATTGAAGAGATGGCTCGCCTTCAAACATTGATCGTAGGCCGGTAGCGCCAGTCCCTGCGCGATAATCGCGGCGCATTCCTTCTCGGCGTCGGCAAAATGGGTGCGCAGGATCGCCGTGTCGGCGTGTTCGAAGTTGTAGGCGGAGAATTCGCGTTCGGCGCGCAAGAACACGTCGCCGTACGTCACCCCGGCACCGTTCCAGTCGAGATCGTAGACGTTCTCGACCCCCTGCACGTACATCGCTAGGCGTTCCAATCCGTAGGTCAGTTCGCCCGACACCGGGTTGCATTCGATCCCGCCGACTTGCTGGAAATAGGTGAACTGGCTGACCTCCATCCCGTCGCACCAGACCTCCCAACCCAGGCCCCAGGCGCCCAGCGTGGGGCTTTCCCAATCGTCTTCAACAAACCGGACGTCGTGGTTGGAGAAATCGATCCCGATCGCGGCAAGACTATCGAGGTAAAGCTGTTGGAAATTCGGGGGCGACGGCTTCAGGATCACCTGAAATTGGTAGTAGTGCTGTAGCCGATTGGGATTGTCCCCATAACGACCGTCTGCGGGCCGCCGTGACGGCTGGACGTAGGCAGCCTTCCACGGATCGGGGCCGAGCGCGCGCAGCGCCGTCGCCGGATGAAATGTGCCCGCACCGACCTCAAGATCGTACGGCTGAAGTATCACACACCCCTGCCGGGCCCAATATCCTTGCAACGTAAGGATGAGGTCCTGAAAGGAGGGCGCACGCCCGTCCATCATGGCAAATTGCGGTTCCGGAGGCTGAAATGCGCGGGCAACGTAGCGACGCCTTCGGGATCGGTCAACCCGAACAACGGCCTAACCTCGACCGTTGGGACAGCCGGCTTTGCCGCAGTTTTCCGCCCCCTCGGCCGCGACGAAATCGCCGCAGACCGGGCACCGGACGGTGTCGCCGACATCGTCGCGCCGGCGCTCGCTACCCCGGCGGCTCAGCAGCTTGAAGCCATACCAAGCGGCCCCGATCAGGATCGCCGTAAAAATGAGCTTTGGCAGGCTGAATCCGAACATCAGAGTCCGTAGCGCGACCAGAGAGCACGGGCTTCCAATGCGGCGATCATATCCGCCGACCAGTGGGGCGAAACCCCGTCGGCCGTCGCCATGCCAATCCGGCGCCGCAGCCAGCTTTCCTGGACGCCGAAGACGCGCATCTTCACCTTCTTGCCAAAACGTTGCCGCAAGACCGACCGCAGATCGCCGAGGCCGTCAATCAGGCCCAGGTCCAACGCCTTTCGGCCCGTCCAAAATTCGCCGGAAAAAAGCTGGTCGTCCGTCCCCTTGAGCCGTTCTCCACGCCGCGCGCGCACGAGCGCCCGAAACGAACCATGAATTTCGCCCTGGAGGGCCTCCAAGCGGCGAACGTCTTCGGGGTCTTCGGGCAAGAACGGATCGAGAAATCCCTTGCGCGCACCCGACGTGTGGACCCGTCGCTCGACACCGACTCGTTCAAGCAATCCCTGGAGACCGAAACCGCTGGAAATCACGCCTATGCTCCCGACAATCGAGCTCTCATCGGCGAATATCTCATCGGCTGCACAGGCCAGCCAATAGCCGCCCGACGCGGCGACATCCTGCGTAAAGGCGAGCACCGGGAGCTCTTTCTCGTCGGCCAGCGCCCGGATCCACTTGTAAACCAGCGCCGATTGAACCGGCGACCCTCCGGGTGAGTTCAGATCGAGCGCGACGGCGCGCGCACCGCGCACGCTGAACGCGCGATTCAGAATACCGGCCATATTCGCGAGGTTAATCGTGCCGCGGCCACGGCCGCCGGCGGCGATAATCCCGGTCAGACGAATGACGGGAACGACGGGGGTGCGATTGCGGAAGAAGGGAATGCGCATTTGCGTCAACTTATGGATGGCCCGATCATCCGGCAAGGCTAAGCGGCGCGCCCGCACGCAGGATGCTGTCGGCCGCTGCGGAGAAACCGCCGCCAAGCTTGTGAATGATGAAGGGCTGAAGGCGCACGACGCCGCGACCGCCGCCCTCTTTCCAAGACTGGACGATCACGCGGGTCGGTCGTTTTCCGGCGTGCGCTGCAAGGGGAAGAACCCTGGTGACGGAGAATCCCGGTGGCAGCGCCCCCAGCGCCTCGGCCTCGCGGTCGGCCGGAAGCACCAGGGTCAGGCTTCTCGATGCGGCGGCCGCGCACAGCTGCACCCACGTCGCCAGCGGTATCTGCCCGGCGTGGCGGGCGCGCGTCCGGGCCGCCACCGGCGACAAGCGGCCTGAGCCATTCGCATAGTAGGGCGGATTGCTGAAGACATGGTGATAGGCGGGAGCCGGGACCGCTGCAATATCTGCGAGGTCCGTGTGGCTGAGCACGACACGGTCCGCCCACCCGTTCGTGGCAACGTTAGAGCGCGCATAGCCAAGCGCCTCGGCGTCGGTATCGATGCCGACAAAGTTGCAGGCGGGCATGCGCGCGGCGGCGGCAAGCAAGGCTGCGCCCGCACCCACGCCGACATCGAGCAGTTTCTCTCCCGGCGCTGCCGTCAGGGCGGCCGCCAGAAAGAGGGCGTCGCTGGTCGCGCGGAATCCGTCCCTGGGCTGGCGTAACGTGACCCGTCCGCCGAGCAAGGTGTCGTCGGTGAACGCCTCGATCAATTGTTGCGCGGGTCGTACTCCAAACCCGCCGCATGCAAGATCGCGACGGCCCGCGATCCGTGGTCGTTGACCACCATCAAGCGGCGCGGAATTGCCCCGATACTGCCCTCAAGCACGCTGGTATGCGCGTCCATCACAAAGGATTCGATCCCTTCGCTGCGCAGCAGCGCCTCAAGCCACGAGATCAAGACCGGGTCGTTGGTGCGAAATACTTCGAGCATTGCCCTAAGGCCCCCGTCGGTTGCTTGACCGCTCAGCGGCGGGACTCATATGCTCGCGTCAGCCTTGCTAGGCGTCAAGATAGGGGTCGCACTTTGACGAATGTCGTCCAACTCGACGAAGAACGCGCGAATTCAGCGGAAGCGCTTACCCGCCTGAAGTCGCTCGTTGCCGCCGACCTCGAGCGGGTCAATCAAGTCATCTTGCATCACATGCAAAGCCGGGTGCCGCTCATTCCGCAACTCGCGGGTCATTTGGTTGCCTCGGGCGGCAAGCGAATCCGCCCCATGCTGACCCTTGCCGCCGCAAAGCTCTGCGCCTATGAGGGCCAACGCCACATCAATTTGGCCGCCTGTGTCGAGTTCATCCATACCGCGACCTTGCTGCACGACGATGTTGTCGACGACAGCGCGTTGCGGCGCGGTGTCGAAACGGCGAACGCCCTGTGGGGCAACGAGGCCAGCGTCCTGGTTGGCGATTTCCTCTTCAGCCGCGCTTTCCAGGTCATGGTCGCGGACGGATCGCTGCGGGTTCTTGAGATTTTGTCGGGGGCGTCCGCGGTGATAGCCGAAGGCGAAGTGCATCAGCTGCTCACCACCAACGACACGACCACCAGCGAAGACACCTACCTCGACGTCATCGCCGCCAAGACGGCGGCCCTCTTCGCTGCGGCCTGCCGAATCGGTGCGATCGTCGCCGACCGCAAGCGCCAAGAGGAAGAGGCGCTCGACGGCTACGGTCGCAATCTCGGGATTGCCTTTCAGCTCGTCGACGATGCGCTCGACTATTCCTCGCACTCGATCACCCTGGGTAAGACCGTCGGCGACGACTTTCGCGAGGGCAAAATCACGCTCCCCGTCATCCTGGCGTATCGCCGCGGCAACGACGAGGAACGGCAGTTCTGGCGCCGCACAATGGAGGAGAGCGAACAAAGCGATTCCGATATCCGGCGCGCCATCGGCCTGATGGAGAAATACCATGCCCTCCGCGACACCGTGGAGCGCGCCCGCCACTACGGCGCCAAGGCCAAAGACGCGCTGGGCATTTTCCCCAACACCGGCGAAAAACAGACGCTGTTGGATCTGGTCGATTTCTGCATCGACCGCAGCCATTAGACACACCTAAACGGCGGCCCATCGGGGCAGCCGTAGGACTTGGAACCGAACCGGGATTGGGCCGAAGGTTCGACCGCGCCCCGTTCCGCGATCGGCCCAGTCGGCCACGCCTTGCGGCCCCCCCACGCCAGCGCTATAAGCGCCCTCATCGGAGTGTAGCTCAGCCTGGTAGAGCACTACGTTCGGGACGTAGGGGCCGGAGGTTCAAATCCTCTCACTCCGACCAGAATTTCCCGCCAAACTATGTGAAATATCGACATCCCCTTCGCGTCGATTCCGGTCCCTTGTGTTCGCCTTTGCCCGCTCATACACGGCGACGCGCGGCTAAAGCGCAACATACGGGGTTCCAATCGAGACGCTGAGGTTCCGTTAGTATGGAGTCATCGGAAGATTAGGGGAAACCGCCCCTGCGGAACCGGCCGCGTCGGCCACACCGGCGGCGCACCGGACCGGCTAATCCGAAGACTCGCCGCTTCAGTCTAAAGAGCGCCGAGGATTGCATCGCCCAATTCGCGCGTTGTCGCCTTCCCGCCCATGTCAGGGGTGCGGACGCCGCCGTCGGCCAACACTCGCTCGATAGCGCGCACCACCGCAGCGCCTGCTTCGGCGCACCCCAGATGATCCAACATCATCGCGCCGGACCAAATCTGCCCGATCGGATTGGCAATTCCCTTGCCGGCGATATCCGGCGCCGAACCATGCACCGGCTCGAACATCGACGGTGCGGTGCGCTCGGGATTGATGTTGCCCGACGGCGCGATACCGATCGTTCCAGTCGTCGCCGGACCGAGATCGGAAAGAATGTCGCCGAATAGATTGCTGCCGACCACAACGTCGAACCAGTCGGGATTGCGCACAAAATGCGCGGTCAGAATGTCGATATGGAACTGATCGGTGGTGATTGCCGGATAGGAGGCGGCCATCGCAGCGAACCGCTCGTCCCAGTAGGGCATGGTATGGATAATGCCGTTGGACTTGGTCGCGGACGTCACGTGCTTGCGGGGCCGCGTTGCGGCGAGGTCGAAGGCGTAGCGCATGATCCGGTCCACGCCGCGCCGGGTAAAGACGCTTTCCTGCACCGCCATCTCGGCGTCGGTCCCGCTGTAAAGTCTGCCGCCGATCTCGGAATATTCGCCTTCCACGTTTTCGCGCACGATCCAATAGTCGATCGACCCCGGCAGCCGCGCGGCCAGGGGCGACGGCACACCCTCGAACAGTCGCACCGGACGCAAGTTCACGTATTGATCGAAGTGACGGCGAATCGGAATCAGCAATCCCCACAACGAGACATGGTCGGGCACCCCCGGAAACCCCACCGCGCCCAGATAGATCGCATCGAACGGCCGCAATTGATCGATGCCGTCTGCCGGCATCATCGATCCGGTCTTGTGGAAACGCGCACAGCTCCAGTCGAAAGTCTGCCAGTCGAAATCGATACCGTAGGCGCGCGCGGCGCCCTCGAGCACCTTCATGCCCTCGGGCACCACCTCGGCGCCGATTCCGTCGCCGGGAATCAACGCGATGCGAAATTTCTTGGATGCCATGTGCCCCCGTTGGATGGCGGAGTCGCGGTGCAATCGGTGGCCTGACGGCGCAACCTTGGGCTACTCTGGCACGTCGGTCGGGGGCGCGAAAGCGCGAAGGGAATCGGGAATGCGGGTTCGAATAGCCGTGACGGCCTGTGCGTTATGGTTGATGCACGGCAACCTGGCTTCCGCTCAAGAATGGTTCTTCGCCAGCCCGCGCGTGGTCGACGGCGACACATTGGTTTTCCCATCGACCGACGCCGGTGCCATCACCGCCCATCTCGACGGCATCGATGCCGTCGAAGACAAGCAGCGCTGCGATGCCGGGGAGCGCGAAAGTGCGGAATGGAGTTGCGGCCTAACCGCCCGGCTCTATCTGATGCGCACGCTAGAGCAGCGCGGTTTTCTACGCTGCCGGATCGTGTGTGAACGTGATAGCGGCATCCCGACGGTCTATTGCCTGATGCGCGGCGGCGGTAGCTTGAGCTATGAAATGGTGAGCGAGGGGCTGGCCCTCGCGTTGCCCGACGCAGAGCGTTCACTCCAGCAGGCCGAAGCGGAAGCGCGGGCCGCCCGGCGGGGCATTTGGCAGGGGTCGTTCGCGGCGCCGTGGGATTGGCGCCGGGACAACCCTGGATCGTCGCAGTAGATGGGATTGGCCGAGGCACGAGTATGATGAGAAGCGTTGCGATCGTCGTTACCGCAGGCTGCCTTATCTCCGCCATTTCGTTCGGCGTGCGCGCCGGGTTCGGCTTGTTCCTGGAACCGATGTCGGCGGACCTCGGTTGGGGGCGCGAGGTTTTTGCCCTCTCGATTGCATTTCAAAACCTTCTTTGGGGCGTGGGCCAGCCCTTCGCAGGCGCCATTGCCGATCGGTACGGTTCCGGCCGGGTGTTGGCCGGCGGGGCGCTTCTCTATGCCGCCGGCGTGATGTTGATGTCGGTATCGGCCTCGCCCCTGCACATGCACCTCACTGCGGGCGTCATGGTCGGACTGGGTATATCGGGGGCCTCGTTCGCGGTCGTCTTGGCGGCGATCACGCGCCTCGTGCCGCCCGAAAAAATCGGTTGGGCGATGGGCATCGGAACCGCCGCAGGATCCCTGGGGCAGTTTCTTTTTGTCCCCTTGGGCCAAGCCTTCCTTGCCGCCTACGGCTGGCCGACAGCGCTCCTGCTATTGGGCGTCGTCGCGGCCTTCATGATCCCGTTGGCCGGCGCCCTCACCGGCAAGCCCGGCAAGATCGGTCGCGAACAAACGCTGGGTCAGGCGTTACGGGAAGCCGGCGGCCATCGCGGTTATTGGTTGCTTCTTTCGGGATTCTTCGTCTGCGGCTTTCACGTCGCGTTCATTCAGGTCCACCTGCCTGCCTACATCACCGGCAGCGGCCTCGCCGCCTCGACGGCGGCCTACGGTCTCGCCGTGATCGGCCTGTTCAATATTGCAGGCGCCTATGCCGCCGGCACGTTCGCCGGACGCTTTCGCGACAAGAAAATCCTTAGCGGCATCTATTTCGTACGCGCGGTCGCCATCGCCGCCTACATCCTCTTACCGATTTCCGCATGGAGCACGTATGTCTTCTGCGCGGTCATGGGCCTCCTGTGGCTATCGACCGTCCCGCTGACGTCGTCGATCGTCGTCCACGTCTTCGGCCGCCGCTATGTCGGCACCCTGTTCGGCATCGTCTTCTTCAGCCACCAGATCGGTGCCTTCATCGGAGTCTGGCTCGGTGGCCGCGTCTTCGACGCGACAGGCAGCTACCTGCCCGTATGGTGGGCCGCCGTCGCGCTCGGCGCATTCGCAGCCCTGGTCAACCTCCCGATCGACGATCGCAAACTCGGCGCCGAGGAGCCCGCTTCAGTTTAACTCCTGGTCAGCCGACAGGGCCTCGCCTGCAAGCGCCAATCCGCTCGCCGGTAGCAATGCCACGCCAGTCTGCCGAAGCGCCCGCTGGGCCGCTTGATTCGCAGCGTAGCGCACCTCGAAATAGCGCATGCTAGGGACCCAAAACCGCAGACCGATCACAAAACCGCCGTAGGTAAAGTCGTGCAGACCCACCCGGGGTGGTGGCGTCACCGCGACTCCTTCGACACCGGCGATGGCCGCCGCCAAGGCCGCGATCGCGGCGTCGAGATCGGCGCCGTCTGCGACCGCGATGCGCGTCTCCACAACACGAACGGCCTGCGAATTGACGAGAACCTGACCGATAACATCCTTGTTCGGAATCGTGATGCGCTCGCCGTCTTCGCCGTCGAGCAACGTCGCGGTCAGAGAGATCTCGCTAACCACGCCACTGACTCCCTGCACGCGAATCGTGTTTCCGACCACGAACGGCCGCGTCAGGATCAACGCCAGACCCGCGGCGTAATTTGAGAGCACGCCTTGGAGCGCGAAGGTTGCACCGAGCACACCGGCGCCGACAAACGCGACGATGGGTGCCAGTTCGACGCCCAGGTTCCCCATCGCAATGATGAGAACGAATACGACGACGACAAACCGAATGATATTGCCGATGAACCGAGACAGCGTCGGATCGATTCCGCGGCTTTCCGCAATTCGGGTTACGCGGCCACCGCCCCACCGGGCAAGGCGTAGTCCGAGGATGAGAATAAGGAGGGCGCCGGCGATCTGGAAGCCGTACGAAACGGCGAAATCCACAATAGTATCGACGAAACCGGTGACCGCTTGGACCTGTTCTTCCACTCTGACCCTCCTAGACTAGGTAAGCGACAGGTATCATATCGCCGCCCCCTTTGGCCAAGCGAAAGCAGCGCAGGAATGCCCGAACTCCCCGACATCGCCGTCTATGTCGAGTGCATCGCGCAAAAGACCGCACACCAACGACTAGCGCGCGTCAGGATCGCGAACCCATTTCTCTTGCGCAGCGTCGATCCCCCCGTGAGTGCAATTGAGGGTCAACGGTTGCGGACGGTAACGCACGTCGGCAAGAGACTGGTCCTGGAGTTCGAGAGCGGTCCCTGCCTCATCGTACACCTGATGATCGCAGGCCGCTTCCATTGGAAGGAACCGGGCGCACGCCTTACCGGCAAACAGAATCTCGCGGCGCTCGATTTCGAAACGGGCAGTTTGGTATTGACCGAAGCGGGCTCGAAACGACGCGCGTCGTTCAATTTGGTCGCCCGCCGCGGCGACGTCGCCGCCTTCGATCCGGGCGGGATCGACGTGACGACCTGCACCGTCGACGCTTTCGCAGCATGTCTCACGGCGGAAAATCACACGGTCAAACGCGCACTGACCGACCCGCGGATCTGTAGCGGTATTGGCAACGCCTACTCGGACGAAATCCTCCACCGCGCCCAACTGTCGCCGTTGCTTTGGACGTCGCGCCTCGACGACGCGGAGCGCCGGCGCCTGCACCAAGCAGCGCAGGCGATCTTGCGTGAATGGACGGATCGACTGCGGGCCGAGGCGGCGGCGAACAAAGGATGGCCGCGCAAGGTCACGGCGTTCCGGAAGGAAATGGCAGTCCACGGCCGCCACGGCGAGCCCTGCCCGGTATGTGCCAGCCCGATTCAACGCATTGCCTACGCCGACAACGAAACCAACTATTGCCCGACCTGCCAGACCGGCGGAAAACTCCTCGCCGACCGCTCGTTGTCCCGGCTCCTCAAGGACGACTGGCCCCGCACGCTGGTGGAATTCGAAGAACTCAAACGCGCAGCCCGCGGTTGATCCGTAATTTGCATCAAATTTGAAGAAAATTAGGCGCTTTAGCAGCGTTGCTCTCCCGCCCAAGTTCTGCTTTCATGTCGCCACGGTCCGTCACAGCCGTGACACACAGGGTTAGCAGAAGCCGCTGACCGACCGTCCATCAGCGAAGAATTTGTCTGACTGTAGCAACGCGCGGTTCGCCGTAGCGTTGGCGAGCGTCAGTTTGGATCAGAAGGATCCCCCGCTTCCCGTGGGGAGACCGGGCGCTTCGAACAAAAGGCTACGCTATGGTTGACGGTCTGTCGGTCAATACCAATTCCAGCGCCAACATCGCGCTGCAGCAGCTCTCGATCCTGAACACCAAGATTCAGTCGACGCAGCTGCGCATTACGACGGGGCTGAAGGTCAGCGGCCCAAAAGACGACGCCGCAACTTTTCAAATTGCGACGCGCTTGCGGGGCGATGTTGCCGGGCTCGGCGCGGTAAAGACCGCCCTGGCAAATGGCGACTCGATCGTCTCGGTGGCGATCTCTGCGGGCAACGCGATCGCCGACCTCCTCACCGAAATCAAGGCCAAAGCTGTACAAGCGAACCAGTCGGGTCTCGATACCGCCTCGCGCAGTGCGCTCGACAACGATTTCCAACAGCTGCGCAGCCAAATTGAAACCATCGTATCGACGGCCGACTTCAACAACGTCAACTTGATCGACCAAAGCGCCAGTAATCTAGACGTCCTGAGCAGCGTCGACGGCAGCGTGATCAATGTCAGTGCGCAAAAACTCGACACGACGACTCTGGGAATAAACACCGCCAGTCTGTCCACCAGTTCAGCCGCATCAAGCGCCCTGACGGCAATCGAAACGGCGATCGATCTCGCGGCAGACAAACTGGCGGCGCTTGGAAGCTCCGCCAAGGGAATCGAGATTCAGAGTCAGTTCACGACGTCGTTGATCAATGTCGTCGAAGAAGGCATCGGCAATCTCGTCGATGCCGATCTGGCCGAGGAAAGTGCCAAGCTACAGGCACTCCAAGTGCAACAGCAGCTTAGCGTCCAGGCCCTAGCGATCGCCAACTCGGCGCCGTCACTCGTGCTCGGACTCTTTCCCATTCCCGGCGGTAACGGCTGACGCCGTCAACCGATCCTTTTCTCCGCCCTAAGGCGCCCATAAACTGCGGTCACCGTCCCAACGACGGCGCCGACGGTCGCGA
>CAYGKG010000023.1:0-34504 GCA_964350495.1 uncultured Alphaproteobacteria bacterium
CGCAGCGCGCGGCCCGCACAGCCTCCCCACAATAACCTCAACAACTTCGTAGCCTTGGTTCATCGCCTGCTTGATCAGCGGAAACCCGGCAAGCGCGCCGACAATGTAAAGACCCGGAACGTTCGATTCGTACTGCGGACTTAGTTCCGGTAGCGACGAGGGATCCTTACTGGGGAACTCGATCCCGCAGGATTCGACGAACTTGCGCGGCGCCACCGCACCCAACCGGGCAATGATTCGGTCGCACTCGATTTCCGCTTCGCCATCGGCAACCGTCAATACCAGCTTGCCGGGCGTCACCGCTTTCGGGTCGGCGTTGTAATAGCAAACGACATCGCCACTATCGATCGCCGATTCGATAAGGTTGCGGTTGCCGTCCTTCGCGCGGGCGAATTCGTCGCGCCGGTTGACGATGTACACATTGTTTTGTTTGGCGAGCGCAACGGCGTTCTCGATCGCGGCATCGCCCGCTCCGATCACGACGATATTCTCCCCCTCGTACTCGTCGGGGTCGTCGAGTTGGTATTGAACGCCGTCCCAGTCGCCGCCGGGACACCCGAGTTTGCGCAGGTTACCCTGTAGGCCGATCCCAAGCACGACGTTGTCCGCCGTCAACGTTTCGCCGTTCTTCAGCGTGAGCGAGAAATTGCCCTTCTCGCCGGTAATCGCCGTAACTTCGGCGTTGTAACGCACGTTCACCCCGAGCGATCCGGTTTGTTCGTCCCATTTTCCGAGGATCGATTCGCGGGTTCCGGCGTCGAACGCCATCGAACTCCGCAGCGGCAGGATGTCCGGCGTGGCCATGACATGCTTGCCCTTCTGGTATTTATAGATCGTGTCGGACAGATGGCCGGTCCGCTCGAGCACGACGTGCGATACGTTCCGTTGGGCCGCACGACCGCCGGCGCTCATGCCACAGGGTCCCGATCCGACGATCGCAACCTGATAGTGCTCAGCCATTCGCAGGGTAGCCCTTCAGCCGCGGAAAACCGCGGCCCCCGTTTGCTCAGTGAGGCTTAACCGTATTTTTGCTGAGGTCTAAAGACAAGGCCTTAAGGACAAAGAAAAACCTTGATTTTATGAGCCTTTGCGCCCTGGGTCAGCCCCGTTGCCGAGGGTTTGGGCGAGGCCCGGCGCCGGTCCGCACCGTTCAGGGAGTCTCGGCCTCAATCGTTGCCCGGCCACCGCTGAAGGTCACGGTTTGTTCCCGGTTGAATCGCTTGCGCGCCTGGAAGGTCATTTCATCGTCGAGATAGGTTTTCACCTCGCCAAGCGTCACCTTGCCGTCGCCGTTCCCCCACCCCTGTTTGTCCGCAAGCCCCTGGAGCGCCATCAGGAGGTGCCGGGTGAATAGGCCCTGCCCGGCGTCTTCGTCCCAGCTTGCGACCTGATCGCCCGAAGCCGCAGTAACCATGACTACGCCTGCTTTGGCGCCGTCCGGCAACGCCGGCGACAACCCGATCCCGGATGTCGCCAGCAGGAGCGAGCCGCCCGCCGAATTGCCCGAGAAACAGGCATCGACAAAGATTTGCACCGACCGCGCTGGCAGACGCGACAGATTGCTGTGCAGCGTATCGAGAGAGTAACCGGTCAACTCGGCAAGATTGAGATCGCCGTCTACCGGCAATAGATAAGCTCGGCGGTCCCCGAGGCCCCGTTTTTGGAAACGGCGATGTTTCCCCAAACGTTGCCGCTCGCGATCCGGAGTTCACCCCCCCCAGCCCTGGCAGTGCTTTGCCGAAGGAGTACAGCGATCGGCGCCGTTCCACTGACTGACGTTTTGGGCGTGGACCTGAGTCGCGGCGACCGTCGCAAAGCACACAAAACTCACCAGAGCGATTGTAGATCAAAACCGGGAGAGTCGCCGGATCATCCGATTCAGGCGTGGCAGAGAATCTTCACGGTGAACCCGTTCGCCCGGCGGGCGATGTCGGGGACCGCGGCGGGCATCCCGCCGGCGACACGGCTGTACGCAACACCAAGCGAATCGAGAAGCTGCGTGACGACCGCGCCGTGGATCGCAAAGTTGGTATTTTGCTGACCATCAATGGCAAGCCGGGCATTGTTGACCCCGATGACCCGCGCCAGTCCGTCGAGCAACGGACCGCCGCTGTTGCCCGGATTTATCGGCGCCGTATGTTGCAGGTTGTTGACGTTATTGGCGACGCCCGAAAGCGCCGATACGATCCCGGTCGACACCTTCGGTTCGTCCGACAGCACATCGCTGAAGGGAAATCCCGGGGCGGACCTACGGGTCCGCCCCGACGCTAGGCCCAAGTGGCCAAACTGAGGCGGTCCTTGAGGCACGCCCCGTTTCGATTGGACCCTAGATCCCACTCATTCCGTCATCGCGCGCCTCACTTAAAGGGCGCGATGATTGCGAATCATTCTCAATCGCAATACACTCTGCCCATGAAAGCCGATGGACAAAACTTGAGCGCCAATTCCTGCCAAAACTGCCTCAGCCCGGCGGAACGGCACCTCCTTTGTGCTTTCCGGTGGTGGCTGACAGGGTCCGCCCAGTGTGATCGGACGGCCAACGACCGGGCCAGAAAGGAACTTGAGGCACTTGTAGGGACCACCCAAGCCCACCTCATCCTCGCTCACTTTGACATCATGATACGCGCGATAGCGCTATGTCCGCGACGCTCCCTTCGCTATCACCCACCGTGGTGTTCGGCTGTGTGCCGGGACGAATTACTGCTTCTCGCGCTGGCGGCGACCCATCAACACGGCAGCACGATCATGGGAGCAGCCCTGGCCGACGTGGTCTCGGGCGAGGCTGGTTCCGCAAGAGTGTGCCGTGCCGCCGAAGACCTCGCTCAGTCGGTCCTGGCTGCTGGCGTCGTGCTGACACTCACGAGATCGGTCAATTCGGCAATTGCCTTAGGCGCCCTTGGCCTCGTTAGGCTTCACTAGCAAAAAAAGGGGGCTGCAAAGCAGCCCCCTTTTGTCGTTCCTGCGAAATTGTCGACTAGTCGACAACCTCAATCTCGGACCATGACGGCACGCGATTGACGAGCGAATAGCCCCTTACCTTCGGGGAGAGACCGTCGATCGCCGGGCGTTCATGGCTGAACACCACAGCGGCGTTGTCGTGGTAGAATTGGGCCACCTTGCGCAAAAGCGGTTCGCGCTTTGCCGGATCCATCTCAGCATCCATCGCCTTGATCGTCGGCATGATCTCTTCGAAGCACGTGTGCTTTGCGAAGAAATTACACGAATGCGTCCCCATGACCCGCGACAGATCGGCCATCGGATGCGCTTCGTACATCATGGTGAAGGCATCGCCCTCCCACGGCTTTTGCGCCAGGACCTTTTGCACGAAGATGGGGATCGACAGGTTCACCAGTTCCACGTTGACGCCGACCTTCTTGAAATCCTGCGCCATCGCCTGGAACGTGTCGCCGAATTCGCCACTGGACGTGACCAATTCGACCTTCATATCGAAGCCGTTCGGGTAGCCCGCTTCGGCCAAGAGCTGCTTGGCTTTTTCCGGATCGTAGGGGTAGGGCTTGATGTCCTCGAAATACCCGGTCGCCGTGGAGTCGGACGGCTGCCCGTTGGTCTTGGTGATGCCGCCCATAACCTCTCTGACAAAGGTTTCTTTGTCATAGGCGTAATTTAGAGCCTGGCGAACACGGACATCCGAAACCGGGCTTTCCTTCTTCTGATGCAGCAGAATCAGGTTCAACGTGTCGTGCCGCGGTGAAAGCACCACCTTGTTGCCGGCGCTGTCCAGCAGTGCAATCGCACTGTTGTCCAATGCCCAGGCGATGTCGACCTGGCCGGAGTTGATCGCCTGAATCCGGGTCGCGATTTCAGGAATAATGGCGATATCGACGTTCTTCATCTTGGGCTTGCGCCAGGCGTTATCGTAGGCCGTCATTGTGATTCGATCGGCCTTCCATTCGACGACCCTGTAGCTACCGGCGCCGACCGGATTCCGGGAGAACCCTTCCGCACCGAGATCGGCCCACGCCTTGGGTTCATGCACGCGCATAATGTGCAGGCGCTTCGGGAACAGCGGATCGGGTGCTTTGGTTGTCACTTCGACGGTCAGGTCGTCGATTTTCTTCGCACTCGCCATCGTATTGAGCTGACGGCTAGCCTGCTGCTTCGACACGACTTCGTCGGTCAAGATCGCATTCACGTTTGCAATCATCGCGTCGGCGTTCCACGGCTCGCCGTTGTGGAAGGTCACACCCGGGCGCAGTTTAACCACCCACGTCGTCGGGCTGGTTAGCGTCCACTCCGTCGCGAGAAGCGGGTTGGTCGACTTGTCGTTATCGACAAAGGTCAACCCGTCGAAAATCGCATAAAGTTGATAGGCGCCGTTAGCCCCAAAGGTGCCGTAGGGCATGCCACCCTGCGCCGGGTTGTCGTAGTGGGCGACCCGTAGGGTGTCGCTCGCCGCCTGGGCGAGGGTCGCCGCTCCCAACATCGAGAACGCAGCAATCCCGCCCAAGACCATTGTCTTGAATTTCATGGATACTCTCCCAGTAGCCTTATTGTTTCGTCCAAGTCGATTATACAGGAGGAAAGGCGCTATTCCCATACGTCGGGGCAACAGCACGTAGGGTAGGGATTGGGTTGTAAGGAGAATTCATGCTCTACCACCCGGAAAACGGTGACGGATTGCGACACGACCCCCTCAGTACGTTGGTCATGCCGCGTCCTATCGGATCGATCTCCACCGTCGACGCCGCCGGGCGGCGCAATTCCGCCCCCTTTGCCCTGATCGACGGAATCGTGGATGGGCGCGCCCTCGAACCAATAGCCCGGATCGGCTACCTGAACTACACCTGGATTGCCGAGGTCCACACCTAGATGACCACGCCAGATCTTCTTCTTGCGATCGACCAAGGGACCAGCAGTACCCGCGCGATTGTCTTTGACCGCAACGGGCGAATCGTGACGTCCGCACAACGGCCGCTGGATCAGCATTACCCGCGCGACGGCTGGGTCGAACACGACGCCGAGGAAATCTGGGCAGCAACCGTCGCGGTTTGCCGGGAGGCGGTCGAGGCCGTCGCCGCGGACTGCATCGCTGGCGCTGGGATCGCCAACCAGCGCGAAACATGCCTCCTGTGGGACCGGAAAACAGGACGGCCGATCCACCGCGCAATCGTGTGGCAGGACCGCCGCGGCGCGGCTCTGTGCCAGACCCTCGAAGCAGCCGGCCACGGCCCAGCGATTCGCGCGGCCACCGGCCTCATCCTCGATTCCTACTTCTCGGCGACCAAACTGGCTTGGCTCCTCGACGCTGTACCCGGCGCCCGCGCCAAAGCCGAGCGCGGCGACCTCGCGTTCGGTACGATCGACACCTACCTGCTGTGGCGCCTGACCGGCGGTCGCCGCCACGCCACCGACGCGACCAACGCCTCGCGCACCCTGCTGTTCGACATCCATACCCAAACATGGAGCGACGCCCTTTGCGCGCTGTTCGACGTCCCCCTTTCCGTCCTGCCCGCCGTCTGCGATAGCGCCGACGATTACGGGGTCATCGACGCAAGCATTCTCGGCTTCGAACTGCCGATCGCCGGCGTCGCCGGCGATCAGCAAGCGGCGCTGGTCGGCCAGGGTTGCGTGCAGCCGGGATTGGCCAAGGCAACCTATGGCACCGGATGCTTCGTGCTCACCAATAACGGGGCGGTAGCGCCCCAGAATCGCGGCGGGATGCTCACCACAGTCGCCTACAGACTGGGCGGGCGCGTGACCTTCGCCACCGAGGGCAGCGCCTTCAATGCCGGTACTGCGGTCGCATGGCTGCGCGACAATCTCGGCATCTTTCAATCGAGCGCGGAAACGGAAACCCTGGCGCGTTCGTTACGCGGTAACGCCGGCGTCTATTTTGTCCCGGCGTTCACCGGCTTGGGTGCTCCCTATTGGGAATCCGAAGCGCGCGGCGCGATGGTCGGCCTGACCCGCGATTCGACCCGCGCTCACCTCGCCCGCGCCGCCCTTGAAGCGGCGGCCTATCAGACGCACGACTTGCTCGCCCAGGCAGATCGTGCGCCAAGGACGCTTCGAATCGACGGCGGGATGGCCGCGAACGCTTGGTTCGGCCAGTTCCTGGCGGACCTTCTTGGCATCGCCGTCGAACGTCCGGCGGTCACCGAATCGACAGCATGGGGCGCGGCGGTGCTGGCGGGTGTTCAGACCGGACTTTTCGCGTCGATCGATCACATGGCGCGTGAGTGGCAAGCCGCGCGCAGGTTTGCGCCGCAAATCGACGACTCCGAACGGGCTGAGCGATTGGCGGGTTGGCAACGGGCGGTCGCTCAGGTTCGCGCCGGCTACGCTTAGTGAGCGGTACCTCGGATTGTCTCAGACCGCCGGGTGCGTCGCGATCCAATGATGGGCGATCTCTTCGCGGCGGCAAATCCAGACGTCGTCGTGCCGCTGTAAATGGTCCATGAACCGCATCAGGCCCGCCATGCGACCAGGATGGCCGGCAAATCGGGCGTGCAGCCCGATGGACATCATGCGCGGCGTGCGCGCACTTTCCCGGTAATAGACGTCGAAGGCATCCTTGAGGAAGGACTCGAAGTCGCTCGCCGTGCCGAACCCCGGCGCGGCCGTGAACTTGGCGTCGTTGTTGGTGAACGTGTAGGGAATCACCAAGTGTGAGTGCCCGGACTCGGTAACCCAATAGGGCAGATCGTCCGCGTAGGAATCCGAATCATATAGAAACCCACCCGCCTCGACGACCAAACGCCGCGTATGTTCTGACGGCGAGTAGCGGCAGTACCAACCCAGCGGTCGGTTGCCCGTGGTCTTGGTGATTGCGTCCACCGCAAGGCGAATATGTTCCCGTTCCTCGGCTTCGCTCAGCAAATGATGGCTGATCCACCGCCACCCATGACTACACACGTCGTGACCGGCCTCGGCGATGGCGCGGGCCGCATCGGGGTGCCGAAGAAACGCGAGGCCGCAACCGAAGACGGTCATCGGCAACTGCCGTTCGGCAAATAGATCCATTAAGCGCCAGAACCCGACCCGACTGCCGTACTCGTAAAGCGACTCAGTGACAAAATCGCGCTTACCCGGACCGACAGACGCGACAGGGATCTCGCCGATGTAGGTCTCCGCATGGGCGTCGCCGTCGAGAATCGAATACTCCGAACCTTCCTCGTAGTTCAGCACGAAATTGACGGCCAAACGGGCCCCGCCGGGCCAACGCGCATCGGGCGGATTGCGACCGTAGCCGATCAAGTCACGGGGATAGTTGCGCCAACTTTCGGTCATCAGTCGGATCTCGGAGAAGGGTTAGTCGGTCGTCGTCAGCAAATGAATCTCGCCGTCGGTATGGAAGATTCGTAGGCCCTTGGCGTGGTGGTAATCCGGGTCGTCGTAGAAGGCACGGGCCGCGGCTTCGTTGGGGAACTCAATAATGGCGCCGCGCTGCCAAGGTTTTGCCCGCTCTAGCGCCGCCGGCGACCCCGCGGCAAGGATATTCGCACCGTGCTTCTTGAGCAGCGGCACGACAAGTTCGTAGTACTGGTCGCGCCAACTCGGATCGTCGCTGTGCTGGCTGGAAAGAGAAATCACGTATGCTGGCATGGGGCCTCCCGTTTCGATCCTTCGCACGATCAGCGGGCCGCGGCGGCGCAACCCTCTAAGACCTGACCCGAAGGGACGACACTTATGGCCTGGGATGTCCTTGAGCGCAATCTGCCGAGGTACCGCTTCGTGGAGCGCCACCAACGCTTTATCGACACGCCGCCAGCGCGCGTTTGGCAGGCGCTCCATACCGCCCGCGTCGAGGGGTCCGGAATCACCAAGACGGCGATCGCGTTACGGATGTTGCCGGCCCGTTTGGCGGGTCGGCCAACGCCGCCGGCACCGACCCTGTTCGACCTTAGTGGCATGGCGAATTTCATCCGCCTCGGCGCGATCCCCCAAAAGGAGTTGGTCCTGGGTATGGTGGGGCAATTCTGGCGTGCCCAAGGCGGACTGCTGCCGCTCGAGGCTGCGGCATTCGCAGACTTCGACGACCCCGCCTACGCGAAGCTGGTCTTCGGTTTCCTGCTCGTTCCGCAAAGCGGCGGTACGCTCTTAAAGACAGAGACCCGAGTCCACGGGTTGAGCCCGGCGAGCGAACGCCGATTCTGGCCGTACTGGCTGTTGATCCGCCCCGTCAGCGGCATGATCCGCCGCCAGATCCTCGACGGCATCGCCCAAGAAGCCGAGAGGAGCCCGTCCGCCGAGGCCTAATTTACCCGTGGCCGGCGCGCGAGCGTTTCCGCGGCGGCGTCGACGATCCGGTCGCCCAGGATACTGTCCTTGACGACTGCGAAAACGAACGCCCCGTCGGTATTGGCGTAGCAGGTTACCCGCACGCGGGCCTCCGACCGGTCGTTGAGGTCGAGATAGTAGACCGTGACCGACTGCGCCGTTTGGTCGGAAAAATAGTGAGTCCGGCTGAGTTCGTAGTCGAACGTCGGGGACGCAGCCGCATAGTCCGGACGATTGTCGAGCACGACCTGCTGGCAGGCTTGCTCGTATTGCTCGGAGCACGCCGAGAGGATTACCGCAATGCCTAGCATTGTCGTCCAACCGCGCATGGCCGACGCCCTTGCTCTTGGGAAAAATTGGTCGGAGCGAGTGGATTCGAACCACCGACCCCCACACCCCCAGCGTGGTGCGCTAACCAGACTGCGCTACGCTCCGACCGTACCGCGTTATATAGCGGCTGATCGGTGTGACGTCCACGCGCTACACGCGCCTTAGCGCCGCCGCGCGCCCCGTAGCAATTGGCGCAACCCATCCAGCTCTTCGATCGCGCCTTCGATCGCAGCAGTCTTGTTCTTGGCAGCACTTGGCCGATCGCTCAGCCGTGCCGCGGACTTCGACGGCCGGACGATCTCGACACGCTTGCCGTTTTCCTTGAGGAGCTTCTGCACCCCTTTAATGGTGTAGCCTTCCTCATAGAGGAGCGAGCGAATCCGCCGCAGCAACTCGACATCTTCGGGTCGGTAATAGCGACGCCCACCGCCCCGTTTGAGGGGCCGGACCTGGGCAAATTTGCTCTCCCAGAAGCGCAGCACGTGTTGCGGCACGTCAAGCTCGCTGGCCACCTCGCTGATGGTCCGAAAAGCGTCGGGCGATTTGCGATTCCGGGAGCCCCCCGCGTCGCTCCCTGCCGTCGTCGTCGCCATGCCCTACTCCCGTTCTTTTCCGGTTTCCGCGTTGATGCGGTCCTTCAAGACATGCGAGGGGCGGAAAACCAGAACACGCCGCGGAAGAATCGGGACTTCTTCGCCCGTCTTCGGGTTTCGCCCGATCCGACGGCCTTTTTCCCGTACGTAGAAACTCCCGAACGAGGAGATCTTGACGGTCTCGCCCTTGACCAGACTCTCTCCGATTTCCCGCAGAACCGACTCAACGAGATCCGCAGACTCATTTCTGGACAGGCCGACCTCTTGGTACACAGCTTCGCTCAGCTGCGCACGGGTCACCGTATTCCCTGCCATTGCGGAACCCCTCCCTCACTGCCGCGCAAACGGTACTCGCGAGGGAAAAGCCCGTCAATAACAAAGGGATATCAATAAGATAAGACGCGACGCTGATGTTGCATGGAATCCGCAGTAAACAGCGGAATCACCATCTGACGAGGCACGCACCCCAGGTAAATCCGCCGCCCATGGCTTCCATCAAGACCAGGTCGCCCCGCTTGATCCGCCCGTCCCGGACCGCCACGTCGAGGGCCAACGGGACGGATGCCGCCGAGGTATTGGCGTGCCGGTCGACCGTGACGACGACCTTGGCCGGATCGATCCCGAGTTTCTTCGCCGTCGAATCGAGAATTCTCTTATTGGCCTGATGCGGGACCAACCAATCGATCTCGGCGAGGGAGACCCCCGCCGCTTCGACTACTTCCTCGACGACCTTGGCCATGTTGACGACCGCGTGGCGAAAGACCTCTTTGCCCTGCATCCGGACATGACCGACGGTACCCGTCCGCCCCGGCCCGCCATCGACGTAAAGCGCATCGTGCATGCGGCCATCCGAGTGCAGCTTGGTGGCCAGAACGCCGCGATCGGCGGTCGTCCCCGCACCCGGTTCGGCGCGCAGCACCACTGCGCCCGCACCGTCGCCAAACAGGACGCAGGTCCCCCGGTCCTCCCAATCCAGAATGCGGGAGAACACTTCGCTGCCGATGACCAACGCCGTGCGCGCCTGTCCGGTGCGCAGAAGGCTGTCCGCGACGGTCATGGCGTAAACGAATCCCGAGCATACCGCTTGGACGTCGAAGGCCGCGCCCCGGTGCATGCCCAACGCCGCCTGCACCGTGGTTGCGGTTGCCGGAAAGGTTTCGTCGGGGGTCGTCGTCGCTAGAACGATGAGGTCGAGGTCGGTTTCAGCATCGACGCCCGCTTGCGCCAACGCGATCTTCGCCGCCTCCAGCGCTAGGGTGGAAGCAAGTTCGCCGTCGCCGGCGACGTGCCGCTCGCGGATGCCCGTTCGCGCTTGTATCCACTCGTCGGTGGTATCGACTGTTTTTGACAGATCGTCATTGGTGACCAGACGGGCCGGCAGGTACGCGCCGCACCCGTGAATGACCGACCGAATGATGGTCACGAGACGGCAGCCTCGGTGCCGGGTGCTCCCTGGCTCGAAATGGCTTGTAGATCGCGCACGATCTGTTCGTTGAAATGGCCGCGAACGAGATCGGCGGCGACACCGATGGCATTGGCGAAACCGAACGCGTCGGTCCCGCCGTGGCTCTTCACGACTACGCCGTTCAAACCGACAAACAGGGCGCCGTTATAGGTCCTCGGATCGACCTTTTTGCGGATCGCCCGCAACGCCGGACGCGCCAGCAAATAGCCGACCCGTGAGAGGACCGATCGGCGAAACGCCGTACGCAGCATCTCGCTGTAGAATTTCGCAGTGCCCTCGGCAGTCTTCAGCGCGATGTTTCCGGTAAATCCGTCGGTGACAAATACGTCGACGGTGCCCTGCCCGACATCGTCGCCTTCGACGAAACCTTCAAAGGCCAACGGCAGTTCGACCGAGTCGCGGAGAATCTGGGCCGCCAGCTTGACGTCTTCGTGCCCCTTGAGCTCCTCGGTACCGACGTTCATGAGGCCCACCATGGGCCGCGTTACGCCGAGGACAGACCGGGCGAATTCGGCACCCATGATCGCGAATTGCACGAGGTTGTCGGCGTTGCATTCGATGTTGGCGCCGAGATCGAGAATCACGCTCTCACCCCGCATGGTCGGGACGACTCCCGCCATCGCCGGCCGATCGATCCCCTCGACCGTCTTGAGCACGAACTTGGACATCGCCAGCAACGCACCGGTATTCCCCGCGGAAACCACTCCACCGGCGACACCGTCGCGCACAGCGTTGATCGCCAGGCGCATGCTGCTGTCCTTGCCGCGGCGCAAGGCCTGGGAAGGCTTATCCTCGGCGGCAATCACCTGGGGCGCGTGCCGAATCTCGCAGCGACCCGTCAGCTTGGGAAATCGCTTGAGAATCGGGCCAAGACGGCGCTCGTCACCGAAAAGCAGAAAGTTTGTGTCCGGGTGACGTTTCCGGGCGATATCGGCACCCTTGAGAACAATGCCAGGGGCCTTGTCTCCCCCCATGGCATCAAGCGCGATCGTAATCGGCTGCGTCAAAACGGACCCCTGCGCGGTCTAGGCCGCGTCACTACCTTCGGTGACTTCCTTGCCATTGTAGTGGCCGCAGGACCCGCAGACGTGATGGGGTCTCTTGAGCTCGCCACAATTGGGGCATTCGGCCGAATTCTGCGGCACCAGCGCATCATGCGCGCGGCGCATGTCGCGTTTGGAGCTTGAAGTCTTCTTCTTTGGAACAGCCATAACAATCCTACCGGTTCACTAGCTCGCGCTTTGCCAAGTACTTAAACCTTGTTTCTCAACTTTGCCAGACCCGCGAAGGGGCCAAGATCCTGTTCCGGGGCGGTATCGAAGGCGAATTCTGCGCCGGGTTTGCGGGGATAGGGGTCCAGCGCCAGCGACAGAAACTCCACCGCCACGGCGCCGAGGTCAATCGACGTGCCGTCAAAGGGCTCTTCATCGGTGTCTTCCGGGGAAACCTCGACGTCATGCTCCGTCGCGGCCGCCAGATCACCAATCGAAACATAGCGTATTTCGAAGGTGTCTTCGAGGCGGCTCTCCACCGGGTCGAGCGTAACGACGCAGCTTTGCACCACTTCCGCCGAAAAGCTGCCTTGGACCAGCATCGTTCGGCCGTCCGAAAGCGGTCGAATGTGCCCGGACACGCTCAGGCTACGGAGTTTCTCCAGGCCCAAGCGATGGACCAGTGCCGCGCACTCGTCCGGATTTGCAGAAAACGCGAAGGATCGCCCGGCGTCGCCGATGTCCTTAACATCAAGAATGTATGAAAATTCGTTCATCAAGCTGGCCCGTGGCCGCACACTCCCGACACTCCGGGACTGCTAACGACCAAACAATTAGAGGCTACGCCCCGAAGGGTCAATTGCGTCCTCGACAGCTCAAGCCGGCGGGACGAACCGGACGTTGCCTGCCAGAATATCTGCAAGCGGCTGGGCGTCGAGTTCGGCAACCTCGTGGCGAACGTGGACGGCAAGCAAACTCGGCCCCGGGCCGCCGACGGCCACATCGGCAAAGACGTTGCGTTCGAGCGCTTCTTCGAGGGTCGGCGCGCCTGAATCGAGCGCGGCTTGGTAAACCTTTGCCCGGCCATAGAAAGCGTCCGCCATCGCTTTGATTTTTCGCCCCACCCCCATGTCGCCGGTTCCCATCTCCCGCAGGTTCCGGTCCATATCGGCAAAAAGGTAGGACATGAACTCCCGGCCAAATTGGTCGCTTTCCGGTCCCTGCCCCTTGATCCGTCGAATCAAAAGAACGGCATGCAAGGCAATCATGTCGAACCGGCCATCGACCGTATCGGGCACGCCGAACGACTGATAGAACGGGGCCTGCCGCGCTTGTCCAACGACCTTTAGGTAGGCTTCGCGCGCCGGTGCCGCGAACGGCGATTCCGCGAAGATCGATCGCCACAGGGTCCGTAGGACGCTCACTCTCCTTCACCCGCGAAGTTGACAGCCCTAGACGGCGATAGCATGGTCCGCGCTATTCCTCCGGCAACTGTCATCGATCAAAAGCCACGGTATCGGTTTCCAATGCAGCGTTTCGCCCCAACATGCCGTGCACTGCTCCTGTGCCTAGCACTCACAGCCTGCACGCCAACCCTGGTCATTAATGGTTACGTGCCCGACGACGAAACCTTGGCGACAATCCAATCAGGAATCGACACCAAGGATACCGTGACCGCGAAGCTCGGGTCACCCTCGACCGTCGCGACCTTCAACGACAATACCTGGATCTACGCCAACAAACGTACCGAGGTTTTTGCCTTCTTCGAGCCCAAAGTGATCGGGCAGAGCGTGATCGCCATCAACTTCGACAGCGAAGGCCGGGTCGAAGAACTCCGGCGCTACGCCCTCGAAGACGGTCGTATTATCGATCCCGTGACACGCAAGACGCCGACCCAGGGCCGAGAGCTGCGGTTTCTTGAACAGCTCTTCGGCAACGTGGGCCGCTTCAACACGGGCAACTAGCGTTAGGCGAGAACCGCCAGCAGCAACAGCGCCACGATGTTGGTGATCTTGATCATCGGGTTGACCGCGGGGCCGGCAGTGTCCTTGTAGGGATCGCCAACGGTATCGCCGGTCACGGCAGCTTTGTGGGCTTCCGAACCTTTGCCGCCGTGATTGCCGTCCTCGATATACTTCTTCGCATTGTCCCAGGCGCCGCCGCCGGCGGTCATGGAAATCGCGACGAAGATGCCGGTGACGATAACCCCCAAGAGCATCGCGCCAAGTGCGGCAAACGCGGCCCCTTGACCGGCAATGGCCCAAATCACGAGATAGAGCACAATCGGCGCCAACACCGGCAACAGCGACGGGATGATCATTTCCCGGATCGCCGCTTTGGTCAGGATGTCGACGGCGCGCCCATAATCGGGTTTGCCAGTCCCCTCCATGATTCCGGGGATTTCCTTGAACTGACGGCGGACCTCAGTGACCACGGCACCGGCCGCGCGACCGACAGCGGTCATACTCATTGCGCCAAACAGGTAAGGCAACAACCCGCCCATAAACAAACCGACTACGACGTATGGATTGCTCAGCGAGAAATCCACCACGACGTTCGGAAAGAACTGGCGCAAATCCTCGGTATAGGCGCCGAATAGGACCAGTGCGGCCAAACCGGCGGAGCCGATCGCGTACCCCTTGGTCACCGCTTTGGTGGTGTTGCCAACCGCATCCAGGGCGTCCGTGGTCTTGCGGACCTCGGCGTCCAGGTCGGCCATTTCGGCAATACCGCCGGCGTTATCGGTGACCGGCCCGTAGGCGTCGAGGGCGACAACCACGCCTGCCAAGGCCAGCATCGTCGTCACCGCAATGGCGATCCCGAAGATGCCCGCAAGCATATAGGTCGAGATGATCCCGGCGACGATGATCAGCGCCGGCACCGCCGTCGCCTCCATCGAAATGGCCAGGCCCTGGATCACGTTCGTGCCGTGACCCGTCGTCGAGGACTGTGCCACGCTGCGCACCGGACGGTAGTTGGTGCCGGTGTAGTACTCGGTGATCCAGATTAGGCCGCCAGTCACAAACAGGCCGATCAGGCCGCAATAGAACAGAAGACGGCCGTCGAAGGTGACCCCGCCCGACGTCGTGTATTGGGTGCCGGAACCAAGGATCAAATCGGTGACGACCCAAAGGCCAATCGCCGAGAGGATGGCCGCGACGATGAACCCGCGGTACAGCGCGCTCATGATGTTTTGGCTTTTGCCGAGACGAACGAAGAACGTGCCGATAATCGACGCGAAGATGCAGACGCCACCGATGGCCAACGGATACACCAGGAAGGCGGCGCTGCCGGAGAACAGAATGGCGCCCAGGACCATCGTCGCAACCATGGTCACCGCGTAGGTTTCGAACAGGTCAGCCGCCATACCGGCGCAATCGCCGACGTTATCGCCGACGTTATCGGCGATAACCGCGGGGTTGCGGGGATCGTCCTCGGGAATACCGGCTTCAACCTTACCGACCAGATCGGCGCCCACGTCGGCGCCCTTGGTGAAGATACCGCCGCCAAGACGGGCAAAGATCGAAATCAATGAACCGCCAAAGCCGAGGGCCACCAGGGGATCGATGATTTCCCGCCCTTCGGCGCCCATCGCCAACAAGATCGCGTAATAGCCGGCAACCGAAATTAGCGCCAAGCCGGCAACCAACATGCCGGTTACCGCGCCCGCGCGGAACGACACCTTCAACCCTTCGGCCAGGCCTTTGCGCGCCGCCTCGGTGGTCCGCACGTTGGCTCGAACCGAAATGTTCATGCCGATATAGCCCGTGGCGCCGGAGAGAATGGCGCCGATCAGGAAGCCCACGGCTTCCTTCCAACCGAGCAGGAGAAGCAGTACGACGGCGATGACCACACCGACGACCGCGATCGTGCGGTACTGCCGGTTCAGATAGGCGCTGGCGCCCTCCTGGATCGCTCGTGCGATCTCTTGCATACGATCGTTGCCCGGGCTTTGGGCAAGGACCCACCGGCTTGCATAGATGCCGTAAAGAATGGCGAAGCCGCTCGAAATGATCGCAAACCATAACCAGTTTGACATGGGATGGGCCCTCTTAATCCTGCTGACAGATAAACCTCACGCGGGCCGCACGTTGGCGCGACCCCGCCGAAAATCGCGCGGAACATGCCAGAACTACCCTGGCAACGCAACAAACAGGGATCATTCGGGTGCGGGCGCGGCCCTTAGGCCTCGGCGGGCTCCGGGCGGCGCAGGAGAAGCCACAGCAATGCCAGCGTTACCACGATCAGGAACGGTACGGCGCCGTAGCTCACAGCCCGCCAACTCAAGAGCTGCAGGAGCGCACCGGACGAGAGCGAAGCAATAGCAACAAGACCAAAGACCATGAAATCGTGGAACCCTTGCGCCTTGGCACGTTCCGCGGGTTTGTAAGTCTGGGTCAGCAGCGTGGACCCACCGACAAACATGAAATTCCAGCCAAGGCCGAGCAGGAAGAGCGCCGCCCAAAAATTCAGGAACGCGACGCCTGTTACGGCGAAGGCGATCGCCCCCACCATGAACACGACCCCCGCGCCGATGATGTTCAACACGCCGAAGCGCGTAATCAACGCGCCGGTAATGAACGACGGCGCAAACATCGCCAACGCATGCCACTGGATCACCGTCTTGGCGTCGCTCAGCGCGTGGTGGAATTGCTCCACCATCGCGATCGGCGTCGCCGTCATCAGCAAGACCATAACCGCAAAGCCGATCATGCTGGACAATACGGCAACGATGAATTTGGGCTGGCGGGCGATTTCGGATAGAGGCCGCCCCGTCTCAAGCTGTTCTTGCGCGGTCGGCGCGGGAATCCGAATGAATTGAATCAAACCGATCGAAACTGCCACCAAGACGATGACCGCAAGATACGTCCCTAGGAATTGGGCTCCCGGAACAAGGTTCGCGGTCCGCAGCGCAATCTCCGGGCCGACGAATGCCGCGACCACGCCGCCAAACAGGACTAGGGATATCGCCCGGCCGCGAAACGCCTCGGATGAGACGTCTGCGGCGGCGAACCGGTAGTAGTGGGCGAATCCGTTGTACATCCCCATCAACAGGATGCCGAAGGAGAAGCCCCAGAAGCTGAATTGCCAGACCGACAATGCAGCGATGGCCGCACCGAGGACACCGATCAATGCGCCGATCGTAAAGCCGGCACGCCGCCCGACCCGCTTCATGATCATGGAGGCTGGCGCGGTCGCGAGCGCGGTACCCACCACCATCGCCGATACCGGAACGGTGGCGAGAGTGGTGTCCTCGCCAAGGAACTGGAAGCCGACCAAACCGGTCGTCAACGCCATAATCGAACTTGAGGACGTGAAAAACGCCTGACAAACCGCCAGAAGCCCGACGGTTGCTTTCGGATTGGCCAAAAAAGTAATCCCTCTAATGGCCGCCGCTGGATTTTTTGGGCGGCGGCGGTGGCGCGGCTGCTGGTGGCGCCGGTCGGCTGGCCTGGGCGACGCCAATTTCGACGCTTTGAACTATCCCTTTATCGAACACTTTCTCGGCCGAAGCACGGAGCCGGGCATCAAGATCGCGCTGATCGAACGAACCGTCGTCCTTGAGCTTGATCGGCGTCGCGTGAATCTCGCGGACGATTGCGTCGCGCAACAGGGGCCTGTTTTCCTCGGCTAGGCTGGCTTGGTCGGGTCGCGCCATCAGCTCAATACGGCCAACCATGATGATGTACTGCCGAACCTTGTTGTCGCGCACCAATGGAATGCTGATCGGGCGTAGCTCATAGGTCACCGGCGCGGCAGGGTCGAGCGGTACCTCCGGCTTCACCTCAGTGACCTCCTTTTCCGCGCCGCCACCGCCGCCGATAAACGACATGCCCGCGGCCGCCAGGACGACCAGCAAAATAATACCGACCACCAGAAAAAGAATCTTCTTCATTGTCTTTCTCGACCCGTCATTGGTCCACGCTACGCCGTCGCAGGCGGGCCGACAAGGCAACGCAGCACCTGAACCGGTTCAAAAGTGGACGTGCCCCGGACGGTCGATTTCGATTTCGGCGCCATCCGAAGCGACGACTCGCACGCCAGATCCAGCGACTACCCTGCCAATCGTCGCAATCGCTACACCGGTAAGTTCGGAGACCCGGTGCAAGGCCATGCGAACCTCCGCTGGGGCGCAAAACAGCAATTCATAGTCGTCGCCGCCGCCGAGGGCATCGACCGATGTCACTATGCCGGCGGCGATCGCGGCGTCGAGGGCGTCTGATCGCGGGACCGCGTCCGCCTCAATGACCGCTCCGACGTTTGAGGTCGCGCAAATATGTCCGAGATCCGCGACGAGGCCGTCCGAGACATCGATCGCGGCCGACGCCAACCCAACCAAACGTGGGCCGACCGTCGTGCGCGGGCGGGGCCGTCGATAGCGATCGATCAAGGCATTGGCATGCGCGGCGGGCAGCGCTGGCCCATTCAGCAAGACCCGTAACCCCGCCGTGGAATCGCCGATCGTGCCGGTAACATAGATTTCGTCGCCAGGCTGTGCGGTGGAACGCAGCAGCGCTCGACCGACCCGCACCTCTCCGAAGGCGGTGATCGAGACCATCCCAGGCCCAGGAGTGCGGACGGTGTCGCCCCCGAGCAGCGTGACGTCGAATTCGCGTTGGTCGGCAGCCAGTCCCGCTGCGAACCCTTCCAGCCAGTCATCGCCTAGCGAGGCGGGGATCGCAAGATTGAGGAGATAACCACGTGGCGTGGCCCCCATGGCTGCAAGGTCCGAGAGGTTCACCCGCAATGCTTTGCGGGCGAGGCCGTCCGAGGGGTCGTCCGCCAGGTAATGCACACCGGCAACCAGGGTGTCGGTGGTGAGAACGACACAGTTGCCGGGCAACGGTGCAAATAGGGCCGCATCGTCGGTTAGTCCCAGGCCCTGGTCGGGATTACTGAGCGGCGCGAAAAGCTCGGCGATCAGATCGAATTCACCGCGCTTTCCCATAGTCGAGTCGCTCTACGCTGCGCCCTTTTGATTTCGACCCGCCGCCATTTCGTCGCCGCGAATTTGCTTCGCGAGCCTGTCGAGAACGCCGTTCACGAAGCCCGGTTGGGGGCCATCGAAGAAGGTGTGCGCCACATCGACATATTCGCTGATGATGACACGACCGGGAACGTCGATGCGGGCTAGAATTTCGTATGTACCTGCCTGCAACACCGCCGCGAGAATTTTCTCCAACCGCGCAAGTTCCCGGTCCTTCGACAGGGCCATTTCGATGAGGGCGCCGATCTCGGCTTCGCGATAGCACACGCCGCGAATGATATCCTCGAAAAAAGCCCGGTCGGCCCCTTCGTATTTCAGACCGTCGATTTCACGCCCGAAGCGATGTTCGACGAATTCGCCGATCACCGTATCGGGCGAAACCCCGGTGACCGACACCTGGTACAACGCCTGCACCGCCGCAAGCCGTGCTGCGGTGCGCGCGCCTGTCGCAGATTTGGGTGAGTTCATCGCCAAACCGGCCTAGCGGCCGTCGAAGAGCGCGTGTCTCGCTGCGATCAAGTCGAGCGCCGCGTTAGCCGCGTCAGCCCCTTTGTTACCTTGATCGACGGCCGCCCGCGCCCACGCTTGATCGCGGTTTTCGCAGGTCAGTATGCCGGTCCCGACAGCCAACGCGTAGCGCAGAGCCAATTGATGCAGTCCGCCGATACTTTCCTCACAGACATGGTCGTAATGGGTCGTTTCACCGCGAATGACGCAGCCCAATGCCACGTATCCGTCGAAAGCCGGCCCAGCACCCGTTTCGGACCGCGCGACGGCGTAGCGCACGACCTGTGGGATTTCCAGTGCGCCCGGCACAGCCAACCGTCGATAGGTCCCGCCGCGCGCCTCGACGGCGGCGATCGCTCCGGTCGCGAGTTGATCGGCGATATCCTCGTAGAACCGCGCCTCGACGATGAGGATCGATGGGGCGACGGTCACGACGCGGACCGTACGCCGGTAATCGCGCGACGCTCCACGATCGACAATCCGTAACCCTCAAGACCGACCACCGGCCGCGGTTTGTTGGTAAGGAGGATCATGTTGCGGACGCCGATGTCACGCAGGATCTGCGCACCCACGCCGTAGTCGCGGAGGGGGCCCGGCGCGTCCTCGCCAAGTTCGAATCGAATACGATCGACCAAGCTGGTGGGCCGTGCTTCGCGAATAATGACGACAACACCGCGCCCTTCTTCGCCAATCAATCGCATCGCTGCATATAGGACGCCGCCACGCGCACTGACTTCGCCCAAGATATCGTTGACGACGTTGAGGGGATGAACGCGAACCATCACCGGATCGGGTCCGGCAACCTCGCCTTTAACGAGTGCGATATGCTCGGCACCGTCAACGCTGCTGGTATAGACCGACACCGTCCAGTCGCCGCCGTGTATCGACTTCAACGGTCGGCTGAACGCACACTGCACGATCCGTTCGGTGCGACGCCGGTGGGCGATCAAATCGGCAATGCGCGCGACCTTGAGCCCATGCAATTGGGCGAACTGAACGAGGTCGGGCAGGCGTGCCATGGTCCCGTCGTCGTTCATGATCTCGCAGATGACCGCGGACGGGTTCTTTCCGGCGAGACGAGCAATATCGACCGCCGCCTCGGTGTGACCGGTGCGCACCAGGACGCCGCCTTGACGGGCCATCAACGGGAACACATGGCCGGGCGACCCGATATCCTGGCGCCCCTTGGTCGGATCGATCGCCACTTTGATGGTCTGCGCCCGATCGGCTGCCGAGATGCCGGTGGTAACGCCCTCGCGCGCTTCGATCGAAACGGTAAATGCCGTCTCGTGGCGGGACTGATTTTTTCGGGTCATCAATTCGAGCCCGAGTTCGGCACACCGCGCCTCGGTCAACGCGAGGCAAATCAGCCCGCGCGCGTGTTTGGCCATGAAATTGACCGCGGCGGCGGTCGCCATTTCGGCCGGGATGATCAGGTCACCTTCATTCTCGCGATCCTCGTCGTCGACGAGGATGATCATCTTGCCTTTTTTGACGTCCTCAAGAATTTCATCGATCGACGACAAATAGTCGTTGAGGGATGCGGTCGTCAGGGAGTCCGGTGCCGTCGTCATAGCGTCTCCCGCAGCCGGTCGACATACCGTGCGAGCACGTCAATCTCGAAATTGACCCGATCGCCCGCCTTGAGCGCCCCGAGCGTCGTCGCCGTTTGCGTATGAGGAATGATATTTACCCCGAATCGATTGCCGTCCACCTCGTTGACCGTCAACGAAACCCCGTCGAGGGTCAACGAACCCTTAGGTGCTACGAATTTCGCAAATGGTTTGGGAACTTCTAGCACGAAACGCAAGGAGTCGCCCTCGGGAGCAATGCTGACAACCTCGGCGACACCGTCGACATGCCCGGTCACGATGTGTCCGCCCATTTCGTCCCCGACACGCAGCGCGCGCTCGAGATTGACGGACGTTCCCGCTTCCCAGGCACCCAACGTCGTCTTGGACAGCGTTTCGGCCGAGGCATCGACGGCAAACCAACCGTCGTCCTTGTCGACGACGGTCAAGCACGGACCGGCGCAGGCGACCGACGCACCGACCGCAATTTCGCCTGTATCGTAATGCGTTTCGATGACAAAACGGGTATCGCCCGCCTTTTCGATCCGCTTGACCCGACCGATGTCGGTAATGATGCCTGTAAACATGGATGGATACTTAGACGGACAGGCGAAAGGTTTCCACTACATCGTCGCCAACCGCCCGGAGGGCGGTCCGTTTCAGTCCGAAATGTTGATCCAGCGCCGCGACCCCGAGCGGACCCGTCATCGGAATGCCATCTCCGCCGATCAGAAGCGGCGCGCGGAATATCACCAAATCGTCGACAAGCCCATCGCGCAAGAGCGCGCTGGCCAAAGCGCCGCCGGCCTCAGCCAAAAGCCGCGTGATCCCGCGTTCGGCCAAATGGGTAAAGGATTGACGGAGATTGACCCCATGCCCCGAACCGTCGGCGGCAACCGTGATGACATCGGCACCGGTG
This sequence comes from uncultured Alphaproteobacteria bacterium, assembly GCA_964350495.1. Classification (GTDB taxonomy): domain Bacteria; phylum Pseudomonadota; class Alphaproteobacteria; order SHVP01; family SHVP01; genus CALJDF01. The sequence goes on from CAYGKG010000023.1 coordinate 21,607, forward strand.
TCTTGCCGTACCGTGACGCGCTCGTCATCGGGCGCGACCGAGCAAAACACCCACAGGGGGCGTTCCCGCGCACCGGCATAGAGTTTCGCCGTCGGGGCAACGCGAAGATGCGCGTCGAGCAACACCCGAACGGGCGACCGATTCGCCATGCCGGGCAACCGGCATGTCAGGGTCGGGTCGTCGGCGATCGCGGTGGCCGAGGCCACGACGATTGCATCGTGGTCCGACCGCAACCGATGCCCGTGGGCCCGCGCGGCGGTCCCGGTGATCCACTGGCTCTCGCCCTCTGCGGTAGCGATTCGGCCATCCGCCGAGACGGCGCTCTTGAGGGTGACCAGCGGCAGGTTCTGCGCGATCCGTTTCAAGAACCCGCGGTTGAGGTCTTTGGCCTCTGTCGCACAGGCCCCAACCTCGACATCGATGCCGGCGGTCCGCAGGGCGGCGATCCCCTGCCCGCTGACGCGCGGATCGGGATCCTCCATCGCCACGACAACACGGCGCACGCCTGCCTCGATCAACGCGACCGCGCATGGCGGCGTTTGTCCAACGTGACTGCAGGGTTCGAGCGAAACATAGGCCGTCGCACCGTGGGCACGGTCGCCGGCGCGACGGATCGCTTCGGTTTCGGCGTGGGGGCGTCCGCTCGGCTGGGTCCAACCGCGACCGACGACCCGACCTGCGTTGACCAAAACGCAGCCAACGGCGGGATTCGGCCAGACTTGTCCTAGACCGCGTTCGGCGAGAGCCAGCGCCGCGCGCATATGGGCGCGGTCTTGTTCAGTAGTCGTTGTCGCTTCCCCCGCCCATCTCGCCGATGAAGGCTTCGAAGTCGCGCGCCTCGCGGAAGTTTTTGTAGACCGACGCAAACCGCACGTAGGCTACTTGGTCGAGATTGGCGAGCGCCTCCATCACGAGTTCGCCGATCGTGGTGCTGGATATTTCGGATTCGCCAAGGCTTTCCAGCCGGCGGACGATTCCGTTGATCATGCGATCGACCCGTTCAGGTTCGACCGGGCGTTTGCGAGTCGCGGTGATGATCGAGCGGGCCAGCTTGTCGCGATCGAACGGGACACGCTGGTCGTTCTTCTTGATCACCGTTAGTTCGCGCAACTGGACACGCTCGAAGGTAGTAAAGCGCGAGCCGCATTCCGGGCAAAACCGGCGGCGACGAATCGCCGAATTATCCTCTGCAGGCCGCGAGTCTTTGACCTGGGTATCTTCGTTTCCACAAAACGGGCAGCGCATTCAAATTCCCCCGGCCTACGTGACGACCATCAAATCGTGTTATCTCGGATAAATCGGAAAACGGGCGCAAAGCGCCAAAACGCGGTCTTTGACCGCGGCTTCCACGGCGGCATCGCCCCCGGGCGTGGCGGCAAGTGCATCGAGAACCTCGACGATCATGGCGCCGATCTCGCGGAATTCGGCGACGCCAAAACCGCGGGTCGTTCCGGCCGGCGCACCTAGGCGCAAACCTGACGTGACCATCGGCTTTTCCGGATCGAACGGAATGGCGTTCTTGTTGCAGGTAATGAACGCGCGTTCGAGTGCCTGTTCGGCGTCGCGACCGGTGAGCGACTTGGGTCGAAGATCGACCAGCATCAGGTGGGTATCGGTCCCGCCGGTCACGATATCGAGTCCGCCCTCGACCAGGCGCGCCGCGAGCGCTTGAGCATTGTCCACAATGGCCCGCGCGTAGACTTTGAACTCGGGCTGTAGCGCTTCCTTAAAGGCCACGGCCTTGGCAGCGACAACATGCATCAAAGGGCCCCCTTGGATGCCCGGAAAGATCGCCGAATTGACCTTCTTGGCGATTTCCTCGTCGTTGGTCAGAATCATGCCGCCGCGCGGCCCGCGCAGCGTCTTGTGAGTGGTAGTCGTCACAACATGGGCGTGCGGGAACGGGCTCGGATGTACCCCGCCCGCAACGAGCCCGGCAAAGTGCGCCATGTCGACCATCAACAGGGCGCCGACTTCGTCGGCGATGGCGCGGAAGCGGGCGAAATCGATGATCCGTGGAATGGCCGAGCCGCCCGCGATAATCAAGCGCGGTTTGTGCTCGGCGGCGAGCGCCGCAACCTCGTCGTAGTCGACCAGTGCATCCTGACGACGCACCCCATACTGAATGGCGTTGAACCATTTGCCCGACTGGTTGGGCTTGGCGCCATGCGTGAGATGGCCACCGGCAGCCAGCGACATCCCCAAAATGGTGTCGCCCGGTTTGATCAGCGCCTGGAACACCCCCTGATTGGCCTGCGACCCCGAACTCGGCTGAACGTTCGCGAAACCACAGCCAAAAAGGCGCTTCGCCCGGTCGATCGCGAGGTTCTCCGCAACATCGACGAACTCGCATCCGCCGTAGTAGCGCTTGCCCGGATAGCCTTCGGCATATTTGTTGGTGAGGACGGAGCCCTGGGCTTCAAGCACCGCGCGGCTGACGATGTTTTCCGACGCGATCAATTCGATTTGGTTTTGCTGCCGCGCCAACTCGTGCTGGATGGCATCGAATAGTTCGGCGTCTTCCTCGGCCAAGCTAGCCGTGAAGAATCCGTTGTCGTGATGGTTCCGCGCCGCATTCGTACTCGTCATCAAACAGCCTCTTTCGTCCGCACATGATCGATCTTTTTGACGCGGTTGCCGTGCCGCTCACCGCCAAAGGGCGTGGCGAGGAAAGCGCGTAGGCAATCGCGGGCGACTTCGGTGCCGACGATGCGCGCGCCCAGCGCTAGAATATTTGCGTCGTTGTGCTCGCGCGCTAGGCGCGCAGTCGTCGCGTCGTGGCACAACGCCGCCCGAATACCGGCATGTTTGTTTGCCGCCATGCTGATGCCGATCCCCGTCCCACAGCAGATCACCGCATAGCGCGCCTGCCCTGACCCCACGGCGTCGGCCGCCGCGTGGCCGAAATCGGGATAGTCGACCGATTCGAGGCCGTGGGTGCCCAAATCCAACGGCTCGAAGCCGAGCGCGCGCACCTCTGCATCGAGGATTTCCTTTAACGGAAATCCGGCGTGATCTGCGGCAAGCGCGATGACGGTTTTGGCCATGATGATCGGTTGTTGAGGCACCCAAGTCGGGGCAGCCTACGTACCATATGTGGCAACGGGGTACCAGCGCTCTACCATTTCTCGCCGGTCGTAGAGATCGCCCATCAAATCCAACCCACATCTAGTAAATGCCGCAATTTCAATATCTTGTAAGGATTGTCCTAGATATTGCGCGGACAACGGGCGCGAAAATAGCCCCGGTCAGCCGGCACGGGCGCGCCGCCGCGCCATCTTTTCCACCAACGTGCCGGCGACCCCAGGTCTGCTCCACGGACACACCGCAATGCAGATGCCGCAGCCCTTATTTTCGTTGAAGAACGGCAAACACCGGTCGAAATCGACGTACCATTTCTCAACGCCCCTGATCCATTGTTTGCGGTCCGCGATAGCCACGGGCGGACAGGCATCGGTGCAAACCCGGCAATGGGCGCAAAAGTCGTCGGCGCCGAATTCGTCTGCACCGTCTTCGACGAGCGGTAGATCGGTCAACACCAACGCGAGGCGAAAATTCGCGCCAAGGGATCGATGGATCATCGAGCCGTGGCGGCCCAGTTCGCCGAACCCCGCCCGGATCGCTGCCGGAATCATCACCATCGAGCCAGCCATCGGACCACCCTTCGGTTCGGCCGCCCAGCCCTGATTGTGTATCCAGCCGGTCAGATCTTTGACCACGCCTAACGCACGGCCGTATTGGTTGACGACCTCCGTTGCCGCCGGATCGGCGGGCGCGGTCTTGAGCGCCTCGTAGTCGTGGGCCACGGCAATGGCAATCGCCCAGGTCCAGCTGCGCTGTTCATGCCCTTCAAAGATCCAAGTCGGGTCCATCCGCGCGATACCGGCATCGTCGGCGCCGAAGGACAGCGCCATCTCCTTGACGAGGGCCGACCACCGCGCTGGCGTTTCGATGCGTTGAACCGGCGCGACCTCGGGAAGCGGACGATCGATGATCTTCTGACGGCGGGCACGCGACGCCACGACGTCGGGCGACTGGGTGTAACGGCTGTAAAACCAATTTTGCAGCGGGCCGTGCGGGATCGAATCGGGTTCGTGCCAATAGACCGGGCTCGGCCGGCGGGTCGTCGTTTCGCCCACGCCGTTGATCGTGTTGCCCGATATTTCGGGCCACAACGCCATTTGATCGGGGTCGGGCGTGAACCGGTGGCGGTCCTGTCTGACGTTCATCGGGCGATCATAGCGCAGATATGGCGGCGGCAAACCGCTAGCGCCCGGGTGTCGTGCCGGCGGCGGTTATCCGCTAGAGTTTCCCGACGATATGAAGAGATTCCCAGAAACGACCAACCCCGATGCTGCGGGCGCACGCGAATGATGGAATTCATCAACTTCTATCTAATCCCGGGCCTCGTTCTGGGATGCATGTACGCGCTGGGTGCGATCGGCATCTCGTTGCTGTTCGGAATCCTGCGGTTCGCCCATTTTGCCCACGGCGACGTCATTACGCTGGGGGCTTATTTCGCCCTTCTGTTCGTTACCACGCTGGGAATGCCGGTTCTCCTCGCGCTTCCCGTTGCCATGATCTTGGCCGCCGGTGTCTCGGTGGGCGTCGATCGGGCCTTCTACAAACCGTTTCGCAACAGCCCGACCATCTATCTCGTGATCGCCTCCTTCGGCGTCGCGCTGATGATCCGCTCGCTCGTGCAATTGGTCTGGGGCGTGAAGATCGAATCCTATGCCGCCGGCAGCTTCAGTAAGCCGCTGATCTTCTTCGACGCCCTCCGTATTGCCGATAAACACGTTTGGATCGTTGGCCTGACGATCGTCATCGTCGTCGCCCTCCACTACTTCCTGTCGCGCTCGAAAATGGGGAAAGCGATGCGGGCGATGGCGGACGAACCCGACCTCGCGCAGGTCAGCGGTATTCCGACCGAAAGGGTCGTGCGCACGACCTGGATCATTGGCGGCGGATTGGCCGCGACCGCAGGCGTATTCCTGGGCATGGACACCCAGCTCCACACCAACATGGGGTGGGACCTTTTGCTGCCGATCTTCGCGGCGGCGATCCTCGGCGGAATCGGGAGCCCCTATGGCGCGGTCGCCGGCGGCCTGGTGATCGGGCTGGCGGAAGAACTTTCGAGCTATCCGTGGATCGGCGACGCGCCGCTGTTGTCGCCTGGCTACAAGACCGGCGTCGCCTTTGCGTTGATGGTCGCCTTGCTGATTTGGCGGCCGAGCGGCCTGTTTCGCGGACGGGTCTTCACGTGAGCAGCGACCTCGCCCTCGGCCTATTCCTCTATGGCATCTCGCTGCTGACGATGGCGGGCATCTACGGCGTCATCGCCATCGGGCTGAATATCCAGTGGGGCTACACCGGGTTGTTCAACGCTGGGATCGCGGGTTTCTTCGCGGTCGGCGCCTATGTCAGCGCGATCCTAACCTCGGACGCCTCGCCGAGTTTCATCGGCGGGCTCAATTGGCCGTTCCCAATGGGGCTGCTTGCAGCGATGGCCGTGGCCGGGGTAATTGGCTACCTCGTCGGACGATTATGTATTCGGTTGCGCGCGGACTATCTGGCGATCGCCACTATCGGTGTGGCGGAAATCCTGCGGCTGATCCTAAAGAACGAGATTTGGGCCACGAACGGGCCGCGGGGAATATCCAATATCCCGCGCCCCTTCGAAGACCTGGCCCAACCTTGGTCGCAGCTGGCATTCCTGGGCGTCGTCGCGCTGATCGTGTTGATCGCCTATTTACTGGCCGAGCGCGCCGGAAAGTCGCCCTGGGGCCGGGTTATGCGATCGATCCGCGACAACGAAGCCGCAGCGGCGGCGATCGGCAAGGACGTCATCGGATTTCGCCTCCAAGGGTTCGTAATCGGAGCCGCACTCATGGGATTGGGCGGGGCGCTGGCAGGGCACTTCTTCAAGTTTATCGGCCCCGAAGCGACCGAGCCGTTGATGACCACGTTCTTGGTCTGGGTAATGCTGATTATCGGCGGTAGCGGCAACAATCGCGGCGCCCTCTTGGGGGCCTTGGTGGTGTGGACGCTATGGTCGGCAACCGAACTCTTGACCTCGCAGCTCCCCCCCGATTGGGCCGTGCGGGCGACCTTCTTGCGGATATTCTTGATCGGCCTCGGTTTGCAGATCGTCCTGCAACGCTATTCGACCGGCCTGTTGCCGGAAAGGCCGCCCAACGCGAACGTCGAGGACATCGTCGCAGCACCCAGCCGCGCGCAAGAAAAAGCCCCGCCCGCGGAATAACCGCGGACGGGGCAATCTCATTAGGCAACCGACTAGTTGATGTCGATGATGCCCATTTCCTTGAAGGTATCGCCTTCGATCCCGTATTCGCCAATAACACCGGCGACGTCGCCTGCTGCATCGAAGTCGAGGGAACCGGCGGCGCCGTCGTAATCGATATCCTGTCCGCTTGCGAGCAGGTCGACAGCCTTCTTCCAATCGCCAGGGCCAACCTTGACGCCCGGCGGACCGGCAACAAAGCGCAACGCATCCTTAATCTTCGTACGGTCCGTGCTGCCCGCCTTTTGGATGGCCAAGGCGATCAACATCGTTGAATCGTAGCTTTGCTGAACGAAAATCGAGTTCGGGTCGCCGCCCGCCGCCTTGAAGGCTGTATCGAACGCGTCCTTCGCGGGGTTGGCTTTCGACGTCGGCTGCGTAATCAAGAGATTACCTTTCAGCGCACTCGCGCCGAGCTGCTGGATCAGGATGTCGTCCCGCATCCCGTCAGCACCGACGAATTGCTGGAAGAAACCGTTCTCAAGACTTTGACGCAAGATGGTAACGCCCGAGGTTCCGGCATAGGCGAGCACCACCAGCGCGTCCGGCTTGCCGGCAGCCAACGTCGCGAGCTCGGCCCGGTAGGACGACTTCTTGTCCTCGTGGACTTGGTCCCCGGTGATTTTGCCGCCCTCTTTGACGTAGGCTTCGCGGAATGCGGACGCCAGGCCAACGCCGTAGTCGTTGTTGACGAACGTCAATGCGACGCTATTGATTCCCTTCGATTTCACGTACTTGGCGAGGACCACGCCCTGATAGGCGTCCGACGGTGCGGTGCGAAATACCAGATCCTTGTCATCGAGGCCCGTGATTTCCGGCGATGTCGATGCCGGCGAAACCATCACGACACTGGCGGGAATGGCAACGTTGCTGGCTGCGCCGATCGTCGCACCCGAGCACAGCGCGCCGACGATCGCCACGACCTGCTCGACATTGACCAGCTTGCCGGCCGCGTCTACCGACGCCTGGGCGTTGCATTGGGTGTCGCCAACGACCAGTTCTAGCTGGCGTCCGCCGAGGATGCCGCCCGCTTCGTTGATCTGCTTTACTGCCAATTGTTCCGCCTCGATAATTGGCGGGACGAGGTTTGCGATCGGACCGGTGACGGCCGAGAGCGAACCGATCTTTACGTTCTGGGCGAACGATGCCTGCCCCGTGCTGGCCGCAAGCGCCGCGCCCAGCACGATCGGCAACGAGCGCCGAAGGATAGAAGATTTCATGGGATAGCCTCCCTTGTTGTGTCTTGGATTTCTCGCACAATTCGATTGCAATGTGGCTGTGCCGCAAATGCAAGTCGCGATCATCGCACACGCGCACCGATGCCCCCAAGAAAGATCGGTGGCGCGCCATTTCTTTGGCGGTTTTTAGCGCCTTAGCGAGCGCGATTGGGAGACGTGACGCAGGGTCAAGATCAGCCGCCGAGAAACATCTCGGCGACCTCGCGATTGGCCAGCAGGTTGGCGCCGGTGTCCTCGTGACGATTGCGGCCCAGCGCCAAAACATAGCCGCGGTCGGCAAGCGCGAGGGCGTCCTTCGCGTTCTGTTCGACCATAAGGATGGCGACGCCGGTCGCATTGATCTCTTTGACCTTGTCGAAAATCATGTCGGTGAACAACGGCGACAGTCCGGCCGTCGGCTCGTCGAGCAGAAGAAGTTTGGGCTCCAGCATGAGGGCGCGGCCCATCGCCACCATCTGGCGCTGACCGCCCGACAGGCTCCCCGCCGGCTGCCGGCGTTTCTCGACCAGAGGCGGAAAGATGTCGTAGACCGCCTCAAGTTGCTTGGAATAGTCGTCGTCGCGCAAAAACGCCCCCATCTCAAGATTCTCGTGGACCGTCAGGGTGGGGAAAACGTTCTTCTCCTGGGGCACGTAGCAAACCCGCAACTTAGCGACCTCGTCCGGGCGCTTGCCGGTCACCTCATGACCGTCGAAGCGGACATGGCCCTGGCGCACCTTGACCAAACCGACGACGGCTTTCATCGCGGTCGATTTGCCGGCGCCGTTGGGGCCGACAATGACGACGATCTCGCCGTCCTCGACGCGCAGATCGACACCGTTCAGAATGTCCACACCGCCGTAACCGCCGTAGACTTCCTCGACTTGGAGAAGACTCACGCGTCTGCCTCCTCAGGAATTCGCGCGCTGCGCCCACCGCCGAGATAGGCGTCGAGGACTTCCTGGTTCTTGCGAATCTCGTCCATCGATCCTTGCGCCAGTACGGCCCCTTCGGCCATCACCACGATCGGGTGGCAGAGTTTGGCGACCAAATCCATGTCGTGTTCGATGATGCAAAACGTGTAGCCGCGCTCTTCGTTCAGCCGCCGGATGTCGTCAGCCAGTTTGACCATGAGCGTCGGATTGACCCCGGCGCCGGGCTCGTCAAGCAGCACGATATCGGGATCGCTCATCATCGTGCGGCCGAGTTCGAGGAGCTTCTTCTGACCGCCCGACAGGTTCCCAGCATATTCGCCGGCAACATGGGTCAGCCCAAGGAAGTCCAGAACCTCTTTGGCCTTTTGCCGGACTTGCACTTCTTCCACGGTCACTCGGCCCCACAGAAACCAGGACCGCAACACGTTCTCGCCCGACTGACCGGCCGGGACTACCATCAGATTGTCGAGCAAGGTCATCCGCTCGAACGCCGCCGGTATTTGGAAGGTTCGCATCAGTCCGCTGGCAAAGAGGCGGTGGGACGGCAGGCCCGTGACGTCCTTGCCGTTCAGTGTGACCCGTCCGGCATCGGGTCGAATGAATCCGGCAACGATATTGAACAGCGTCGTCTTGCCGGCCCCATTGGGCCCGATCAGCGCGGTAATCGACCCGCGCGCAATGTCGAACGACGCACCATTGACCGCACGAATGCCGCCGAAGCTTTTGGTAATGCCTCGAATAGACATCATCGGCGCGGTATCGAGTTGCGCGACGCCTCCCACGGCCATTCAGCACCCCTGTTTTCTTTAGCTTAGCGAGCTTAGCGGCCCCACCGGACCCGCACAAACGGGAACGCCGTTCAGCGTTTCGTTTCGGCCTGCTTCTTTTTCATGACGTATTCGAGTTTGCGAACGGCGATTCGGGTCAACTCGGCTTCGCTCGCCCGGGGGTCGCCCACGATGGAGGCTTCCGTGTTGGACACCGGATCGATGATCGACACCTTCACGTAGTTACCGATTCGGTAGAACTCGAGAAGGTAGTTGGGTTGTCGGCTCATGGCGAATTCAGGAAGCGAGCATGCCTCCTCCTCGGTCGCGCTGCAAATGCAACTTGACGGCGCGTCGCGCGGCGACTCCATTAGGGCTTCCTCAGCGCGAGAGACGCATTGACCAACGAACCACTACCGGACCCGGTTGCACCGCCGCGCGACACCCTCGGCCAGCGCCTCGCCTTGATCGGAGAGCCCAACTTCCGGCGCATGTGGATCGTCGGGGGCGTGAGCATGGCCTTGCAGTGGCTGGAAATGCTGGCCGGCAGTATCTTCGTTTTCAGCGTCACCCAATCGGGGTTCGCGGTCACCCTGGTTACGTTGGCACGGGCCGCGCCGATGGTAATTTTCGGCCTCGTCGCGGGCGCCCTGGCCGAGCGGGTCAGCCGGCGCAATCTGCTGATTGCGGGCTACGGGATGTTGATCCTGACGTCTTCGATTCTCGGCACGCTGGCAATCACAGACACACTGTCACCGTGGCACGTCGGCATCGGCATGTTTCTGACCGGCACGGTCTTTTCCATGGAATTCCCGGTGCGCCGGAACATGTTGGGCGAATTCGCCGGGATGGACCGGATCGCGACAGCGATGGGATTGGATTCGGTGGCCCGCAACGGCATGCGAATCGTCGGCCCGCTTGCCGGCGGGGCGCTAATGCAATTCGTCGGTATCGAGGGTGCCTATTACCTCTCGACCCTCATCTACATCATGATCGTCTATCTGCTTTTGCGCGTGGACGACCAGCGCCCGCAGCTACAAAACCAACGGCCGGGCTTGCTGACGACGATCATCGAAGGGATTCGCTTCGCCCGCTCCGACAGGGCCATCCTCGGCCTTCTCGGCGTCACCATCGTGATGAATATTTTCGCGTTTCCCTACATGGCGATGGTGCCGGTGATCGGGCACGAGCAACTCGGACTGTCGGAACTGCCGATCGGCCTCCTGGTCGCCACGGAGGGTTTCGGCGGCCTGCTCGGTGCCATGTTGATCGCGGCGCGGGGCAACGCTTGGTCGGGCCTCTATCGTAGGATGTACTTCTTCGGCTCGTGTATTTTCATGACGGCGATCGTCGGGTTTTCGCTCTCGGTTTGGTTCGAGCTGTCGCTGGCCATCGTGTTTTTGGGCGGGTTGGGCGTGGCCGGATTTTCGACGATGCAAGGCACCCTGCCGTTCGTCGTCGCGCCGCCGGAAATGCGCGCACGGGTTCTCGGTTTGCTGTCTGTTTCCATCGGCACCGGACCGCTCGGGATCCTTCACCTCGGGCTGATGGTCACCCTCTTGGGGCCGCCCTTGGCAACGACCGTCATCGGGATCGAAGGCCTCGTCGCGATGGGCCTTCTGTACTACTGGATCAGAGAAGTGCGCTAGGCCGCGAGGTAGCGCTGGATGTCGTGGGCCGACCAAACATGCTCAAGCGCTGCGACCAAATCGTCCATCATGGCGTCGGAATGAAGCGGCGACGGCGTGAACCGCAATCGCTCGGTGCCGCGCGGGACCGTCGGGTAGTTGATCGGCTGGACATAAACGCCGAAGTCGTTCAACAGCATGTCGGAGGCGCGCTTGCAACACGGTGCGTTGCCGACCATGACCGGCACGATGTGCGTCTCCGACTCCATGAGCGGTAGGCCTGCACTGCGGAACCGGTTCTTGAGCGAGGCCGCGCGTTCTTGGTGGCGCGCGCGAAGATCGTGGTGGGTCTTGAGGTGTTGGACGCTGGCCAGCGCGCCAGCGGCAATGACCGGCGACAACGACGTCGTAAAGATGAACGAAGCCGCATAGCTGCGAACGACATCGACGATCGTGGACGAGGCCGCGATGTAGCCCCCCATCACCCCGACCGCCTTGCCCAGGGTACCTTCGATTACGGTCAACCGGTGTGCCAACCCCTCGCGGTCGGCGATGCCGCCGCCGCGCGGGCCATAGAGGCCAACGGCATGGACCTCGTCGAGATAGGTCATGGCGCCGTAGGTGTCGGCCAGATCGCAAATCGCGGCGATGGGCGCGATGTCGCCGTCCATCGAATAGACCGACTCGAACGCGATGAGCTTTGGCGCTGAAGGATCGGTTTCTCTAAGCAACTGCTCCAGGTGTTCCACGTCGTTATGGCGGAAAATCTTCTTCTCCGCCCGACTCGCGCGAATCCCGGCGATCATCGACGCATGGTTCATGGAATCGGAGAAGATAACGCAACCCGGCAACAAGCTGGCCAACGTACCGATGGTCGCTTCGTTAGAGATGTAGCCCGAGGTGAAGAGGAGCGCCGCTTCCTTGCCGTGCCAGTCGGCCAATTCGCGTTCCAACAACACATGGTAGTGATTGGTGCCGGAAATGTTCCGGGTGCCGCCGGCGCCCGCGCCCACCGTATGCAGCGCCTCTTCCATCGCTTTGATCACGACCGGGTTCTGGCCCATGCCGAGATAGTCGTTGGAGCACCAGACGACCACTTCGTCTTGGTGGTTGCCGTGGTGATAGGTCGCACGCGGAAAATCGCCGGCCCGGCGCGCCAAGTCGGCGAACACGCGGTAACGGCCCTCTTCCTTCAGCGCCCCGATCTTGCGGGCAAAGAATGCTTCATAGTCCATCGGCAACCGACCTTTTCGGCGACTTTACGGTCACATGCGCTTTCCGGCAAACATACATGATGTCGCACCCCCCACTTTGCGGCATCTCAATTACCTGAGTATATAAGGGCGAATACGGCATACCTCATAGGTTAACCCCTGGGGGACGCCCTCTATTCCGCATTTCGGAGGAAATCATGACTGTCACCGCGCGGGCCGATACCGAGGGCCAACGGAAATCCACTGCCCCGTCGTTCCAATGGGACGATGCACTGCTCTTAGACGAGCAGTTGACCGAAGAGGAGCGGATGATCCGCGACACCGCGCGGGACTACGCGCAGGACAAGCTGATGCCCCGGATCCTCGAGGCAAACCGGCACGAGATTTTCCACCGCGAGATTTTCAATGAGATGGGCGAACTCGGGCTCCTCGGCCCGACCATCGACGGCTACGGCTGCGCCGGCGTCGGCTATGTCAGCTACGGCCTTATCGCGCGCGAGACCGAGCGCGTCGACTCCGGCTACCGCTCGGCCATGAGCGTACAATCCAGCTTGGTCATGCACCCGATCCACGCCTACGGCACCGAGGAGCTGCGGCAGCGCTTTTTGCCCAAGCTCGCCACGGGCGAACTCGTCGGCTGCTTCGGGCTGACCGAACCGGATCATGGCTCCGACCCCGGCGGCATGAAGACCCGCGCGACGAAAGTCGACGGCGGCTACACGATCACCGGCAACAAAATGTGGATTACCAACTCGCCGATCGCCGACGTGTTCGTCATTTGGGGTAAAGACGACGAAGGCAACATTCGCGGCTTCGTCCTAGAACAAGGGCTG
>CAYGKG010000024.1:0-33483 GCA_964350495.1 uncultured Alphaproteobacteria bacterium
CCCGGTGGTCGCGACCCGATCGAAGCGCCCGCCCTGCCGCCAGGCCGACACCACCAGTCGAAGAAAAGGTTGCGGCGCTGCCGCCGGTGCCACAACCGGAGCCGAAGCCCGAGGTCAAGGCGCCGCCACCGCCGGAAACACGCGTTGTCCCCGATCCGCCTGCACCGAAACCGATTGAGCCTCGGGTTGACGTTCGTCCGCGAACCAAACCCGAACCGCCGTCCAAAGCAGCGAAGTTCGACGCGAGCCGGATATCTGTCTTGATCGACAAATCGCGCAAGGAGACGACGCCGGAAGCCAAAGTCGAGGAGGCGCCGAAGAAGTTCCTTCAGCCGCCGCCCGTCGCGGAATCGCCGGTGCGCCAAGCGGCGATCGGCAATCGACTGACGATCAGCGAGGTCGATGCGATTCGCTACCAGATCGAACAGTGCTGGAGCGTTCCCGCAGGCGCGCGCGACGCCCAGGATCTTGTTATCCGCGTCCGCTTCAGTCTTAAACCAGACGGATCGCTCCGGGCGCCACCCGAGATTCTCGACCGCGACCGAATGAACGACAGCTTTTTTCGCGCCGCAGCCGAAAGCGCCAGCCGCGCCGTCCGGCTATGTACGCCGCTCAAGAACCTGCCGACCGGGAAATATGATCGTTGGCAAGAAATAATATTGACGTTCAACCCGAGGGACATGCTCGGCAGCTAGGAAACGAAGGAAGTCAAATGACCATCGTGATGCGCCTACCCTTTACTCTCCTGGGGATTTGTTTTGCCGTTGCCGTTCTTTCGGCGACGGGCGGCGTGACTAGGGTTGCCCATGCCCAGCTGCAAATCGATATTACGCGGGGCAACGTGGACCCCCTCCCGATCGCGATCGGAGACTTGGTCGGGGCGACACCGAACACCAGCCAAGTCGGACGCGACATTGCCGGGGTTGTCGCCGCGAATCTTGAGCGGTCGGGTCTTTTCCGCGCGATCGAGCGATCCGCCTTCATCGAAGATCCGACCCGGATCACGCTCCGGCCAAGATTCGGCGACTGGCGCCTTATCAACGCCCAGGCCCTGGTGACTGGGGCCGCGAGCCGCGAGCCCGATGGCCGGCTCAGGGTGGAATTTCGCCTTTGGGACACGTTTGCCGAACAACAGATGACCGGCTTGGTCTATGTCGCCAATGCCGAGAATTGGCGGCGGATCTCGCATCTCATTTCGGACGCGATCTACAAGCGGCTCACCGGCGAAGACGGATATTTCGATACCCGCGTGGTTTACATCTCGGAAACAGGCCCGGCCGATCGGCGGATCAAGCGCCTTGCCCTGATGGACCAAGACGGTGCCGGTCACCGATTCCTGACCGATGGAAAGGATCTCGTTCTCACACCGCGGTTTTCGCCGACGCGTCAGGAAATCACCTATCTGAGCTATTTCTCCGACCGGCCACGGGTCTACATCTACAATATCGATACGGGCCAACAGGAAATCCTCGGGGACTTCCCTGGGATGACGTTTGCCCCTCGATTTTCGCCCGATGGCGACCGTGTTGTCATGAGCCTCGCGGTGGAAGGCAATTCGGATATCTACACCATGGATATCCGGACGCGACGCGTCGAGCAGCTTACCCGCAATCCGGCGATCGATACGTCGCCGTCGTTCGCACCGGACGCAACCCGAATTACGTTCAACTCCGACCGCAGCGGAACCCAACAGATTTATGTGATGAACGCAGATGGTAGCGACCAGAAGCGGATCAGTTTTGGGGACGGCCGCTATGCGACGCCCGTCTGGTCGCCGCGCGGCGACCTCATTGCCTTCACCAAATTCAGGCAGGGGCGTTTTCATATCGGCATCATGCGTCCGGACGGCTCGGGCGAGCGCCTCCTGACCGAGAGTTTCTTGGACGAAGCGCCGACCTGGGCCCCGAACGGGCGCGTTATCATGTTTTTCCGCCAGCAACCGAGGAACGATGACGGGTCCGGGGGGGAGGTATCCCTCTGGTCCGTCGATTTGACGGGGTTCAACGAACGTAGGGTAGTAACGCCGTTGGACGGGTCGGACCCCGCTTGGTCGCCGTTGTTCTCGGAAAGTCGGTAAAAGCCCCCCTAAACCCCTAGGGCTGCAAGAAAAATTTTGTTCGCCCACTGGACAACAGGTTGGGCGGGCCCTATTTTCGCTGCACGCGTTAGGGGACCTTATTTGTTGGCCGATACCGATTGCCGGTTACTTCGGTGGTACGGTGTCGCTATGATGCGCCTGTTCGGCCCGAGTGTTCGAGGCAGAGCCATGTCGCTACGGAGAGATCAATGCGCTTGAAGTTTACCACGATGATCGCCGCGCTCTTTGTCGTCGCAGCCTGTGCGACCGCTGGCGAAGAAGATTCCGCAACGAGTGGTGCCGGCGGTGCCGCCCAAGCCGCTGCACCCGCTCGGGTTGAGCAGGCGCAGACCTCGCAAGAAGCAGCGCGGCAAGCCCCGGCAATTACCCCGGGCAGCGCTCAAGACCTTATTGCCAACGTAGGCGACCGCGTCTTTTTCGATTTCGACAAGTTTGACCTGCGACCGACTGCTCGCGCGACCTTGGAGCGGCAAGCGGCTTGGCTCAAGCGCTTTCCGAACCTCAACGTGTCGATCGAAGGACACGCTGACGAAAGGGGTACCCGCGAGTACAACCTTGCGCTCGGCGAGCGCCGGGCCAACTCGGTCAAAGATTTCTTGATCTCCCAAGGGATCGATCCGCGTCGCATTCGCACCATCAGTTACGGTAAGGAACGACCGGTCGCCCTGGGTTCCAACGAAGCGGCTTGGAGTCAGAATCGGCGCGGTGTAACCGCGGTCAACTAGTCGAGCTAGCCGAAACGATCTTAGCGCCCGCCCGGGGAAACGGGCGGGCGCTTTCGTTTCCAGGGTTGCTCCTAGTTCTGCCATAATTGCCCTGTTCAATGATGGCTCCGATGGTGTTGGGAATCTCACGATGCAAGGACTAGCGGCGCGGGCACTGCTGTTCACGGGACTAGCGGTTCTCGTGGCGCTCCCGGGGACGGGCGCACTGGCTCAGCAGGGCCGAGATACTGCCATTGCCCAGCGGCTCAACGACATTGAACGCACGCTCCAAGACCTCCAGAGGGCAGTCTACCGGGGCGACGTGCCGCCCCCGCGTTCGAGTGCGCCGCAGACCGAAGCCCCCGCCATTCCCGGTATTGCGCCGGAAGCGCTGACCCAGCGCCTTGTCTCCAACGAACAGCGGATGTCCGATATCGAAGCAGAGCTTCGCCGTTTGACAGGGGTCATCGAGCGGGCGGCGCACCAAGTCGATCAAATGGGGTCTCGAGTCGATAAACTGGTGGCCGACGTCGATTTTCGCCTTACGGCCCTCGAGCGCACGTCGCAAAGCGGGCAGAATCAGGCGACGCCACCGTTGCCCGGCGAGCGCGGCGTGGCCAAGGCGGCAGAGGCACCGCAGGAAACGAGTCCGCGGCAGTCGGCATCTTCGCTGGCGCCGGCACAATCGCTGCCCGATGGGACGCCGGTTCAGCAATATGACCGAGCCTTGTCACTATTGATGACAGGCGCCGACTACGACACTGCAGAAAAGGCCTTCCGTGCCTTTCTCAATCAAAACGCCGGACACCCGCTCGCTGCGAATGCGCAGTACTGGCTCGGCGAGACCTTTTACGTGCGCAAGAACTATGCAGAGGCCGCAGCGGCGTTCATTGAGGGCTACACACGTTACCCCGAGGGGTCAAAGGCACCGGACAACCTATTGAAACTCGGCATGTCCTTGGCGGCGCTGGACAATAAGGAGGATGCCTGTGCGTCCTTAGGGGAACTCGACGTTCGTTTTCCGGCAGCTGATCCGCGTCTGCGCGACCAAGCGAAACAGCAAAGAGAAAAGCTCAACTGTCCCTAAACGGGGCAGGTGTGGCGATGCCGGCAGGGCTCCGACACCTAGACGGGTGGTTCGCGCTAGCAGGATTGTTCGACGCGGCGATGGCGCGCTTTGGTCCTTTCGAAACCGCGCCGCACTTAGCCGTTGCTGTATCGGGTGGACCCGACAGCACGGCGTTGGCCCTTTTGGCCCACCACTGGGCCGCTCGGCGAGGCGGCGCCGTCACCGCGTTGATCGTCGATCACGGCCTTCGCGCCGGGTCGTCGGCCGAGGCAACGCTCGTCTATGAACGGCTCCGGGAGTGGGGGCTTCCCGCGCGGGTTCTCGAATGGTGCGGACTCAAACCGGCAAAAGGCATCCAGGCAGCCGCTAGGACCGCGCGCTACGGCCTGATGTCCGACTGGTGCCGGGACCACGGAGTCCTCCATCTCTTGACCGGCCACCATGCCGGCGACCAGGCGGAAACCGTCGCCATGCGCGCAGTACGGCAAAGCGGCCTCGACGGATTGGCGGGCATGTCGGCGGTCGTCGAGTGGCAGCACTGCCGCCTTCTTCGCCCGCTCTTGCGTGCGGGGAAGCGGGATATTCAAGCCGCGCTCTCGGCCGCCGGGATCCCCTGGGTCGAGGACCCAAGCAATACCGATCTGAGGTTCGAGCGCGCCCGGCTACGCGAGGCAGGATTCGGTTCGGCAAAGGTTCTGCCAAATCGAACGGATCGCGCGGCGGCGGTTCGCCAGCGACGCGAGCGTCTTGTCCAACAGGCGTTGGGCCGATCGTTGCATGTCCATCCGCTGGGCTTTTGCGTCCTAGATTTGTCGGATTGGGACAGCGACATAACCGGGCTCTGCATCGTTCACGCAGTTGCATGGATCGGCGGGCACACCTACCGGCGAAGCGAGCGGGCGGCGCACCAACTTTACGATCGCGTTGTCGGACTTGCGCCCGGACGCGGCGCGACCTTCGGTGGTTGCACGATTCGCCGCCGCCGGGACTCTGTCGTGATCACGAGGGAAGTGCAGCGTTTGCCGGCACTAATGCCGTTCGGGCCGGGGTCGGGACAATTGTGGGATGGACGGTTTTGGGTCGAAATGCACGGTTATCGCGACTTCCATGGGCAATTTCTCATTGGGCCCGTTGGCTCGGCCGATTGGAACAGTGTCCGTGCGGACTTTGCCAGCCACTGGGTCGAAGGCGTTCCCAAGTCGGTCCTGGCGTCCCTGCCTGCACTCTGGGTGCAGGGGAATCTGGTTTCAATTCCCTCGCTTTCCTATCAAACGATTCTTGAACCCCAGTTTTCAGCCGTTTTTCGACCGCGCCGCACGGCGCTTCCTGCCCCCTTTGCGGTTGCTTAACTGGCAATGTTCACTATGTAATTGAGGCGTGCTCAACGGCACCCGACGGTCTGTGCGTAGTTTTGTGATTCAAGGAATGCGGATTTGAACAATCTTGGACGGAATTTGGCCCTTTGGGCCATCATCGCGTTGCTCATCGTCGCGTTGTTCCAGCTGATCGGGAACGGAAATGATCGACGCGATCAGCAGCCCGATCTCGCGTTCTCGGAGTTCATTGCCGAGGTCGAGTTGGGAAATATTCGCGAGGTCACAATCCGCGGCAACGACATCGCCGGAAAATATGAGAACGGCCTGCAATTCAAGACCTATGCGCCGAACGATCCCGATTTGGTGCGACGCCTGTCGGATCGCGGAGTGCTCATTCGCGCCGAGGCGGCGACAAAAGAGACATCGTTCTTGATGCAGCTGTTGATCTCCTGGGTCCCGTTCATTCTGTTGATCGGCGTTTGGATTTTCTTCATGCGCCAGATGCAAGGCGGCGGTGGCAAAGCGATGGGGTTCGGCAAGTCCCGGGCGCGCCTGCTGACCGAACGGCACGGGCGCATCACCTTCGAGGACGTTGCCGGCATCGACGAGGCCAAAGAAGAGCTCGAAGAAATAGTTGAATTTCTCAAGGATCCGCAGAAATTCCAGCGGCTCGGTGGCAAGATTCCCAAGGGCGCTCTCTTGGTCGGGCCGCCCGGCACCGGCAAGACCCTCCTCGCGCGCGCGATCGCGGGCGAGGCCAACGTTCCATTCTTCACGATCTCGGGCTCCGATTTTGTCGAGATGTTCGTCGGTGTCGGTGCAAGCCGCGTGCGCGACATGTTCGAGCAAGCCAAGAAGAATGCGCCCTGCATCATCTTTATCGATGAAATCGACGCGGTGGGTCGCCACCGCGGCGCTGGCTTGGGCGGCGGTAACGACGAGCGCGAACAAACGCTGAATCAGCTTTTGGTGGAAATGGACGGGTTTGAGACCAACGAAGGTGTCATTCTCATCGCCGCGACCAACCGCCCAGACGTTCTCGATCCGGCGCTCCTTCGCCCAGGACGGTTCGATCGACAGGTCGTCGTGCCAAACCCCGACATTCTCGGTCGCGAGAAGATTCTCAAGGTTCACATGAAAAAGGTGCCGCTTGGTCCGGACGTCGTACCGCGGACGATTGCCCGCGGCACGCCCGGCTTCTCGGGCGCGGATCTGGCTAATCTCGTCAATGAAGCGGCGTTGCTCGCTGCCCGCAAGGGGCGTCGGGTCGTCACGATGCAAGAATTCGAAGACGCTAAGGATAAGGTCATGATGGGGGCCGAGCGGCGCTCGATGGTCATGACGGACGACGAGAAGCGTCTGACAGCCTATCACGAGGCGGGGCACGCTCTTGTTGGCGTCAACTGCCCGGCATCAGACCCCATTCACAAGGCAACAATTATCCCACGTGGGCGCGCGCTAGGATTGGTCCAACGGCTGCCCGAACAGGACAAGTATTCGCAGTCGCGCGAGTATCTGAAGGACGCGCTCGCCATCGCATTCGGGGGTCGCTTGGCCGAAGAACTGATCTTTGGTGCGGAAAAGGTAACCACCGGGGCCTCCAGCGATATCCAGCAGGCCACGGCATTGGCGCGCCGAATGGTGACGGAGTGGGGCATGAGCGAAAGGCTGGGCCCGCTCCGGTATATGGACAACGAGGAAGAGGTCTTCCTCGGTCATTCCGTGACTCAGCGGAAGAACGTTTCCGAGGCGACGGCTCAAATCATTGACGAGGAGATCCGGAGCATCGTCGAAACGGCAAACGCGCGGGCGCGCAAGATTCTTACCGACAATCTCGATGGTCTCCACACTCTCGCAAATGCGCTGCTCGAATACGAAACCCTGAACGGGAAAGAGATCGACGCGTTGCTACGCGGCGAGACCATTACCCGGGTGGATGCTGAAGAGCCGACGGACAGCGGTGGATCGAGTTCGCCGATTCCGACGACCGGCGCGAAGGACAGGGGACACACCAATCCGGGCTTTGATCCGTCGCCGCAACCGGAATCCTAACCTGAAAGATGATCGTAAAACTGGATAGCCCTGCGCTTGCGCGGGGCTTTTCATCGCTTGAGGGTGCCCGGCTGGTACCGACCGGACTCATCGGCGCTGAGTCGGCGGCGAGTGCTGTAGCCGCCGGCGAGGCCCTCTGGTTAGCGGGCGGCCCGCTGGCCTATACCCGCCTGCGACTCTTGTGGCGCGAGGAGCCGAACGGTGGACCGGCGGCGGAAGCCGAGGGATCGCTCCAATCTCTTCGGACCTGGGCATCGAGGACCGACGACGACGGACCGGTGGAAGCGGTGCTAGCATCCCTGTCCAGGCCGCGAGCGCCTATTGCAGGTCTGGAGCATCGCAGACCGAGAATCGTTGGCGTTCTGAACGTTACGCCGGACAGCTTTTCGGACGGCGGAAAATTCGAAACGGCTTCCACAGCGATCGACCATGGCCTAGCAATGATCGACGCCGGGGCGGACATGCTCGATATCGGCGGCGAATCGACTCGTCCTGGCGCCGACACGGTTACGGCGTCCGAGCAATGCCGACGGATACTCCCCGTCATCGAGAGTTTGGCCAACCGCATCCCGCTATCGGTCGACACCCGAAGCGCCGAAGTGATGCGCCAGGCGCTGAGGTTTGGCGCATCCGTTGTCAACGACGTCTCGGCCCTCGGCGCCGATCCGGCCGCTATCGATGTCGTCGCCGAATCAGGCTGCCCCGTCATCCTGATGCACAGCCTCGGATCGCCTAAGTCCATGCAGGATGCGCCGCGCTACCAGGACGTTCGGCTCGACATCGCCGATTATTTGGAGCGACGCATTGCGGCTTGTCTGGCGCACGGAATTGCGGCGAGCAGGATCGTTGTCGACCCAGGCATCGGGTTCGGGCAGACGGTCGGGCACATCGCACTGTTGATGCGCGATCTGGGGATTCTTCATGGTCTGGGCTGTCCCGTGATGCTCGGCGCTTCGCGCAAGAGCTTCATTGGGCGGGTTGATCGCCCCGAGCCTGCCGACCGCCGCATTGGCGGTTCTGTTGCCGCCGCGCTCCTCGGAATTGCCCAGGGCGTCCAATACCTGCGGGTTCATGATGTTGCCGAAACCCGCCAGGCGCTGGCAATTTGGTGCCATGGCGCTGGCCATGAAATACCTCGCAGCAACTCGTGACGCGCCACTGGGCAAGACTTAGCCGCGCGAATGTGATTCCATAGCGTATGAGCAAAGCAGCGACTCAGACATGACGCGCAAATATTTCGGCACCGACGGTATTCGCGGTGCAGCCAATCAAGAACCGATGACGGCTGAGACGGCGTTGAAACTCGGAATGGCTGCCGGTCGCGAGTTCTATCGCGGGGACCACCGCCATCGCGTTGTGATCGGTAAGGACACACGTCTGTCTGGCTATATGCTGGAGCCAGCGTTGACGGCCGGGTTCACGTCGGTCGGAATGGATGTGATTCTTGTGGGACCGATGCCGACGCCAGCCGTTGCGATGCTGACGCGGAGTCTTCGCGCCGATCTCGGCGTAATGTTGTCCGCATCGCATAATCCCTTCGAGGACAACGGAATCAAGCTGTTTGGGCCGGATGGCTACAAGTTGTCCGACAATGACGAGTTGCGTATCGAGGCGCGGATGGATGCAGGTCCGGATCTCGTACCATCGTCCCGACTCGGCCGCGCCCAGCGGCTCGAAGATGCCGGTGGACGCTATATCGAATTTATCAAGAGCACGTACACAAGCCGCCGAACCCTCGACAATCTCAAGGTTGTCATCGATTGCGCAAACGGGGCCGCCTATAAAGTAGCGCCGACTGTGCTTTGGGAGCTTGGCGCCGAGGTGGTGCCGATCGGCGTGCGACCGGACGGCACGAACATCAACAAAGGATGCGGGTCGACTGCGCCGGGGGTGCTGAGCGAGCAAGTCGTCGCCCATGGCGCGGATATTGGTATTGCGCTCGACGGCGACGCGGACCGACTGATCATTGTCGATGAGCTCGGTCGCGTCCTCGACGGCGATCAGGTGATGGCCATGATCGCGCAGCGCTGGCATGCAACCGGACGCCTGCGGGGCGATGCTGTTGTGGCGACGGTCATGTCCAACCTTGGCCTAGAGATATTTCTGCGCGAGCGCGGACTCACGCTCCATCGCGTCCAGGTTGGCGATCGCTACGTGCTGGAGCATATGCTGGCCCATGGGTTGAACTTGGGCGGCGAGCAGTCCGGCCATATCATTATTTCGGACTTTGCGACAACCGGAGACGGGTTGTTGGCGGCGCTCCAAGTTCTCGCCCTTGTCACCGACGAGGCGCGGCCGGTTAGCGAGGTGAGCCGTTTGTTCGAGCCCATCCCGCAGCTTCTCCGCAATGTTCGCATCAACGGGGGGGCGCCACTGGAAAATGTCGGTGTCAAAGCGGCTATCGCGATCGCCGAACAGCAGTTAGGGGAAAAAGGACGGGTCCTCGTTCGTAAGTCGGGCACCGAGCCGCTCATACGAATCATGGCCGAGGGCTTCGACCCGGCTCTTGTCGCGAGCATCGTCGACGACTTGAGCGCCGCGATCGAGCGGGCCGCGACCTAGCTCGCGCCGTATGCACGGGCGCATTCTTGTGGTAGCGGGCTCTGATTCCGGCGGTGGTGCGGGTATCCAGGCTGACATCAAAACAATTACAGCACTAAACGCTTTTGCGATGACGGCGATAACGGCGCTGACGGCCCAAGACACTATCGGCGTCCACGGTATTTACGACGTTTCCGCTGCGTTCGTCGCCCAACAGATCGCCGTGGTGCTGGCCGACCTTGGTGCCGATGCGGTGAAGACGGGTATGCTGCCGACGGCGCCGATAATCGATGCCGTCGCCGAGACGCTCGCGGGAAACGCTTCGGGTCTGCCGCTGGTTGTCGACCCCGTCATGATGGCCAAAAGCGGCGATTCCCTGATTTCAGACGACGCCGCGGCCGCGCTGAAGCGAGCGCTTATTCCCGGTGCGGCGGTGCTGACGCCAAACCTACCTGAAGCCGCTCTACTGGTAGGACGCTCGATTCGAACTGTCGCAGATATGATTGCCGCAGGGGACGACCTCATGGCGCTCGGCGCGCGGCATGTCTTGCTCAAGGGGGGCCACCTTGCCGGCGACCGGGTTTGCGATCTGCTCTTCGGTCCCGACGGAACGCAGCGCTTCGAGTCGGCCAGAATCGAAAGTACCGATACGCATGGCACAGGGTGTACGCTCGCATCCGGGATCGCCGCCGGTCTCGCACAGGGTCTGACGGTTCCGCACTCGGTCGCGCGGGCCCGAGCTTACGTGATCGACGCTATCCGCGCCGCACCTCGGTTCGGGGCGGGCCACGGACCGATGAATCACAGTCATCCCCTGGACCGCCGAGCTGACGGCGCCAAGCGAGGCTGATGGCAGTACGGCCTAGCTGGTCTTGTCGTCTTCGCCGGGTATGTGTCCGAAGGCCGAGGCCGGAACGAATTCGAACGACGACGCGCCGGGACCTTGCCAATAGAGCTCAAGTGTCGAGGTGCTTTTCTTCTCGTAGTAGATCATCCGAATGGGATACCACCCGGCATCCTCCGCCACGACCTCAAGGTTTGGGGACCAAGTGTCCGGGGCCACGAACGGCGCATCGTAGATCATCTTGTTGCCGATCCAGACGCGTACGCCGTCGTTGTGTTGAACTGAAAACAGGTAAGTTCCCGGCTTGTCGATTTTGATGTAGCCCTGGATGAACGCTCCAACCATGTCGTCGTTCTTATTGGTGAGGACCGGTCCGGCGCCGACATTGTAATTGAGCATCGGCAGGGGTTCGCCGCGGACCGGCTTCATCCATGTCGAGGCGTTGATTACTTCGTCAATGTGATCGAATCGATCCTGGTAATACTTGACGCTTAGACCTGGTCTGATCGCGCCTGCATCAGGTTGGGGAACGGCGGCGGCTATCGTTTCCGAAGCGTCCGCCCGGGGCGCCAGCAACCCCGTCGCTACCGCGAGTAGAGCGGCAAGAAAGAAGCCAGAAATCGTCGCGCGCACCATGATATCGCCTCCTCAGCAAATCCCTGCGGCCCAGTCATCATGATTCCATCCGGGGCCGACTAACTCAACTACGATTCTAGAGGCGCAGTGTTAAGACGCGTTGACAAGTCAGCGGTTGATCCATATACCCCGCGGCGGGTCACAGCCCCCCAACGGGTTGCGCTATTCTGGAAGGGATAGACGAATGACGAGTGCGATACCGCAGCCAAACCACCGACCGGCGAATCCGCAGTTTTCCTCGGGTCCGTGTGCGAAACGACCGGGCTGGTCCCTCGATGCGCTGAAAAATGCGTGCCTCGGACGCTCCCACCGGTCCAAGGCAGGTAAGTCCCGCCTAAAAGCAATTCTCGATCAAACTCGCGATCTTCTGGGCATCCCTAACGATTACCGCATCGGCATCGTGCCGGCGTCGGATACCGGTGCTGTGGAAATGGCATTGTGGTCCATGCTCGGTGCTCGCGGTGTCGACATCCTCGCCTGGGAGAGTTTCGGCGAGGGTTGGGTCACCGATGTCGTCAAGCAGTTGAAGCTTGGCGACGTTCGGGTACTCAAGGCGGGCTATGGTGCGATCCCCGATCTAGCTGCGACCGATTCCGCCCGCGATATCGTCTTTACGTGGAACGGCACGACATCCGGCGTGTGCGTGCCCGACGGCGCCTGGATCGCCGACGACCGTGAAGGGCTAACAATCTGCGATGCGACTTCCGCGGCGTTTGCCTACGATCTGCCGTGGTCCAAGCTCGATGTAACGACATACTCCTGGCAAAAAGTATTGGGCGGCGAGGCGGCGCATGGCATGCTCATCCTGTCGCCGCGCGCGGTGGCGCGGCTGGAAAGCTATAGCCCGCCTTGGCCGTTACCGAAGATCTTTCGGATGACCAAGGGTAGCAAACTAGACGAGTCCATCTTCGAAGGCGCGACGATCAACACACCCTCGATGCTGTGCGTTGAGGACGCGCTCGATGCCCTGCAATGGGTTGCAACAATTGGCGGTCAAGCGGAAATGGTGGCGCGTTCCAAGCGCAATCTCGCTGTTCTCGAACAGTGGGTCGCGGCGACGCCGTGGGTCGGTTTTTTGGCCGAGAATGTCGCTACCCGCTCGCGCACATCGGTTTGCCTCAAGATTGTCGATCCGTGGTTCCTTGCGCTGGACGACGCGGCCCAAGCTGTCGCTGCAAAGAAAATCGGCGCTGTGCTCGAGTCCGAAGGGGTCGGGCTCGATCTGGACGCCTACCGCGACGCGCCGCCGGGCCTACGTATTTGGTGTGGCGGGACGATCGAGCAGACCGACCTTGAAGCACTGACGCCATGGCTCGACTGGGCATTCGCCACAGTAAAGTCCTCGAACGCCTAGCCGACGGAGATACGCGATGCCTAAAGTTCTGATTTCGGACAAGCTGAGTCCGGACGCCACCCGGGTTTTCCAAGAGCGCGGTGTCGAGGTCGACGAACGCGTCGGCATGACGCCCGAGGAACTGATCGCGTGCATCGGCGATTACGATGGCTTGGCCGTGCGATCATCCACGAAGGTGACCGAAAAGGTCCTTGCCGCCGCCGGGCGGCTCAAGGTCATCGGGCGGGCCGGCATTGGCGTCGATAACATCGACGTCCCGGCCGCGACGGCCCGTGGCGTTATCGTGATGAACACGCCGTTTGGCAATTCCATTACCACCGCCGAACATGCCGTCGCGATGATGCTTTCCCTCGCCCGGCAGATCCCCGCGGCGAACGCCTCAACCCACGCCGGGAAGTGGGAGAAGTCACGATTCATGGGCGTCGAAGTCTACGGTAAAACCTTGGGACTCATCGGCTGCGGCAACATCGGATCGATTGTTGCCGACCGCGCGCAGGGCCTCAAGATGAAGGTTGTCGCATACGACCCCTACCTTTCGCCCGATCGGGCGGCCGACCTCGGTGTCGAAAAAGTCGAGTTAAGCGACCTGTTCGCGCGCGCCGACTTCATCACCCTACATACACCGTTGACCGAAGCGACGCGGAACATCATCGACAAAGATGCGATCGAGGCCATGCGTCCCGGGGTTCGTATCGTTAACTGCGCCCGGGGCGGTTTGATCGTCGAGGCCGATCTCAAGGCGGGCATCGAGTCCGGCAAAGTCGCGGGCGCGGCCATCGATGTGTTTGCCGAGGAACCCGCCCGCGAAAACATCCTGTTCGGTATGGACGACGTTATCGCGACGCCGCACCTGGGTGCCTCGACCAACGAAGCGCAAGAGAACGTAGCGATCCAGGTTGCCGAGCAGATGGCGGACTATTTGACGGTTGGTGCGGTCACCAACGCGCTCAACATGCCGTCGATCAGTGCCGAAGACGCGCCCAAGCTGCGGCCATACCTCAAGTTGGCTCAGCAGGTCGGCAGCTTCCTTGGTCAGCTCGTCGATTCCGGGATGAAGAGCGTCCGCATCGATTACGAGGGGCAAGTTGCCCTTCTGAACACCAAGCCGCTGACAGCAGTGGTTCTGGAAGGGTTGCTCCAGCCGCAAATGGATAGTGTCAATATGGTCAACGCGCCGGTGATTGCCCGCGACCGGGACATAGATGTCACCGAGGCGACGAACGAACGCAACGCCGAATATCACTCTTTGATCCGACTGACGGTGAAGGGGAACGGAAGCGATATGATCGTCGCCGGCACCCTGTTCGCCGACGCCAATCCGCGTATCGTCCATGTCAATGGCATCGATATTGAGGCTGAGCTTGCGCCCAATACGCTGTTCGTTACCAACGACGATCTGCCGGGCTTCATCGGGCGTCTCGGTATGGAGCTTGGCGAGTCAGGCGTGAACATCGCGACCTTCCATCTTGGTCGGAAGGCGGCGGGCGGCGAGGCCATGTCGCTCATTGCCACGGACGAGCCGGTTTCCGAGGAAATCTTGGCGAAAATACGGGAACTCCCGCTGGTAAACGCCGCGAAATTTCTCCGCTTCGTCTAGCGCGCTACTGCCCGGACAAATCGTCCGGCACCGAGTAAGCTTCCCCCCGATATGGTCTCCGAAACCAGTAAAGCACTCCTGCCTGCAGGCCTGGCCGACGATCTTCCGCCGGAAGCGGATATCGAAGCCGCGGTCATTGGCGCTCTTATGGCAACCTTTCGGGCGCATGGGTACGAACGCGTAAAGCCGCCCCTCATCGAGTTCGAAGAAAGCCTCCTCGCGGGTCCAGGCGCAGCTCTCGCCCAGCAAACCTTTCGCATCATGGATCCGCAGTCCCAGCGGATGCTCGGCGTCCGGGCCGATATGACGGTCCAGGTTGCGCGGATTGCCGAAACCCGTCTCCGTGAGCGTCCGCGCCCGCTTCGATTGTCCTACGCGGGACAGGTATTGCGCACCCGCGGTAGCCAGTTGCGGCCGGGGCGCCAGTTCTCCCAAGCGGGGTTCGAACTGATCGGTTCAGCTAGCTTGGAGGCAGACGTCGAGGCGATTCTTCTTGCGGCCGATGCTCTGCAGAGCGCCGGTGCGTCGACCGTGTCTATCGACCTGACGCTCCCGCATCTCGTCGGGCTACTTGCGGCGGATCGCGGGATTGTGGGAGCTCGGCTCGACCAACTGCGCGATGCCCTCGATCGTAAGGATGCAGCGGCGCTTTTGGCGGCGGCGGAAGGCGACCTTGGTGGCGCATTCGGCCAGCTTCTTAGCGCGGCGGGGCCGGTGGACGATGCGCTGGCGGCGCTGCGGTCGATCGCGCTTCCACCGAGCGTCGCGGAAGTGGTTACCGCAACTGAAGCGCTTGTCGCCTCGGTAAGGCCCCACCTCGGCGGGATGTTGTTGACGCTCGATCCCACCGAGTTTCGCGGGTTCGAGTACCACACCGGAATCAGTTTTTCGTTCTTTGCCCGTGGTGTTCGGGGCGAACTCGGGCGAGGCGGTCGCTACGTTCTTGACGACGGCGAGCCGGCGACGGGCTTTTCGGTCTATCTCGATTCATTGCGCCGCGCGTTGCCGCCGCACCGGAATGGCGGGCTTGTTTTCGTACCGGCATCGACGGGGTTCGACCGGTGCAAGGAGCTCCATGCCGAGGGTTGGCGGACCGCCCGCGGTCTCGACGATTTGAGCGACGCGAGTGCGGAAGCGCGGCGCCTTGGCTGTACTCACTTGCTGTCGGACGGTACCGTCGTCGCGCTGGATGACCCTCAAAGCTAAAGCGAATGGAAGGCACTAATGGCTAACGTCGCCGTGGTCGGCTCCCAATGGGGGGACGAAGGAAAAGGCAAGATCGTCGACTGGCTATCCCAGCGCGCCGATGTCGTTGTGCGATTTCAGGGCGGTCATAACGCAGGCCATACCCTCGTTGTTGACGGGGTCGTCTACAAATTGAGTCTTCTCCCATCTGGCGTCGTCCGAGGCGGGAAGTATTCGATCATCGGCAACGGTGTCGTCGTCGATCCGTGGGCGTTGCTCGCCGAAATCGATACGTTGCGCGCCCAGGGCGTCGATATTTCACCGGAAAATCTCGCGGTTGCCGAAAACGCGACGCTAATTCTACCCCTGCACCGTGAGTTGGATGCGTCGCGCGAAGACTCCAACTCAGGGATGAATATTGGGACCACCCGGCGCGGCATCGGCCCGGCGTACGAGGATAAGGTCGGGCGGCGTGCCGTTCGAGTTTGCGATCTCGCCGATCCCGTGGTTCTCGACGAGAAGATCCGCGCGCTCCTTGCCCACCACAATGCTCTGCGCGCCGGTTTCGGCAGACCATCAATCGACGAAGCGGAAATCAGGACCGCGTTGCAAGAGGTTGCGCCGAAGATACTTCCCTTTGCGAAACCGGTCTGGCTTCAGCTCGAAGAATTTCGGGCCGCCAATCGGCGGATCCTGTTTGAGGGGGCCCAGGGGACGATGTTGGACAACGACCACGGGACGTACCCCTTCGTTACTTCATCGAACACCCTTGCCGGGCAGGTTGCTGTCGGCGCGGGCGTGGGCCCGAGCGCGGTCGGTTACGTATTGGGCATCACCAAGGCCTACACGACGCGGGTCGGCGAGGGGCCATTCCCTTCGGAACTCAAGGACGATGTCGGTCAACTGCTGGGGGAGCGCGGCCGCGAATTCGGCACAGTGACCGGTCGAGCCCGCCGGTGCGGCTGGTTTGACGCGGTCCTGGTTCGACAGGCGGTAAAGGTTGGCGGGATCGACGGGATCGCGCTGACCAAGCTCGACGTTTTGGACGGGATTCCCGAAATCAAGATTTGCATCGGGTACCGGTTGAACGGCAAGGAACTCCATTACCTGCCGGCGGGGATGAGCGCCCAGGCCGGCGTCAAGCCGATATACGAAACCTTGGAAGGATGGGAGCAGTCTACTCAGGGTGCCCGCAGTTGGGGCGAACTGCCCGCGACGGCGATCAAATATATTCGCCGCGTCGAAGAATTGATCGAGGCGCCGGTCGCGCTGCTATCGACAAGCCCCGAGCGCGAAGACACGATCCTGGTCAACGACCCGTTTCGGGATTAGGCCAACAGTCCGACCGCGCCCCTAAGCGTGCGCCACGGGCGGGGAAATCCGTTGTTCAAGCGAGGCGTTGCGCATCGCCTTCTGCAGTTTTTCGAAGGCCCGGACTTCGATTTGCCGAACCCGCTCGCGGCTGATGTCGTAGGTCTGCGACAGCTCTTCGAGTGTCGAAGGCTCTTCCTTCAGTCGCCGCTCGGTCAAGATATGCTGCTCGCGCTCGTTCAGGGTCTTCAGTGCATCGTTGAGCAGGCTGCGCCGGCTTGCCAACTCCTCGGAATCCGCGAGCACCGTTTCCTGACTCGGAGCTTCGTCTTCGAGCCAATCCATCCACTCCCCGTCACCGTCGATTCGCATCGGCGCGTTCAAGGAATGGTCGCTCGCGGAAAGCCGACGGTTCATGTTCACGACCTCGGTTTCCGACACGTTCAACCGCTCGGCGATTTCCTTGACGTTCTCGGGGTGGAGGTCGCCCTCTTCCAGCGCATTGATCTGTCCCTTGACCTTGCGCAGATTGAAGAACAGCTTCTTTTGCGCCGCGGTTGTGCCCATTTTCACGAGTGACCAGGAATGCAAGATGTACTCTTGGATCGAGGCCCGAATCCACCACATTGCATAAGTCGCGAGACGGAAACCGCGATCAGGGTCGAACCGCTTAACCGCCTGCATCATGCCGACATTGCCTTCAGAAATCAGTTCGCTTACCGGGAGGCCATATCCGCGATAGCCCATCGCAATTTTGGCAACGAGACGAAGGTGGCTCGTGACCAGTCTATGCGCGGCTTCGGAGTCCTCATGTTCCCGCCACCGTTTGGCGAGCATGAACTCCTCGTCGGGGGTCAACATAGGGAACTTGCGGATGGCCTGCAGATAGGAAGACAGGCTTCCTTCCGCTGAAACACTCGGGATCGTTGTTGTTCGTGCCGTCATGGTCCGCCTCTCATGCCATTTGCCGCCCTCTTCCTAGGCGGGCGGTGCTTTAACAATAGATAAGTTGCCCAATATCCGAGTTCAAGACTCGGTTATTGGATTCTGAGATGCCTCTAACCAGGCGATTAAGTCGTTGAAATCATTGGGAGGTTCGCTCTCAAACTTGAGCGGTCTACCGCTAATGGGGTGGCGAAATCCCAGAACACCTGCATGCAGTGCTTGCCGGATAATCGGTGGTTTTGGGCGCCGAGTGCGCCCGTATACGTTGTCGCCGATCACCGGGTGGCCAAGGTAGCTCAAGTGTACGCGAATTTGGTGGGTGCGACCGGTTTCAAGGCGGCATTCGATCAACGCGGCGGTTCGGCTGAACCGACGTAATGTGCGATACCGAGTGAGCGCCGACTTGCCACGCCCCGCCGCGACCACGGCCATCTTCTTTCGGTTGCGCGTACTCCGTCCGATCGGGCCGGATATCTCTCCCTCAGTCGGATTGGGCATGCCCCAGACCACGGCTCGGTAGACGCGTTCGATTGAATGATCGGCGAACTGGGCGGCCAGGCCGGCATGGGCGGCGTCGTTCTTTGCTGCGATCAACAGGCCGCTGGTATCCTTATCTAGCCGGTGGACGATCCCCGGCCGGCGGACGCCACCGATACCGGAGAGACTCGATCCGCAATGGGCGATCAGGGCGTTGACCAGGGTGCGGTCGGCGTTGCCGGCGGCGGGGTGAACGACCAGTCCTGCTGGCTTGTCGATGACGATGACATCGGCATCCTCGTAGACGACCGTGAGGTCCATTTCTTGACCTACCGGCACTGGGTCGCGCGCCTCGGGAATCGTCAAACCGATGTCTTGGCCGGCCTTGACCTTGGTCGCCGGGTCGCGAAGTGGAACGCCGTCGACAGTCGCTTGGCCGTCCAGGATCAAGACCTTGAGCCGGGAGCGAGACACATCCGGACAGGCGCGTGCCAGGTACTGGTCGAATCGAGATCCGGCGTCGCCGACTGCGACAACGTGCTTGCGTTGTTTGGCCGATTCAGAAATGGTCTCGGACATCTCGTCCCGCGTCATTGTGTCAGGGAGCACCGTCGAACCGTGCAAGCACTGAAGGTCCTCGTCATCGTGATGGGCGTGATGATTGTCGCTGCGGTGATGGTTATCATCGTTACCATCATAAACCGGTCTCAGGATGCCGCGCAGCGGTCGACCCCCTACGGTAAAGAAATTGTACTGCCGGAGGGCGAAATACTCGACATGGCCGCTGCGGCCGGTGAAGTAACCCTGCGGTACCGGTTGAGCGATGGTCGCGAGCGCCTGATCGTGATCGATACGAACCGGGGCCGTTTGCGCGGGATGCTCGACCTCGTCGGACCATGACGGTAGCGGTTGACCAGGCAGTGCTCCGGCAGATCGAGGTGTATGCCCAACAACGCTATCCCGAAGAGGCCTGCGGGCTTCTGGTCGGTCGCTTCGAGGCCGACAGGACCGTCGTCATCGCGGCGCACGAAAGCAACAACGTGGCTGCGGACCGGCGTGCCGGTTTTGAAGTGGATCCAGGCTTTCGCCTCCGTCTCCAGCGCGACGTTCGGGCCGAGGGTGCCGCAGTTGTCGGTGTGTTTCATTCCCATCCATCCGGCGATGCGAGCCCTTCGGCGACGGACCGTGCGTCCATTTGGGAGCCCGACCTGGTTTGGTTGATTACAGCGGTTGGTACCGGCCCGATCGGCAAGACCCGCGCATTTGCAGTTGAAGCGAATGACCGCGGAAACAGCTTTCGCGAAATCCCGCTGGTCGGCGTCTAGTGGATTTCCGCAGCGATAACGTGACCGGCGTCTGCCCCGAGGTCCTTGCCGCGATCATCGCGGCAAACGACGGTGCGGCATCGGCCTACGGTGAAGACGAGTGGACCGCACGCGCCGAGCTGGCGCTAACGGACCTGTTCGAGCGGCCGGTGTCGGTCTTTCCGGTCGCAACGGGAACTGCGGCCAATGCCCTGTCCCTCGCCGCGCTCACGCCCGTCTACGGCGCCGTCTATGCTCATGAGGCCGCCCACATCACGGTCGACGAATGCAACGCACCGGAGTTCTATACGGGTGGCGCCAAAATCGTGCCGCTGCCCGGAAGCGACGGCAAGATTGACGCCGACGATCTCGGACGTGTCCTGGCAAGCGCCGCGCCGCACGGTCATCACAACGCGCAGCCGGCGATGGTGTCCCTGAGTCAGGCCAGTGAAGTCGGGACGGTTTATGCCTTGGACGAGGTTGCCGCCGTCGCAGCGGTTTGCCGCCACCACGGTGTCGCACTCCATATGGACGGAGCACGGATCGCCAATGCGGTCGTACATCTGGGGTGCTCGTTTGCCGATATTACCTGGCGGGCGGGGGTCGATGTTTTGTCCTTCGGAGCAACCAAGAACGGTGCGATGGCGGCCGAGGCGGTAGTCTTCTTCGACTCGGCGCACGCCGACCGCATGCCGTTCCTGCGCAAGCGCGCCGGGCACCTCCTATCGAAAATGCGCTTTGTTTCGGCCCAAATTGAAGCCTACGCGCGTGACGATGTGTGGCGTCGCAACGCGGTTCAGGCCAATGCCGCTGCGGCCCGCTTGGTCGCGGGGGTAAGCGCTTTGCCGGGCGTCGCCTTGGTCCACCCGTTGCAGGTCAACGAGATATTCATTCGCCTGCCGGCAAAAGTCATCGACGGACTCATCGCGGACGGCTTTCGTTTTCATCCGTGGGGTGATTCTGCCGCGAACATCGTCCGCCTGGTGACCGGATTCTCAACGACTACCGCTGACGTCGATCGGTTCGTCAGGCGCGCACAGGCGTTGTGCAGCTAGACCGGACGTGCGGAAAACGCATACTTGCCCAAGGACACCTCGGGGAGGGGTAAGCGCATGATTATCACCGTCGTCGCGTTGCCTGCCGCTGCATACGGCGAGGCGGCGGACAGCAAAGCGCTGTTCGAGAGGGTCGCGCCGCGCTTTCAGGAAATTCCGGGACTCCAACGCAAGTATTTCGTGCGCGGCGATCACAGTGGCGGCGTTTACGTCTGGGAGGACCGCGCGGCGGCGGAACGATATCTCGATGAGGCGTGGTCGGCGCGGATGGCGATGTCCTACGGCGGGCGGCCACAGGTGACCTATCTCGATGTGCCGTGCGTCGTCGACAATGGAACCGGTGACATAACTTTTCCGGACCAAGAACCTAATTGAATCAAGCGAACGAGGAGACAGGGCGATGACCGTCAAACGAGGATTTACGGATATCAGCGAAGGGCAGGTTCATTACCGCTACAAGGGTGCCGCGGAGGACGTGCCGCTCGTAATGCTACACCCCGGCCCGACGTCGGCCCATGCGATCGTACCGTTGATTGAGCGTGTCGGCGAGAAGCGCCAAGTAATCGCGCCGGACCTCCTTGGCATGGGCGACTCCGCTGCACCGGCGCACGACGAAACCGACATGACCTATTTTGCCGATGCGGCACTGCGCACGCTCGATTCGATGGGCGTGGACTCGTTCGACCTATGGGGGTCGATGACGGGCGCGCACTGCGCCATCGAGGTCGCAATCTTGCAACCGAAACGGGTTCGCCGTCTGTATGTCGAAATGTTGCTCGACTACGATGAGGAAACCGAAAAAGCACTGCAACAGGGCCACGCGCCGAAGGTCGCGGTCGACCAGATCGGTAGTCAGCTTAATCTGCTTTGGCACTTGGCGCGCGATCAACACCTGTTCTTCCCATGGTTCACGCGCGATGCCGCCCATGCGCGCAACAACGGTTTGCCGACCGCAAATCAACTCCATGAGAAGACTGTGGAGCTCCTTAAGGCGTGCGGTACGTATCACGTCGCCCTGAACGCCGCACTGCGCCACAAGAGTGGGGAGCGGCTGGCCAAGGT
This sequence comes from uncultured Alphaproteobacteria bacterium, assembly GCA_964350495.1. Lineage (GTDB taxonomy): Bacteria > Pseudomonadota > Alphaproteobacteria > SHVP01 > SHVP01 > CALJDF01. The sequence goes on from CAYGKG010000024.1 coordinate 21,551, forward strand.
GATGGTCCCAGTGATCGGCCCGGAATGGTTCCAGAAGTACCTGCCGAGCGCCACGGTCCGCGGCGACTTCTGTGTAGGCCCGTCCACAGCGCCGTTGGATCAGGTGGAGAAGTCGGCGGCCGAGATTCTGCGCCAACTCGGGTGAGGCGCACGGCCCGGTCTTGACAGGGCTCGTTGCCCGTCGCAATTTGGCCCCGAACTGCTGGCTTTGTCCCCATCGTCTAGCGGTCAGGACGCTGGCCTCTCACGCCGGAAACAGGGGTTCGATTCCCCTTGGGGACGCCAAGCAGGCCCAACACCACCTTGGAATAGCTGCTTTCTGCGCTTTCTGCCTTCCCGGCTATCGCCTTCCTCTTGGTGTTTGGGCGGAACGCAGAGCTGCTTTTGTTTGATTTCCAGCCGATGATGTTTGCCATTATTGAGAATTGACTGCGACCCTCATTTCCCAGGGATTATCTTGCCCAATCTTGCGGTCAAGACGCCTCCATTAACCTGTGCCCGATCGAGAAACGTTGATCCGTCAACTTAGACTGTCGCTGCGTGCATTATGTGGTTCCGATCGTTACGCACGGTTCCTTGGTGTTACTAGCCCGGTGCCCCGATCTAGGTTCGATCCCGCAATTGCAACAATGGACCGAGAAGACGGCCGATCGGCGTCAAGAGGCGCAGTGGCGCGTTGGTGACCGCGAGGCAGACACAGGATTCGGTCGTCGTCGCCACTGGGCTATGGCGCACCGTCGGGTCAGCGACGGCGAAATCGCCGGTTCGGTACCGATGATCGCCGTCGTCAAAGCCTCCCTTTAGCACCACCGTGAATTCATCGCCGCGATGGGTGTGACGGGGAACAGCTGCGCCAGGGTCGATCTTCAGGAGCTTCGCGACGTGTCCGGCTTCGCTGGTAGCGAGTTGGAACTCCGAAACCCCGCGCGCGACGCGTTTCCAGGGCAAATCGCCGAGGGCACTTGGAAGCCGTTCGGCAAGCGCGGTCGGGATGTCGCTATTCTTGGGTGTCGGCACTTCCGACTCGTGCTCCGGCTCGGTCTCGAGACGCGCCATCATACCGTTCAGCGCGGTCTCCGTGTCGAACGACGCGCCGTCGGACTCCGCCAAAAGGGCGCCGCCGATCTCTTCGTAACTTCTGACAACGGCAAGACATGAGGGGCAATGCGACAAGTGCATCGCCAGGGCAAGAGCAATTGGCTCCACTGGGCTGCCGGCAGCATAGGCCGAAAGTGCGTCGATATCGGGGTGATGGTGCGGGGGCATAATCTACTGCTCCATACTCTGTCTTAGCGAAGTGAGCGCCAAGCGAATTCGTGATTTGACGGTGCCCAGTGGCATGCCTGTCTCGGCGGCGATCTCCCCGTGGGATTTCTCTTCGAGGAAAGACATCGACAGCACCCGCGCCTGATCCTCGGGCAACGCCTTGATGAGCTTTCGGGTTCGCCGAAAGTCCGCAACTGCTTCGGTCTGTAGGTGCTGGGTGGGTTCGACGATCCAATCTTCGGCCGGGACATCAGGCTCAGGGCGGCTTCTGCGGCGGAAGATGTCTATCCGCTTGTTTCTGCAAATCGTGAAAATCCAGGTTGCCGCAGATGCCCTTGCCGCGTCGTAGGTTCTCGCAGAGCGCCAAACAGCCAGCATCGTCTCTTGAACAAGCTCGTCAGCCAACGCGGCGTCCCTGGATTGCTTGAGGGCAAACCCTTTGATCCGGGGTGCGAAATGACGGAAAAGCTCGGCGAACGCGCTGCGGTCACGTTCGCGTCCAATTTGCAGAATCAGATTGGACCAGGGGTCCACGCTGTCATCCGCCATGTGAAGGCCCTTACCGGGGTTATAGAGGGGCGGGGTCATCGGTATCGTCTGATCGACCTCGATGAGCACCGAGGACATCATGCCGTCCGCAGGTTCGCTGGGTCGATCCGGAGCGATTTCTTCTTCAAAAAGAACATAGAGAGCTGGCCCAGTTCTACACCAAGTTTCGATATCCGCGCCCGGTGAATCAAGACATCGCTGCTTTGGAGCAAGAGACGGTCGCGTAAATGGACCCTGATCGATCGACGGGCCAGGGGAAGGTCCATGGCGTAGCGCCACTCAAAGGAACTTCCGTCGGTATTTCCGCTCGCTGTACCGATCACGTCGTCCGCTTCGCCTCGGTAGCGGCCGCCACCGAGGCTGGTGATTCTCCAAGTCCGGTCGTCGGTCCGCCCGCTTGAAAAGACAAAATGCTCTTTCAAGGTAAGAGTCTTCCCATCCCAAATGCCTTCTGCATCCACCTCGAACTGCGCGCGAAGCGAGCCGAAGCGGTCCTCAAATACACCCCAAGCCCGAGTTTCTCCGGTGAAGTAATGCTCAAGAACAAGTCGGTTGGATTGGTCTCTCGGACGGTCAACGTTCATTGATTTGGGCGGCATACTAGGTAGTCCGATTGCCGGGACCTCGCTGAGATAAGAGGGGCCCAATGCGTCCCACCGGGCCCCTTTCGTCGTGCCTATTGCGGCGGCAGGATAACCCTGTCGATGACATGAATGACGCCGTTCGACGCTTCAATATCGGTCGCAGTGACCGTTGCATCGTTGATCATTACGCCGCCTGACATCGCATCGACGTTGATATCGTTGCCCTGCAGCGTCGCGACGCTGAGCTTCTTACCGGCGATATCGCCAGCCATCACTTTCCCTGATACGACATGATAGGTCAGGACGGCGATGAGCCGGTCGCGGTTCTCCGGCTTGAGCAGGGTTTCGACGGTTCCTTCCGGAAGTTTGGCGAATGCTTCATCGCTCGGCGCGAAGACCGTGAACGGTCCAGGTCCCGAGAGGGCCCCACCGAGGTCCGCAGCTTGGACAGCGGCAACGAGTGTCTTGAACTGACCCGCCTCGATGGCGGTCTCGACGATGTTTGCGGCGTTTGCCGCCAGTGTAGAGGCAAACGTACCGGCGACGACAATCCCGGCCGCGAGGAACTTGGTGAGCTTCACAACGATCTCCCTTGGTTGAATCTCCAGCGCGTTGGCGATTTTGCGCAACGTCGAAAGGGGATACAGAGGGCGTGTCCCGTTGGATCACTCCGGACAAAAAGATTTATCGACTGATCCAAATGCAGCGGTCTCGCGTAAACGTTCAAAAGCAACACGGAGATTCGCATGACCCCCGCCAATTTGGCCCTGCTCGAGACCTTTCAAAGCGAACGCCGCGCCGCTGAAGCGCGCCGGCCTACGCGCAAAGAGGCTGAAGCCGCGGTCCGAACCCTGATCAGCTACGCCGGAGACGATGCCGCAAGGGAAGGGTTGCTCGGAACACCCGATAGGGTCGTACGGTCCTACGACGAGTTCTTTGCCGGCTATTTCGACGATCCGGTTCAACTCCTGGAGCGAACGTTCGAAGAAACCGACGGCTATGACGAGATGGTGATTCTGCGCGACATCGACGTGGCCAGTCATTGCGAGCACCACATGGTTCCGATTTTGGGGCGGGCCCACATCGCCTATCTTCCCAATAAGCGCGTGGTAGGAATCAGCAAACTTGCACGGGTTCTGGATGTCTTTGCCCATCGCTTGCAGATCCAGGAAAAGCTGACGAGCCAAGTTGCCAACACCATCAACGGCGTCCTCCAGCCGCGTGGGGTCGGGGTCATCATCGAGGCCGCCCACCAATGCATGACGACGCGAGGGGTCAACAAACCAGGTGTGACCATGGTGACGAGTACGTTGCTCGGTTGCTTCCGTGACGACCCCACGACGCGTCAGGAGTTCTTGGCAATGGTTCGCGCCTGAACGCACTTGCCCTCGATAGGAGGGGCGTTGTCCCGACCGAAGATCCCGACGATCGGCGCGAATCCCTGTTCGTAGCCGGTCAGGTTCTTCGAAGGGAGCCTGCTATGCCCCAGTAGGCTCCATTCTCGGCCAATGGTGGGATCGGATCACGTCCTCCCCCGGTAGATCCGGTTCCACCGGCCGAGAAAACCTAAAAAATGTCTACTGCAACTAGGTGCGCAAAGCACAGTTCTGGGTGATTCAACCCCGATCGGCGGCGGGTTCCATGTCCAGTTCGGCCACCGCCGTGGCAAAGGTCCGCAATGCTTGCCTGCCGAGCGGTGAGAGATCGTAAATGCCCCGTTCGGTGCGTTCGAACCACCCGTAGACGTCGCGTTGGAGAAGGCGTGGCGTCGACTGAACGCCCGTTGACTGTCTGAGCGTGGCGGCCTTCGTCGGGCCGTGTTGCTGGAGAAAGCGTGCACATCGGAGGGCATCTTGGCGGTAGGCCGTCATCACCGGGCGCGCACTAGAGCCGCCTCGATTGGGGTCGCCGACGCGCCGCTCGAATTCCCGGAGAAGCCGCCCTCGCTTTGCTTTACTCTGGCGGGGAGCATAGGGCCCAGGGTCGAGATGAACCTCTATTGCGCCGCCAAGGCCGCCCTTTGGAACGACGATCAACCCGAGCCCGAGTCGGCGGCATAGGGCGACGATGTCACGCCGGTGCCGCCTCCACGCGGCGGTCTTGCTTTCTCCGATCCCGAAGGCGATGTACACGCAGTCTGTTAGCGCCAGGCGCCGAACGGCCTGAAAGACGAGCTTTGCGGTGAAGGCGGTTTTGAGTTCGACGACAACCGGGTCTTCGTTGCCGCGAACCGCCACCACGTCGCAGTCCCCAACCTCCCCTTTCACACGATATCCTTGACCCTCGAGGAAGGCCTTGATCGGCGGATAAAGGTCTGTTTCGCGCGGCGCCATCGGTGCCAAAGAATACCGCATTGGGGTCGATGGCGCACGGCATCCACCGGTTTCCGGCGAAAGTCAAGTTGGGGTCTTCGTCGCATTTCCCTGGCTTGATTTGGCGTTCTACGATGCGGTGAAGAATAAACGAAGTTGTGTGGAAACGGAGGGTGAGATGAAAATTCAGGATGCAACGGCGTTCGTCACCGGCGCAGCCGGCGGAATCGGGAAGCAAATCTGTCGCGCCCTCGAAGCGCGCGGCGCCAGGAAAGTCTACGGCGCTGATATCCCAGGGGTGGACCTCCGAAGCCTTGGGCCCAATGTCGAACGCGTCACCCTTGACGTCACCGATGAGGCGGCCGCAGCGCAAGCAGCAAAGCGCGCTAGGGACGTCGACCTGTTGATCAATTCAGCCGGTGTTTTCGGTCTAGCGGGTCTTATCGCTGCGCCCGATCTATCGGCGGCGCGGCGCGAGATGGACGTGAACTATTGGGGTGGCCTCATCATGTGCCGCGCGTTTGCGCCGGTTCTCGGTGCCAACGGCGGCGGTGCGATCGTCAATGTCCTGTCCGAGGCGGCGCGGGTCTGTGTACCGTTTGCCGGCTCCTACTGTGCGTCCAAGTCTGCTGCGTGGATCATGACTCAGGGCGTGCGCGCCGAACTTGCAGCCCAGGGAACGCACGTAATGGCGGCATTTCCGGCCACAACCGACACCCAGATGGTGGCCACGCTCGACATGGAAGACAAACTCGACCCGGCTTACGTCGCGGGTGCCCTGCTGGATGCGTTAGCGCAGAACGCGGAGGACATATCGATTGGCGAGCATGCGCTCTACATGGAGCGCCTGATGTTCAGCGATTACAAAGCGCTCGAAAAGGAATCGGCGGCGATCATGCCTGGTGCAACGGCGGTCGCGGATATTGCGACCTAGCGGGGGCGGCCGAGAACGGCGGTCTAATAAACCAGTTCGTCGCTGCCGCCCTCGTCGGCGATAATGACCTCGCCCTTGTCGGCAAGTTCCTTGGTCAAGGTGACGATCTTGCCCTGGGACTCGTCGACGTCGCGCAAGCGAACAGGCCCCATCGCTTCCATATCCTCGCGGAGGATCTTGCCAGCGCGCTCGGACATGTTGCTCAAGAACAGATCTTTGAGCGAGTCCGACGCACCCTTGAGTGCCGTTGCGAGATCGCCCTTGTCGACGGTGCGCAACAGAACCTGGACGCCGTTCGGGTCGAGGCGCACGAGATCCTCGAAGGTGAACATCAGCGACTTGATTTTTTCCGCGCTGTCGCGATTGCGTTCCTCAAGGGCCGACATAAACCGCCCTTCGGTCGAGCGGTCGAAATTGTTGAAGATTTCCGCCATCATTTCGTGGCTGTCGCGCTTGGATGTCCGTGCGAGGTTAGCCATGAATTCGGTGCGCAGCGTGTCCTCGATCTGGGCCAGCACTTCCTTCTTGACCGGCTCGGCGGTGAGGATGCGCATCACCACCTCCGTCGAGAGCTCCTCGGGCAATTCGCTCAAGACCCGCGCCGCGTGATCCGGTTTGATCTTGCTCATGACGACTGCGATCGTCTGCGGGTACTCGTTCTTAAGGTATGTTGCCAAGGTCTGTTCGTTGACGTTGGCCAACTTCTCCCACATCGTCCGGCCTGCTGGCCCCCGGATGTCCTCCATGATGTCGCCCAAGCGGTCGCCGTCGAGAAATTTCGACAGGAGACGCTCGGTGCCTTCGAAACTGCCGACGAGCGAGCCACCACCGGAAAACGCATTGACGAAGTCTCGGAACAGCTCCTCGACGATGGGCGCGCCGATGCTACCCAATGTGGCCATCGCCGACGAAATCTCCTTGATCTCCTCGTCGTCCATCTTTTGAAACATCTTGCCGGCGCGATCTTCGCCGATCGCCATCAGGATAACCGCAGCCTTCTGCGGCCCACCCATGCTACGTAGCGCCAGTCGGGCCTGAGTCCGGTTCTTGGCATCTTTATGCGCGCGCGCCTGTTCTTCGGTCGTGCCGTGCGCGACTTCTAAGTCGTCTTCGTCCTGCATGGCCATAGGTCAATCCTTGCCCACCCATTGGGGGCTTTCCGCAATCCTGACCGACACATTGCAATATTTTGTCCAGGCGTGCGCGGGGAAAAATGACCACAAACAAGGGGTTCGCCGATCCGCGGCGCTCGCATTCCCCTTTTTTTGGCACCGTTGCTGCCGGGCGTTAGGCAAATCCCGCCTATTTTCGAGGTCCTGCGGTTTTTTCTTGAGGAATAGGGTGAAATGCGGCGTATTTGATGGCCGATCCGGCGCGTCAGGGCCCGCGACCTGTCGGCGGGCTTGGGAACATCCCCAACGGTTGATGGAACGCGCGAGTTCATGCTGAGAAACCTAAATTTTAGCGGTCTGACGTTTCTCATCGCCGACGGCGCAGACAACTTTCGAAAAATTGCGGCGGGGATCCTGCGGGACTTTGGCGCAACCGACATTGTCGAATCGCGCGACGGGGACGACGTTCTAGCGCGACTTGGCCGCTCCCAGATCGACATGCTGCTGTGTGATGTGGCGCTGCCGGGGATCAATGGCCTGAAACTGACAAAAAAGATCAGATCGGACGAGAACCCGCACCGCTACATCCCGATCGTCATTCTAGGCAGCCATACCCAGCAGGGTATGGTCGAAAAGGCGCGAGACTTCGGGGCCAATATGGTCGTGGCAAAACCAATTTCACCCCAGTCGCTGTATTCGCGCCTGCTGTGGGCCGCCGAGAATGAACGGGCCTTTATCGAAAGTGCCAACTATTGCGGCCCGGATCGACGATTCAAGATTGAGGGATTTCCGACAGGTGTCGGTCGCCGCGCTGAAGACAATGTTGAAGACGTGGGAGCGGGCGATGGGGCGGATCTCTCCCAGGACGAAATCGATGCGCTTTTTAAGTAGGCTCGCGGATTAGGTAGGTCATCCTTATGGACTCCGGTGAAGCACGTAAAATCAAGAAGGTCAGCCGCTTTGCGGTTATGGCGCGGCGACCCGGTGGGGTGTCTCGCGAAAAAGCAGTGGCCCAGGCCGACCAGCGCCTTGAGAAAATGAAGGCCAAATACTTGGACTGGGTGGCCCGCGATCTTTTGGCGCTGGAACGGTGCATCGACGCCGTTCATCAGCTTGAGGGCGCGCGGCTTGAGGACATGGAAACGGCCTATGCAAAGTCTGCCGAGATTCGCGACCTCGGGGCGACCTTCGGTTTTCCGCTGACTACGGAGGTGGCGGACCGACTGTGCGAACTGATCCACCGGTTACGCTATGCAGGCGCCTACAACTATGACGCGTTGCAAACCCATCTGGCTTCACTCCAGTTGGTCTGCACCGAGGCGTTTAAGGGGCGTCAGGCGGCCGACGAGAAGCCACTGCTGGATGGCCTGAGCCGAGTTATCGCCAAATATCCGGCCGTTCCGGCCGATTCCGAGACGGACGGCGTTGCGTAGACATCCCCATGAAATGCGCAGCCATACGCATTGGCGCGTAGTGCCAAAAGTCGCATGAATCGGGGATCGTTGGTCATCCGCTCAAGGCGAGTGGGGTCGCCGACCAGCAAAAGACCATACCGGCATTGTGGGTGGCAATCGCTTGGCCTCCCCGGCCGTTCGGACCGAAAGAGAACGAAACATGGACCTGACAGAACGCCTCCGCTTTTTCACTGTCGACGATCAAACGAAAAAGGATCTAGAGGAGTTCGCACCGCGCCTTGAAAAGGCCCTGCCACCGATCGTAGCCGCGTTCTACGAGCATCTATCGGCCTACAGCGACCTCATGGCGCTCTTTGACAATGAGGCGTCCATCGAGCGTGCAAAAAGCGCACAGATCGCCCACTGGACCCGCGTTTTTTCGGGCAATTTCGATCACACCTATACCGAATCGGTTTTGCGAATCGGCAAGACCCACGCAAGGATCGGGCTGGAGCCCAGGTGGTACGTCGGTGGCTACGCCGTTTCCCTTGGCCGATTGGTCGCCGTTGTTGCCAAACAAACCAAGGGTATTTTTTCGAGCAACAAAATCGAACGCCTCTCGTCTGCCTTGGTTCGCGCCGCAATGCTCGATCTTGAGCTGGTCATCACGATTTACTCCGAGGAGGCCCAGGCCGCCGCGGAAAGAGCGCAGCAAGCCGCCATAGAGCGTGAACAAAACCAGGTCATCGGCGTGTTTGGCGCTGGATTGGAGGCGCTGTCGCGGGGCGACCTGACCTTCAAGCTCGACTCCAACATCGCCCCGGCCTACGCGGCCCTGCGTACCAGCTACATGGAAACGCAAGAACGGTTGGGCGATATCGTCGGACAGATCACGTCGTCGTCCAACAATGTTGCCAACGCCGCCGGCGAAATTTCGCAGGGGACCGATGACCTGTCGGGCCGCACCGAACAGCAGGCCGCCAATCTTGAGGAGACCGCGGCCGCGATGGAGGAGATGACCGCCACAGTTCATAAGAATGCCGAGAATGCCCAAGAGTCCAATGCGCTGGTCAACGAGACTCGCACCCAGGCCCAAACCGGCGGCGCCGTGGTGAACGAGGCCGTGACAGCGATGGGACAAATCGAATCGTCGTCCAAGGAAATCGGCGAAATCGTCAATGTCATCGATGACATTGCGTTTCAGACAAATCTGCTTGCGCTCAATGCCGCCGTCGAGGCGGCTCGGGCGGGCGATGCGGGTAAGGGGTTTGCCGTCGTCGCGTCGGAAGTACGGTCGCTGGCGCAGCGCTCAAGCGAGGCAGCGAAGGAAATCAAGGACCTCATTTCGAAGAGCAACGAACACGTCGGTTCCGGCGTCCGGTTGGTCAACGAAACCGGCGAATCCCTCGGCGGGATCATCGAGGGCGTCCAAAAAGTTTCTGAGTTCATGGGCAACATCGCGTCCGCGAGCCAGGAGCAGGCATCCGGTTTGACAGAGGTCAACGCGGCGATTTCGCAGATGGACGAGATGACCCAACAGAATGCGGCGATGGTTGAACAGAGCACGGCGGCAGCCCGGTCGTTGGCAAGCGAAGCGTCTCAGCTCCTACAGCTCGTGTCTTTCTTCAAGACGGGTAGCGAGCCGACGGGGGGTATGCCGCGGCCAACGACGCCAGTTCCAAGTCTTTCCCGGCCGAAAGTATCTGCGGCACCTGGGCGCCCAAAGGGACGCCCGTCTTCGAACGATAGCAACGGCGATTCTTGGGCTGAGTTTTAGGGGAACGCACGATGGGAGACTTTGTACTGAAGGAATCGCCGACAGGCATGAGCCTCAAGCTCCCCGCAGTGCTAGACTTCGCCGCGGCCGAGGCTTTGTTGCAGGTCGCACGGGAACTCGGCGGTCGTCCGTGTGAGGTCGATGCATCTGAAGTGGCCCGGTTTTCGACACCTTGCGCCCAAATTCTTGTCGCTCTGCTGAGGGCAAACACCGATAGAAAGATCGTGAACGCTTCGGAAGCGATGCGCGAGGCGATCGGAGATCTTGGGTTGACGAACGAACTAGCGTTGGGGGCCAACTAACATGGCGAAATGCGTTCTTACAGTGGATGACTCGAAGACCATTCGAGACATGCTCAAGTTCACGTTGGCCGGGGCAGGGTTCCAGGTCCAGCAGGCGGAAGACGGGGTCGATGGCCTTCGAACTCTTAAGGCGGCCGGGGCGGTCGATGTCATCATCACCGACATCAATATGCCAAATATGGACGGGTTCGAGTTCATCGAAAACGTGCGGCGCGACGCGGCCTACAAGTCGACGCCGATCTTGGTCCTCACGACCGAAAGCGGTGCCGACAAAAAAACGCGGGCGCGCGAAGCCGGTGCGACGGGATGGATTGTCAAACCGTTCGACCCGCAAAAACTGCTCGACGTCATTCGTAAAGTTTCCCCTTAGTCCGGCGAGCATCGACACAGACAATGGCCGATCTTAGCGAATTCAAAGCGACGTTTTTCCTCGAGTGCAAAGAGCTCTTGGAGGATATGGAAGCTGGTCTCATGGCGATGGATGCTGGCGCGCCCGCGACGGATCACATCGACGCTATTTTCCGTGCGGTCCATTCGGTAAAAGGCGGCGCTGGCGCTTTCGGGTTCGAGGAACTGGTTGAGTTCGCGCACATCTTCGAGACCGTCCTCGACAGAATTCGGCAAGGGGTGGTCGCGGCCGACGAGCCGGTTGTCGAACTGCTGCTCCGTTCTGGCGACATCTTGGCCGATTTCATGGGAAAAGCCGAAGCGGAGGAGCCTGTCCCCGACGGGTTTGGGGCCGAGGCGCGGGCCGAATTGCACGCTTTGGAATCGGATGCGGGCGGTGGCGGCGACGACGAGGTTGCGCCCGAGGAATTCGACGACTTGGAGTTCACGCCGGTTTCGACGTCCGATGGCGATGACGACGGTCTGGAAGACTTCGACGGTATCGAATTCAACCCGGTCACGGCGCAGGAGATGGGGCACGAAATCCCCAATGGAACTGAATTTCAGATCGATTTTTCGCCTCGGCCGGAGCTGTTCCGTCGATCGAACGAACCGCTTCTCTTGTTCCGAGACCTCAGGCGACTCGGCAGCGTCACGGTGAATGCGGATCTGTCTAAGCTTCCGGGTTTGGACCAAATGTTCGCCGACGGTGGGTATCTGTCCTGGACCCTGCGGCTTGAGACCGACGCGCCGATCGATGCGATCCACGAAGTCTTCGAATTCGTCGAAGACGACTGCGATTTGAAGATCGTGGCACTCGGCGCGGGTTCCGGCACCGTTTCGTCCGAGACCTCACAAGAAACCACGGCTGCGTTGAGCGCCGAAGCGGCGAAACCTGAAGTGCAAAAGCCGGCAACGGTGGCGAAAGCCGTCGCTTCTCAGCCTCCAAAGGCCGAGGCGAAGCAGAGCGTCAATAAGGACGCAAAAAAAGACGAAGGGACGACCGCACCGACGACCATCCGCGTCGATCTGGACCGCGTCGATCGGGTCGTAGATATGGTCGGCGAGCTCGTAATCACGCAAGCGATGCTTCGGCAAACCGTTGGAGAATTGTCCCCCGACGGTACCTACACCGAGCTGTGGCGCGGCCTCGAAGAGCTGTTCCACATCAGCCGCGAGCTACAGGAGAGCGTGATGGCGATCCGTGCCCAGCCCGTTGGGTCGGTGTTCCAGCGGATGCCGCGTTTGGTGCGGGAATTATCGGCGCAAACCGGTAAAAAGGTACGTCTGGTGATGCAGGGCGAAGGTACCGAAGT
>CAYGKG010000025.1:0-26315 GCA_964350495.1 uncultured Alphaproteobacteria bacterium
CCAGAGCGGCACGATGATCAGCCGGGTCTTGCGCGAGAACATCGGCCTGCATGTCGACATTGCAAACGATCTGCCGCATATCCACGCGGATCCGACGCAGTTGGAGTCGGCGCTGCTCAACTTGGCGCTCAACGCGCAGGATGCGATGCCCCGCGGCGGCGGCCTGACGCTGCGGGCCTATCGCGATTCGGTGCGCAACGACCGCGTCAAACTAAGCGTCAGCGATACCGGTACCGGCATACCCGAAGATATCCTCGGTCGGGTCTTGGAGCCCTTTTTCACCACGAAGAAGGTCGGAGAAGGATCGGGCCTCGGACTCAGCATGGTCTACGGCTTCGTGCAACAAAGCGGCGGCGATCTCGATATCCAAAGCGACCTCGGGCGCGGAACACAGATCGTCCTATCGATGCCCATTGCGTCAACACCCCTGGCGAGTGAAGAGTTGGACAAACCGTTCCTCGCCGGAAAAGGTCGCGTTCTGTTTGTCGAAGACGATCCCGAACTGCGCGAGATGGCCGAACAAATGATTCGAGCGCTGGGCTATGTCGTTGAAGCGGTCCCAGACGCGGAGATCGCGGCGCAGCGTCTCGTCCAAAAAACGCCCTACAATATCTTGCTCACGGACCTCGTCCTACCGGGACAGACCAGCGGTCGCCAATTGGCGGAGTTCGCGCGGGGCATCCGGCCCGATCTGCATATCGTCATCACATCGGGCTATGCGGACTCCGTACTCAAGGCCGAGGGCGACTTGCCGGCCGGCAGCCTTTTCCTGCCGAAACCGTTTCGCATGGCCGCGCTTTCTCAGGTTTTGGGTCACGAAACGGCGTAGGACAGAGCACGCGCCTCGGGTTGAATCGGCGTCCGCGACGAGTAATTCGTGCGTTTTCGAGCCGTTCGTGCGCATATGGGGCAAATGGGAAGCCGGGATGTGAAGCACCCCTGGCCCCGCACCTCCAATCAAAGGCATCTCGATTGACCGAAGCGACGACCGCCAAACATGGCGACAAATGGACCTGCGACAAATGCGGGACCAAATTCTACGACCTCAAGAAGCGCGGCCCCAACGCCGGTGCAATGTGCCCGGAATGCGGGGCGGAAGTGATCAAGGTCGTCAAACTGCCGCCCGGAACCGCCCGCAAACCGAAGTCGCGGAGCGCGTTTTCCCGGACCCGTCCGGTACCGGTTGAAAAAAAGGCCGAGGACGAGGAGGCCGATGACACGTTGGACGACGATGACGACAAGGACGGCCTGCCTGAAGTCGACGACGACGACGATACGACGATTCCGGGCGAGGATGACGACGACGACGACGGGTCCAAGTCCTCGGGCGGCACGGATTAACGCGACCGGCAACATCCCGCCACGGCCCTAGACGGCGACGCGGCCACTTTCCGTTGTTTTCTTCCGGTCGCCGCGGGCCGCTTCCCAGCCGAGCATCGCGCGCTTGCGGGCGCCGCCCCAGCGATAATGATTGGCCATGCCGGTCTTACGGATGACCCGGTGGCACGGCACGACCCATGAAATCGCGTTATGGGCGACGGCGTTGCCTACCGCCCGGCCGTGCCGCGGCAAGCCGAGCCGGGTGCCGAGCGCCTCATAGGTCGTCGTGTGGCCCTCGGGAATCGCGAGCAACGCCTCCCACACCCGAATTTGAAAATTGGTCCCCTTTAGCAGGAGGGTGAGCGGCCTGTCGGCGGATCGCGGTGCAAAAATCCGGCGCACAACCGGCGCCACCGCATCGTCGTCATGCACAAAAGTCGCCCGCGCCCAGTTAGTCGCAAGGTCCGCGTGGGCGGCGCGGCGCGGCGCATCGCCGTCGCCAACGACGAAACCCAAACCGCACAGGCCCCGTTCGGTCACATAGAGCAGACATTCGCCGAACGGGGAGGGGTGAAAGCCATAGCGAATCGTCAGATCGGCGCCCTGCGCCTTGTATTCGCCGGGGGTCATGGCTTCGCAGGCGACGAACAAGTCGTGCAGTCGCGAGGGACCGGACAGTCCTGCCCCGTAAGCTGCGTCGAGCACGCTTGAGGAGTTCGCGAGCAACGCCTTGGCGTGGTCGATGGTCAGATATTGCTGAAATCGTTTCGGGCTGAGGCCCGCCCACCGCTTGAACAGGCGTTGAAAATGAAACGGGCTGAGCCCGACAGCGGCGGCGACATCGTCCAGCGACAGGCGGTCGTCGGCTTCAGCGAGCAACTGGATGGCAGTTTCGATGCGAACGTAGTCGCGTGCTGTGGTGGTATCGGTCATAGCCCAAGTCTGACCCCGGCAGCGGCGCGGTGCCACCCGATTCTTGCGGCGCGGCCCTATGCATTGCGCCCCGGCCCGCGCCGCGCAATGGTTGGCTGGCGTTGGTCTCAGCCGTAAGGAGCGCTCATGTTGTCGTGGTTTCTATTGTTTATGGTCGCCCTTGCCGGGGTGATGACGCCGGTACAGGCATCGATCAACGCCATTCTCGGTCGCTCGCTCGGGCACCCGGTCTCGGCGGCAGTCGTTTCCACCGGGGTATCGTTCAGCCTGCTGATGATCACCGCTGTGGCGATCAGGGTTCCGCTACCGACCGGCGGCAGCCTCGGCGCCCCGTGGTGGGTCTATGTGTCGGGCGGCACGATTGGCGCGGTGTTCGTCTTTTTTCTGCTGTTCTCGGCCCCGATCATCGGGGCGACGGCGATGATCGGGGCGATTATCGCGGGCCAATTGCTCGGCTCCACGGTCCTCGACCATTACGGGCTGCTCGGACTGCCGCAGCACGACTTCACCCCCGGTCGGGCGGCCGGTATCGCGTTTCTTGTGATCGGTGTGATCTTGATCCGAAAGTTCTAGTTAGGCCGGCATCGGGCCGTTCTTGAGTTTTGCCAGTTCGCCGCGCAGGGCATTGGCCAGGGCAACGCGCTCCTCGTGCATCAGGAAATCGCCAAGGGCGACATGACGCCCGTGACTGGACAACACCAAGCGGCTATCGCGTCCGGCATTCTCGTCGAGCGCGACCCGCACCCAGAACGGTTGAAACGTCCAACTCAGAACCTTGCCGCGCGGGCTGATCCGCCGCACGACGAGTTCGTTCTCGGTCAGCGCGATCGTCTCGATCAGGCGGGCGGCGCGGTAGCTGAGTTTGAAAGCGCCGTAGATCAAGAGAACGTCGAGACCGAAGAACCCGACGACCGGCCACGCGCCGGCCAGAAAGAAAAAAAGGCCGGCGGTAAAGCTGACCGCGATCACGGCCGCCATCAGAATCCAAAATCCGGTGCGCCCGAGGGAGCGGTGCGGATAAAGCACCGCATCGAACAGCGGCGGCGGCGCGGTCTCGGGCGGCGGAACATTGGGCGCGAGGGTCATGACCCGATCATAGCGTTTGGACGGCGTGCCGACACGGCGAATCCCGGTCCTAGTCGCGACGTTTTGTCCCGTCCTGCGGGCCATCGGCGGCGCGCGCCTGACGCCGCTGCGCAGACCGCATCTTGTTGAGCGTGAGCATTGCCTCCCAAGCTCTGGGGTCGCGGGCCGCCTGGCTGGCGATCAAAACATCGATCGGCGGGGTCGCCCTGGGCGGCGCTACCTTCCTTTTTTCGGTCGATTTCTTGCGCTTGGGCATGGGGAGGGTTTAGCACGCCGGGTCGCGGCGTGGACAGCAACCGCTTTGCCGCATGGCGCGGGCGCCGCTACTCTTGCGGCCATGAAAAAGGCCGACATCGACGAATTTTTCCAGCGCCTCGCCGCGGTCAACCCGGCGCCGGAGACCGAGCTGATCTACCACGATCCCTTCACCCTCTTGGTGGCCGTGGTGCTGTCGGCGCAGGCGACCGATGTCGGCGTGAACAAGGCAACGCCGGGCCTGTTCGCCGCAGCCGATACCCCGGAGAAAATGATGCGGTTGGGCGAGGCGAAAATTCGCGACCTCATCAAAACCATCGGGTTGTTCAACACCAAGGCCAAGAACGTCGCCGCGTTGAGCCGCATTCTCGTGGAAACCTACGGCGGGCAGGTGCCGCAAACCCGCGAAGCGTTGGAGGCGTTGCCGGGCGTCGGACGCAAGACCGCCAATGTGGTGCTGAATACCGCCTTCGGCCATCCGACGATCGCCGTCGATACGCATATTTTTCGCGTCAGCAACCGCACCGGACTGGCCCCCGGCAAGACCCCGCTTGCGGTCGAGCTCGGGTTGGAAAAGGCCGTGCCGACCGCGTGGAAACAGCACGCCCACCACTGGTTGATCCTGCACGGTCGCTATGTTTGCAGGGCGCGGATACCCGACTGTCCGGCGTGTCGCGTCGCTGAATTTTGCGCCTACAAAGGCAAGACGACCGTCGCGGGCGTGGCGTTGGTAAAGCCTGCGCCGAAAACCGCAACGCCAAAGAAAACCATTGGAAGCGGGAAACCGTCAAAGCACGGCCGGACAACGGGGAAGGTCGGTCGCAGCAAACCTGCGCGTTAGTTTTTGCGCTCGTTAAGACTGACCCGACTGGCCGACCACTCGGCAAGGTGGGCTAGGCACTGGGCCGTCGAGACCGGCACAACTTGGCTGCGGGTCTCGACGTAGCGCACTTGGTAGTCCTCGGGACCGTTTTCTTCGTAGAGATAAATATGCGCGACGCACGCGTCGCTCTTGTACAGCCATACTTCGCCCGGCGGTTCAGTGCGCAACAGTTCGGGCGTCCCCATCAAGTCGGCCAGCGCACTGCGCCCCAAACCGACGAGGCGCGCCGCTTCCAGTGTGGCAATCACGGGTTCCGGCGGTCTTTCCGTCACCGGTGCGGCAACCGGGGCGCGTGGCGCCGGCGCACGCACCACGGTCGATCTTACGGGGCGGTCCGCGTCGGGCGGTCGCGGCGCCGCCGGCGTTAGGCGCACGGTGCTCGGCGGACGGACAGCCCGTGTCGGTTCCGACTGGGCTTCGTTCACCACCACGCGGGGCGGCGGGACCGCCGCGCGATCCTCGTGCAGAATCGATGCGACGCGCGCGCGCTCGTCGGCCGGTGCGGCGCAGGCAACGAGCACAACCAAGCATCCGCCGAACAACCGAAAGCGCGCCATGATCGATCCCTGCGCCCTAAGTGGCGCGCAACCCTTTGAAAATGTGGATCATCGCGACCGGCGCAATGATCGGCGCGAAGAAGTTGACGATCGGAATGGTAAACAGCACGGCGATCACGATCCCAGCAATCAGAATGCGGCCCCGTTCCCGGCGGCGCAATGCCTTGGCCGAGGCGATGTCGATGTAGCGGTGCGCGACGGCCTCGAAGTACTCTCGGCCCATAAGATAGCCGTTCAGCACAAAGTAAACCAAGAACCCGATGCCGAAGAGAAGGGCCAGAAACACATAGGGTACGAGCATGACAAGATTGAGCGCGACGAGAACCACCAGGAAGCGGATTCCGACATAGAGCTCTTGGGCCAGGGGCAAGTCCTTTCCCGGCCGGTCGTCGGGGTAGTGTTCGCGCTCGACTGCCTCAAGGATCTCGCCCATGAAGAAGGTCGTAATGACCATCGTTGCGACCGCGGGCGAGAACAGCCAGATCGCGATGACGAAGATCAGCGACCCCGCGGCCCCGGAAATCCACCCCGAAAACCATAGATTGTACGTCACCCAAAGATATTCGATCGCTGCGCCGGCCAAGACGCCGACCAAAACGATGACCACCAAGGTAACCGCAAAGCTTTTGAGAAAGACGGTGCGGAACGCTGGCTCCGGGAGTTGGGCTATGGCTTTGGCGAAAGCACTGATCATCGCAGGCGGTTCCTTGCGCGGCGCCGTCGCGGGCGGCGAACCTGTGTTGCCCGAGCGCGCGGTCTATCTATACTGCCGCCACCGCCGTCATGCCAGCGGCGCACCTGCCTTGCGCCAACCGAACCCTTGAGGAGGCTGTCCTGCCATCTGCCACGCTTGATGCCGTTTGTATCGGCAACGCTATCGTCGACGTCTTCAGCGCGATCGAACCCGATTTCTTAACCCGGCATGCGCTGGTACCTGGATCGATGAACCTGATCGACGAAGCCCGCGCCGAGACGCTTTACGGCGAGATGGGCCCAGGCCGAGAGGTGTCGGGCGGCTCGGCGGGAAACACGGCCGCCGGGATTGCTTCGCTGGGTGGTTCGTGCGGTTTCATCGGCAAGGTGCATAACGACGAACTGGGCAAGGTCTTTACCCACGATATGCGGGCGGCTGGAGTCGAATTCACCACGTCCCATTTGGTCGCCGGTCCGGCAACCGCGCGCTGCCTCGTACTGGTCACGCCGGACGCGCAACGGACAATGAACACCTACCTCGGCGCCTGCGTCGAGCTGGGGCCTGACGACCTCGACGAAGACCAAATCGCTCGGGCGCAGGTCACCTATATGGAAGGTTACCTTTGGGATCCGCCACTCGCCAAAGACGCCTTTCGCCGGGCGATCGAGGTGGCCCACGGCGCCGGGCGAAAAACCGCCCTAACGCTATCCGATTCATTTTGCGTCGATCGATATCGCCAAGAGTTCTTGCAGCTTTTGGAGGGCGACATCGATATTCTTTTCGCCAACGAGGACGAACTGAAGTCGCTCTATCAGGTTGACGATTTCGACGATGCCTTGCAGCGCGTCCAAGGCCATTGCGAAATCGCCGCGCTGACGCGCAGCGAAAAGGGATCGGTGATTGTGCGTGGCAACGAAGTTCACGTCGTTGATGCCAGCCCGGTCGCCCGCGTCGTCGACACCACCGGCGCCGGCGATCTCTATGCGTCGGGCTTCCTTTACGGGCTGGCGCGCGGGTACGACCTCAAGACCTGCGGCACCATCGCCGGCCTGGCGGCCGCCGAGATCATTTCCCATTACGGCGCCCGGCCCGAGACCGCGCTCAAGAAGCTGGTGGATGCACAGCCCAAGAAATAGGCGCCGGCGCGGCGCTCGGTCGCCTTAATGGCGCGCGCGCGTCTTATTGCGGGAATCGTCCTCTACGTCTATGTCGCGACGCATTTGATCAACCACGCCTTGGGCATTCTTTCGCTCGAAGCAATGGAGGTCGGGCGCGACGTCTTCCTCGCGTTCTGGCGCAACGCCGCCGGCACCGCTGTCCTGTACGGTGCCATTCTGACTCATGTCGTTCTCGTCCTGTGGTCGCTCTACCGGCGGCGGACGTTGCGCATGCCGCCGCGCGAGGCGCTGCAAATCACTTTCGGATTGATCATTCCCGCCCTGCTGCTGGAGCATGTGGTCGGCACCCGCGGTATACATCAGATCGCGGACGTCAACGATACCTACGGCTATGTCCTGTCGACCCTGTGGATTAACCAACCGGGTACCGGCGCGCTGCAATCGACCGCACTCGTGCTGGCCTGGACCCACGGCTCGATGGGCTTGTATTTCTGGCTCCGGCTCAAGCCTTGGTTTGCCGCCGCCGCACCGTGGCTATTGGGCACCGTCGTCTTGCTGCCGGTCCTGGCTTTGATCGGTTTTGTCGATGGCGGCCGCGACCTTGCCCGGCTTCTGGAAGACGACACCTTCGTCGATCAGTTCCTGACGACGATCAACCTGCCCGACGAAGCCGCCATCGCCCAGGCCATCTCGATCCTCAACTGGGGTTACGTCGTGTATGGAGCGATGCTGGGTCTCGTCGTGTTCGGTCGGATCGGCCGTTGGATAGTGCAGCGGCGGTCGCACATGGTTACCGTAACCTACGCCGACGGCCGCAAGATCGCGATGGAACCAGGCGCGACGATCCTTGATGCAAGCCGGCGTCTCGGCGTGCCGCATGCGTCGGTCTGCGGCGGCCGCGGCCGCTGCTCGACTTGCCGCGTTCACATCAGCGCGGGCCGCGAGTCCCTGCCGGCGCCAGCGCCGGAGGAAACCCGTGTCCTCATGCGCGTCGGTGCGTCGGATGCGACGCGGTTAGCGTGCCAGCTTAGGCCCACCCACGATGTCTCGGTGACCCCGTTGTTGGCGGCCGACGCGACCGCCCGCGACGGACATCGCAAGTCCGCAATCAGCCAAGGCGCCGAACGGGAAGTTGCGATTCTGTTTGCCGATATCCGCTCCTTCACCGCCTTTTCCGAGAAGAAACTGCCCTACGACGTGGTCTTCGTGCTCAACCAATATTTCCGCACGATGGGAAGCGCGGTCGAGAACGCCGGCGGTCAGCTCGACAAATTTATCGGCGACGGGGTCATGGCCCTGTTCGGGATCGAAAGCGATGCGGCAACCGGGTGCCGCTCGGCACTGGAGGCGGCCCGGCGGATGGCCATCGGGCTCAAGGAACTCAACGAAAACCTCAAGAACGATTTGCCCGAACCCCTCAGGATCGGCATCGGCATCCATGTCGGCAGCGTCATCGTCGGCGATATGGGCTATGCCACCACACGGTCGGTGACGGCCATCGGCGATGCGGTGAACACGGCAAGCCGACTGGAATCCATGAACAAAGACTACGGATCCCAATTGGTCGTCAGCGGCGAGGTCGCCGAACGGGCCAAACTCGACCTGTCGAACCAGCGCCACGAAAGCGTCGCGGTCCGCGGGCGCGACGAGCCGTTAACGGTCTACATCCTGGATGACGCGGCGGCGCTGCAAACCCGCGAGATGGCGTAGGCCGACCGCGCTGCGCCTCAGGCCCTGTCCCCGTACTTGGCGACCAGCGTTCGACGAAAGGTATCCCGCGCCTGCGCCATGTCGGCGAAGGCTGCCGCAAACAGCGGCGCGCTTTGGACGAAGTCCCAGTAGGGCGTGAGGTTGCGGTAACCAACGCGCAGATCCCCATCCGAGAAGTGGCGCAGGATATTGGGCAGGTACCACAGGGCCGGCGCCAGCGCGCAGTCGCCCAGCGTGGGTGTCGGACCGAGGCACCAAGGCGCCGGGCTGATCGCGTCATCGAGGTACTTTAGCCCGGCCCCGACGCGCGCGAGCAGCGCGGCAATCGCATCGGTTTCGCGGTGGGACGCACGGATTTGCGGCACCAGCGCATGGACTGGAACCAAGAGATAGAGATCGACCAACCGAGCGACGAGGCGCGCCTGCGCCCGCGCCGCCGGATTGCCGGGCAACAGCGAGCGGCCGGGATGTTTGTCTTCGAGATACTCGACGATCACTTCGGATTCGTAGAGCAGCAGGTCTCCGTCCTCGATAAAGGGAATCTTCCCAAGCGGGCTGCGCGCGCGGTTTGGATCGGACAGGACATCGGGCGGGCCGATGACGAGATCCAGCGCCACGCCCTTGGCCAACGCGGCAAACCACACCCGGCAGAAATAGGGCGATAGCGGCGTGCCGTAGAGTTTCACCGGCTAACTTTTTTTGTTGATCAGACCGGTGCCAAGCGATTCGCCGCCCAAGATATGCACATGGAAATGCGGCACGAGTTGATGGGAATCCGGCCCATGATTCGCAATCAATCGGTATCCCGTCGAATCGACGCCGCGGTCGCGCGCAATCTTACCTACTGCCCGAAAGAACCCCGTGAATGCGGCATCGTCGGCACGGCTGGAGAAGTCGTCCATCGAAACGTAGGCACCCTTGGGGATGACCAGGACATGCACGGTCGATTGCGGCGCGATATCGTTGAACGCCAGGACGTGGTCGTCCTCGTAGACTTTGTCGCACGGCAGTTCGCCGCGCAGAATTTTTGCGAATACGTTTTCGCTGTCGTAACCCATTGTCGCCCTCCCTAGTCGATCGTCTTTTCCTTGCGCGCGGCTTTCTCGGCCAAGCCCGAGGTGCCCTCGCGCCGCGCCAGTTCGGCAAATACATGCTCCGGCCGCACATCCATTTGCGCCCACAGCACCATCATCGCGAACAGCAGGTCGGCGCTTTCGGCGATGACCTCGCCGCGGTCTTTGTCGACGGCGGCGACCACGGTTTCGACGGCCTCTTCGCCGACCTTCTCGGCGATCTTCTTGCGACCCCGTGCAAACATCTTTGCCACGTAGGATTCCTTCGGGTCGGCGTGGCGGCGCGCTTCGATGACCGCGAAGACCCGCTCAATGACGGCACTACTCTGGTTACTGTCGTTCATGTCAGAAACTTTCTCATAAAGACGCGCGGCACCCCGGAGTCCGCGTGACGTTCGTATTCGTGCCAGCCGAGGCGTGTGTAGAGAGCGATGTTTTCGGACATCCCGGCGTGCGTGAAAAGATGTAATTCGGTATAGCCCTGCTTACGGGTTTCGTCTTCCGCCTTTTCGATCAATCGGCGGCCCAGGCCGCAGCCTTGGCGAGCCGGGTCCACCGCTACATTCACCAACAGCATGTGATCCGCCTGGGGCGATAGAAAAAGCGCGCCGCACAGTGCGCCCCGTTCCTCGATCACCCAGACATCGTGGGTCTGCAGTTCCTCGGCATAGTCTGCGGTGAGCGGCGGGATCGATCCGCCAAGGCGCGGGACATAGGTGCCGTAGGCCGCCTTCATCAACGCTGTCATGGCGAAAGCGTCGCGCCCCGTCGCGGGGCGCATGCCAACCTCGTTCATCGCAACCTTCCTGCCGTTCGTTCCGTGATAACACCTCCAGATTGCGGTTTCACGACCTACCTTGGGTCCGCTGGAGAACGCCGCTGGCAAGCGCCACGCCGCAGCACACGGCGCCGACCCCGATCCAGGTGACCGGCCCGGGCAGCTCGCCAAGCGCCGGGACGGCGATCAGGGTCGCCAACACCGGCACCATCGCGCTAAAGGCAGCCGCGTTAGAAGCCCCGAGGCGGCGGACCGCGATACCGAACGCGGCCATCGCGACGAGCCCCGACCCAATGCCCTGGGCGGCGATTTGGATCGCGATGTCGCGCCACGACGCATCGAAGCGGACCGCGCCGTCGACCAACACCACCGGTACCATGACGACCATCGACCCAGCACTAACCAGTGCCGTCGCTTGCCAGGCGCCGAGACCCGATTGTCGCATGGCCAGCGTATAGCTCGCCCATAGCGCCGCGCCGCACAAAAATAGAATGTGGCCCCGCCATTCGCCAGAATCGCCGGCGAAAAGACTGGCGCCGCCGACGGCGATCCCGCCCGCGACGATCAGTGCAAAACCGATTTGCCGCCACCGGCCTAAACGCTCGCCCAACAGAACGAACGCCAACAGGGCGGCGAAGAGTGGCATGGTACCGGGCAGCAGCGCGCCGACATCGGCCACCGGCGCAAACTGGGTGCCGATGCTGACCACTAGAAAGTACGGCGCCCCCGCGCCCACGATCATCACGGCGGCATGGCTGAGGCGTATTTGGCGCCACGGCAGCCGCACCAATAACGGCAACAGAATGATTCCCGGCGGCACGGTGCGCATGATCGCGACCTCGACCGGGGAAAACGCGCCGGTCACGCCAAAGCGCGTGGCAACGATCCAACCGCCCCAAATCGCCACCGCGGCGAGCGCGGCCAGAACACCCCAAAGAACCGGTGCACCGCGCAGCGGCTGTACCCGGGCGCCCGCGCCCCGGTCAGTCACGGACCGGGACGCCCGCCTGTTTCATATGCGCTTTGGCTTGGCCGATAGAATATTCGCCAAAGTGAAAGATCGACGCTGCCAGGACCGCGGTTGCGTGGCCGTCCCTGACACCAGCGACCAGATGATCAAGCGTCCCGACGCCGCCGGACGCGATCACCGGGATCGTCACAGCGTCGGCAATGGCGCGGGTGAGCGCGATGTCGAAGCCCTGTTTGGTGCCGTCGCGGTCCATCGAGGTCAGCAGAATTTCGCCAGCACCGTAATCGGCCATGCGTTGCGCCCATGCGACTGCATCGATGCCGGTGGCGTTGCGCCCACCGTGGGTGAACACCTCGAACTGCCAATTGCGCCCCGCCGCCGATCCTGGGTTCAGCTTGGCGTCGATGGCAACGACGATACATTGGCTGCCGAATTTCTCGGCCGCGCGCCGGACAAAGTCGGGATCGTTCACCGCCGCGGTATTGATCGACACTTTGTCCGCCCCCGCCAGCAGCAGTTTGCGGATGTCTTCCAGTGTGCGTACGCCGCCGCCGACGGTCAGCGGCATGAAGCATTGCTCGGCCGTGCGGGCGACGACGTCGAAGATCGTGTCGCGATTTTCGTGGCTGGCAGTGATGTCGAGAAAGCAGAGTTCGTCGGCGCCCTGCGCGTCGTAGAGGCGGGCCTGTTCCACCGGATCGCCGGCATCGCGCAGATCGACGAAGTTGATCCCCTTGACGACGCGCCCGTCCTTCACGTCCAGACACGGAATGATGCGCGCCTTGAGCACCCTCAGGCCGCGATCTTGAGCGCGCTGGCGGGCTCCAACGTGCCTTCGTACAGCGCGCGGCCGATGATCGCGCCGGCGATGCCGCGGTCCTCGCACGCCTTCAGTGCGGCAATGTCGGCCACCGTGGAGACGCCGCCCGAGGCGATCACCGGGATCGAGACAGCCTCGGCCACGGCCAAAGTGGCCGTGACGTTAACGCCCTCGAGGACGCCGTCGCGGTCGATATCGGTGTGGATGATGGCGGCCACGCCGTCGTCTTCGAAACTCTTGGCGAGGTCGATCGCCGTCATCTCCGATACCTCGGCCCAGCCCTCGACCGCGACCTTGCCGCCTTTGGCATCGATGCCGACGGCGATTTGGCCCGGATAGGTCCGGGCCGCGGTGCGCACCAGCGCAGGGTCGCGCAGCGCCACGGTGCCCAAGACGACGCGGGCGACGCCGGCCTCGATCCACCGCGCGATGGTCGCGAGATCGCGGATGCCGCCGCCTAACTGCACCGGCCGGTCGGTGGCGTCCAGGATCGCCGAGACCGCCGCGGCATTGACCGGCTTGCCGGCAAAGGCGCCGTTCAAATCGACGAGGTGCAGCCAAGCGAAGCCGAGTGCCGCAAACTGCCGCGCCTGCGCAGCGGGATCGTCGTTATAGACGGTCGCATCGGCCATTACGCCGCGCCGCAAGCGGACGCAGACGCCGTCCTTGAGGTCGATCGCCGGATAGAGAATCACGCACCCAACTCCTTGGTGTAGAAAAAGCCGCGGATGAACGCGCCGTCGACCAGCGCATAGTTCGGCTTGATCCCCCACCGCGTAAAGCCGGCATTCTCGTACAGGGCGATCGCGCCTTCCTGGGTCTCGCGTACATCGAGGCTGATTTGGCGAAAGCCGCGTGCACGGGCGTGTTTCTCGAAGTCGACCAACATCCCGCGCGCCAGTCCGTGGCCGCGCGCCCAGGGGGCGACGAAGAAGCTGTTGAGGGTGACGTTGTGGGCACCCGCCTCGTTATTGGGCGCGGGCCGCACCATTTGCGCGGTCCCGCCGATCGTGCCGTTGTAACGCCCGATCAGAAGTTCGCGTTCGGGCACCAGCAATACTCCACGCCAATAGGCCTCCAGCCGATCGCGCGGCGGCGCGTGGATCCAGTCGAAGCCAATCCCGACCTCGATCGCCTGTTCGGTTGCTTCGCAGATTTCTTCGAGATCGTCGTCCTCGAATTCGGTCAGCCATTCCGTCTGGGTGTTGTGCATTATGGTGTCCATGACAGAAAGTTTGCGATCAGCCGCAAGCCGGTTTCCTGGCTCTTTTCAGGGTGAAACTGAGTGCCCACGAGATTGTCACGGCCAATCACCGCCGTCACCGGTCCGCCGTAGTCGGTGACGGCAAGGACATGGGCGGCAGCGACGGCGCGAAACGCATAGCTATGAACAAAATACGCATGGGCCCCGGATTCAACCCCCGAAAGGACCGGGTGCGCCGGCGGCGTGATGGCGAGGCTGTTCCAGCCCATGTGCGGCACGGGACGGCCCGGTGCCGGCGTCAACGCCGCGACCTCGCCGGGAATCCAATCGAATCCGTCGTGGGCGCCGTGTTCGAGACCGCGGGTCGCCATCAATTGCATACCGACGCAGATCCCCAGGAAAGGCCGACCGCCGCCGATCACGGTTTCCTCCAACGCCTCGCGCATTCCATCCAATGCCATCAATCCAGCCCGGCAATCGGCGAACGCGCCAACCCCCGGCAAGACGATACGGTCGGCGGCGCGCACCGTGGCGGGATCGGCGGTCACCACGATCGCGCCACCGTTACAATCGCGCGCGGCGCGCTCGAATGCCTTGGCGGCAGAACGCAGATTGCCTGAGCCGTAGTCGATGATTGCCGTGGTCACGCGGCGGCACCGCCGCGCGGCAACAGCGCGCCGGTCGAGGTCACCTCGATCTCGGAGAAAAAGGCGCGTTCGGCATCGGCGAGACGACGGCCCGAAACCGTGCCGACTTCGCGCCAGCCGCGGCGCGCCTTGACCCAGCGGCGCAGGTTGTTGCCTTCGAATCCCATGACGAGCGCCACCACGGCCTCGATGACGCCGCCGGTCAGTGGCGCCAACAGGCCCTGGTCGACCAGCATCGACGCCGCGACCAGCATGGCGATCACGACCACTGCCACGAGCCACAGGCCGCGCCACAGCGGCCAAACGAACGGCAAGATCAAGGCCGGCCAGCAAAACCCGTCCTTGATAAAAATGAGGTCGCGATCGCCCTGGGCGGTCGGGCTTTGATAGACGCTATAGAACCGCATGGCGGCCTAGAGCGAGCCGCCAAGCACACCCTTGGTCGAGGGTACCGATTGCGCTTGGCGGGGATCGACAGCTACGGCCTGACGCAACGCTCGAGCCAAGCCCTTGAAGCACGATTCGGCGATGTGATGGCTGTTGCGCCCGTACAGATTCTCGACGTGCAAGGTCAGGCCGGCACCTTGGGCGAATGCCTGAAACCATTCGCGGAAAAGCTCCGTGTCCATGTCGCCCAGCTTCGAGGTCGGGAAGTCCACGTTCCACACGAGATAGGGACGATTCGAGCAATCCAGAGTCACCCGCGTCAGGGTTTCGTCGAACGGAATGTAGGCCGTGCCATAGCGCACGATGCCCGCGCGCTCGCCCAGCGCCCGGGAAACCGCCTCGCCGACCACGATGCCGCAATCCTCGTTGGTGTGGTGAGAATCGATGTGCAGATCGCCGGTTGCGCGCAACGTCAGGTCGATCAAGGAGTGGCGCGACAGCTGTTCCATCATATGGTCGAGAAACCCGATGCCCGTGGCAACATCGTAGACCCCGCCGCCGTCGAGATTGACGGTTGCGGTAATCGCAGTTTCTTTGGTTTTACGGTCGACGGTGGCCTGGCGCATGGGCCGCTCCTCTGTTTGCGAGCCGGGGGTCCGCGCGGCGCTCCTATAGCAGGATTGACCCCCCCTGGCCACCGGTGACCGCCCTTGACCGCTCGGCGCAAATCCTTACATGTCGGCGTTCCGGCGCGCCCGAGCCGCGCATTTTTTTGAGGAACACGGCATGGCCTCCGATCCGACGCCCGCTTGGCACGGCACCACGATCCTCTCGGTCCGCAAGAACGGAAAAGCCGTCATCGCTGGCGACGGGCAGGTTTCCGTCGGTGCCACGGTGATGAAATCCAAGGCGCGTAAGGTCCGCCGCCTCGCCGACGGGAGTGTCATCGTCGGGTTTGCCGGGGCGACAGCGGACGCCTTCACCCTGTTTGAACGCCTTGAAGCCAAACTCGAAAAGCACGGCGGCCAGCTTGAGCGCGCCTGCGTCGAGTTGGCCAAGGATTGGCGCACCGACCGCTATTTGCGCCGCCTCGAAGCGATGATGGCGGTGGCCAACGAAAATGTGAGCCTGGTCCTGACCGGGTCAGGCGATGTGCTGGAACCCGACGACGGCGTCATCGGCATCGGCTCGGGCGGCAACTATGCGTTGGCCGCCGCGCGGGCCCTGATCGACCGCGACGACATGGATGCCGAGGCGATCGCCCGCAAGGCGATGAAGATCGCCGCCGACATCTGCGTCTACACCAACGAAAACGTCATCGTCGAAAGCGTCTAACCATGACCGAGTTCAGCCCGCGGGAAATCGTCTCCGAACTCGACCGCCACATCATCGGTCAGCACGACGCCAAACGCGCCGTCGCGATCGCCCTGCGCAACCGCTGGCGGCGGCAGCAACTGCCCGAGGACCTGCGCGAAGAAGTCGTGCCCAAAAACATCCTGATGATTGGCCCGACCGGCGTCGGCAAGACGGAAATCTCCCGCCGCCTCGCCAAACTCGCCCACGCACCGTTTCTCAAAGTCGAAGCGACGAAGTTCACCGAGGTCGGCTACGTCGGCCGCGACGTCGAACAAATCGTGCGCGATTTGGTCGAGATCGCCATCACGATGGTGCGCAACCAGCGCCGCGAAGAGGTTCAGGCACGCGCGCAACTTGCCGCCGAGGAGCGGGTGCTCGACGCGCTGGTTGGCGGCGATGCCAGCGAATCCACTCGGCAGGCATTCCGGCTGAAGCTGCGCAACGGCGAACTGGACGACAAAGAGATCGAGATCAACGTCCAAGACAGCGGCGGCGGGATGCCTGCCTTCGAAATACCGGGCATGCCCGGCGCCCAGATGGGCATGATCAACCTCAACGACATGTTGGGCAAAGCCTTCGGCCAACGCACCAAACCCAAACGGCTGAGCGTCGTCGATTCCTACGAGCTGTTGATGGAGGAGGAGAGCGACAAGCTGGTCGATCAGGACAAGCTGGTCAAAGAAGCCATCGACAAGGTCGAACAGCACGGCATCGTCTTCCTCGACGAAATCGACAAAATCACCGCGCGGCAGGATCGCGGCGGCGCCGACGTCAGCCGCGAGGGCGTCCAGCGCGACCTGTTACCGTTGATCGAAGGAACCCAGGTGGCGACCAAACATGGCACGGTGCGGACCGACTTTATTCTATTCATCGCATCGGGCGCGTTTCAGATGGCCAAACCGTCGGACCTGCTGCCGGAACTCCAGGGTCGTCTGCCCATTCGGGTCGAGCTGAAAGCGCTGACGCGCGAGGATTTCAAACGCATCCTCACCGAACCCGAGGCCAGCCTGATTCATCAGTATACCTCGTTGATCGGGACCGAGGGTGTGACCTTGACGTTTACCGACGATGCGATCGAAGAAATCGCCAGCGTCGCCGCCGACGTCAACGCGACGGTCGAGAATATCGGTGCGCGGCGGCTCCATACGGTGATGGAGCGGCTCTTAGACGAGATCAGCTTCACGGCGACGGATCAACCCGGCGAATCCGTGACGATCGACGCGGCCTACGTGCGCGCGCACGTCTCCGACCTCGCTAAAGATTCGGATCTGTCTAAGTTTATTTTGTAGCGGCGCCGTTCAGGTCATCGAGCATCTTTTCGACGACCCCCTCGTCGAGATCCTTGATGCGTTCGGCGAGCCGGTTGGCCAACTCGGTTGCCTTTGGCGATAGGCCGGCGGTGTCGACCACCACGCGCGGGTGAGACACCCGAGCCAACTGCTCGAGCGCATCCGCTTCGTCCCAAATAATATTGAAGTAGCCACAGATCTGACGCACCAGATGGGCGGTCGGCCGGCCGCGGCGGCCATGTTCCAGGGCCGACAAGTAAGCCTGGGAAATTTGCAGGTCGGCGGCCATCTTTTTCAGCGTGATGCCGCGCGTGCGACGGAGCGCCCGGACCTTTGCGCCGAACGGCGTCATTTCTGGCGCCGCAAAAGAAGGTAGAGCGCCCCTTCGCCGCCGTGCTGTCGCGCCGCGGGTTGCCAGGTCACGACCAGCCGGGCGAGCGGCGGTAGGACCAGCCAGCGGGGCACCTGCTCGCGCAGAACACCGCGCGTACGGTCGGGCATGAATCCCGGATCGTCGTCGGGCCGCGCCGACCCCTTGCCGGTGATCACCAACACGCAGCGATGTCCGGCGGCGACGGCGCGGTCGACAAAACTCTCGAGCGCCGGACGCGCCTGGTGCTGGGTCATCCCGTGCAAATCGACGCGCCCGTCGATCTCGACCTGACCCCGGCGCAACCGGACCTGGGTGCGCCGATCGGTACCGCCGCCAGGCGCCGGAACGGCGGTGGTGTCGCGCCGCCGCGGGACCACCGGCGGCGCGCTCCGTCGGAGCGCGCTGTCTTCTTTGGCAGGCTCGGATGGGACACGATTTTCGGGCACAGGCGGCGCTTGCGCGCTGCGCCGCCGGACGGCGGGATCGAAAACCCGGGCGTCGCGCATCACCTCGGCCCACAGGGCGGCTTCTTCGTCGCTGAGGGATCGACCTGGGCGGCGCGGCGGCGTGCCGGCAGCCATGACGGCTACGACCCGGTCCGGGCGCGCCGTTCGAGCAGGGCCCGCGGCAACAAGCCGTAATAGCGGCCGGCTTCACGCATACGGCCGGCGCGCGCGCCGGCCTCTTTTCCCGTGCCCCAATAGACGTCGCCGCGCACGATTCCTTTGATCGCGCCACCGGTATCCTGGGCGATCATCAGCCGGCGAAAATGGATCGGGTCGCCGCGTTCTTCCTGGGTATCGGTCGTGACGGTGTCGAGCCAGACCGGCAACCCGAGCGGCAACCACGCGGTATCGACGGCGAGCGAGCGGCCAGGGGTAAGCGCAACGCCCTGGGCACCGACCGGGGCGTCACCCGCGAGTCGGCGAAAGAAGATGTAGCTGGCGTTCTCCTGCATCAACGCCTCGGCGTCCTGCGGGTTATCGTCAAGCCACTGGCGAATCGTTTGCATCGAGACGTCCTCTTGGACCAGCGCACCGCGCGCAACCAAGCTGCGGCCGATCGCGAAATAGGGGTGCCCGTTGGTGCCAGCGTAGCCGACTCGCACTTTGGATCCGTCGGTCATCGTCACCAGGCCGGAGCCTTGGATGTGAAGAAAGAATGCGTCGACCGGATCATCGAGCCACAGCACCACATCGGTCCGCCCGTCCAACGCTGCGCCGTCGATTTCGGGGCGGGTTTCGACCGGTCTCAATCGTCCGTTCGCGACCCTGCCGACGATGCGCTGGCCGTTGAGATCGGGCCGGAAGTCGCCCAAGTTGACGCTGACATAATCGGGCGGCGGCGCCAGGAGCGGGGTTTGGTAGGGTCCGGTGCGCTCGGTATGGCCGTTCAACTCAGGTTCGAAATACCCGGTAAAAAGTCCGACATCGTCGCCGTTGTTGCGGATGGCGACCGCGCGAAACCAGGTTTGGAAAAACTCCCGCGCGGTCCGAGTATCGGGCGCCGCGAGCGCCAAGGCCGCCTCGCAGGCGGGGCGCCAATCCGCAACGGTGCCGAAGGCGGGATCGGCCATCGCGCGCGTATCGGGTAAACGCAGTAGGCGTTCGCACGATCGGTGAAACGCCTCAAGCGCCGGCGCCTGATCGTCCTCGGTCCAACCAATCAGCGCATGTTCGACGCTGAGACGTTCGACGTAGACAAAGGGGTCGAGAGTGAGTTTGTCCGGCAACGGCTTAGGCGGAAACAGAGCGAAGACGATGAGCGCTGCCGCCAGTAAACCGGCGAAGGCAACCAGCGCCCAAAGTCGACCGGAAATCAATTCTCGCTACGGGTGGCGATCAATTTCCAATTGGGATCGCCCGAGCGCACGTCGCGTGCAAACGTCCAGAAATCCGTAATGTTCTGGACGACCCGCGGATCGCCGGAAATCACGTCGCCATTCTTGTCTCGTGTGACGTTCACCAGTTCGGCCACGAACTTGATCGTCACTTCAGCCATACGACCGACCGCGCGGGCATCGGCCACATCGCTCGACTTGATCGCGACGAGCGTGGTTTCCAGGGCCTCGCCCCGGCTTTCGCGGTCGGCGATCGCCCGCTGGAAGTTCGTGTAGACGTCGTCGTCGAGCAAGGCGCGCAGGGTATCGGTATCCCCCGCGGCAAAGGACATTAGGACCATGTCGTAGGCGGTACGCGCACCGCCGACGAACTCGTCGGTGCTGAAGCTCGGGTCTATCGCGCGGATTTCGCGTACGCCGTCGGCGGCAGTTCCGAGCGGGATGTCGTCGTCTGCGGTGTCGTCGCGTTGCCGGTCGGGCAGCGAAACGACGTTGTCGTCGTCCTGACGGGTCCGATCGTTGCCGAGGGGCTTGCGCGGCACCGGTTCGTTGCCGGTACGCCGGCCCAGGACGCCGCGCAGACGTAGAAAGATAAACACCGCCACCATGGCGAAGAAAATGATTTCGATAAACTGGAAGCCTTCGCCCATGCTGCGTCCCTGACGCGCGGTTTTCGCGGCCGGTCGCGCGCGGCCGTTTAAGAAACTACAGTAGCCTCACGCCCGTTCCGAGTCCAACCAATGGTGGCATCCCGGCGCGCACGTCCCCACATACCTAGTCATCGCGGCGGGAAACGCAATTCACCATGCTGAGAAAAGAGTCGCTTTGCTTGGATTAGTCCTTTTTTTGCTGTTCGTCGGCATCCCGGCGGCGGAAATCGCGCTATTCATCGTAGTCGGTGGCGAAATCGGGGTGTGGAGCACCATCGCCCTGGTGATCCTGACCGCGATCGCGGGCAGCGCCCTGATCCGCCAGCAGGGGCTGCGGACACTGATGCGCGCGCAGCAGACGCTCGCGCGCAGCGCCCTGCCGATCGAAGAGGCCTTCGACGGCATATGCCTCGTGGCCGCGGGCGCTTTGTTGCTGACCCCGGGCTTTCTGACCGACGGCATTGGCCTTGCGCTGTTGATTCCCCCGCTACGGGCGATGATTCGCCGCCCTATTCTGCGTCGCCTCCTGCGCGGCGTCGCTGCAAGCGGCGGCGGCGCGCCGCCACCGCCGCCGACTGGAAACGGACCGATCATCGACGGCGATTTCCAGGAGGTCGATCCAAGCCCTGGTTCAAGCCCTGGTCCAAGCCCCGATCCACGCAACACCGGTGCGCGGTTGCCGGAACGGGACACCTGACAAGCGCCCGCAACCTTGTCGGGGCCAGCCGATCCGTGGTAGCCACGGCCCGCCCAAACGCGAGGAGCTAGAGCGATGGCCGATACCGGCGATGCCAACACCGACGACACGGCGACACCCCAGGCGGGCAATCCGCGGGTCGGCCTGCTGGCGCAGTATCTGAAAGACTGTTCTTACGAGAACCCGAAGGCGCCGGGCAGTCTGTCCAAGGACCTGCCGCCAGCGACGATCGACGTCAGCTTGGACGTGCAGGTCCAACGCCTAGGGCCTAGCCGCTACGAAGTCGCGCTCCGCACGACCGCGAACGGCAAGCGCGGCGAAGACCCCGTATTTGTCGCCGAGGTGGTGTTCGCTGGCGTCTTCGAGTTATTCGATATCCCCGAAGAACAGATTCAACCGGTCTGCCTTGTCGAATGCCCCCGCCTGCTATTCCCCTTTGCGCGGCGCATTCTCTCGGACCTGACCCGCGACGGCGGCGTGCCGCCGATCCTGCTGGATCCGGTCGATTTCGGGGCGCTTTACGAGAACCAAAAAGCCCAGGCCCAGGCCAACGCCGCGAGCGAAACCATCAACTAGCCTAGTTCACCCGCCAGATCGGCTCGCTGATCTTTTCGAGGAACGCCGCATGCGCCACGAGCTCGGCGGGACTCGGTTCGAAATGGCGTTCCGGCCACGCCTTGGTCGGGACTGAGTCGAGTGGCACGGTATCGAGGTCGACCGCAAGACCCAGCGTCGGCTGCCGACCGCCGATGAGCTCGAGGTAGACCTCGGCCAGCAGTTCGGAATCCAACAAGGCGCCGTGCTTGGTCCGCGCCGACAGATCGATGTTGAAGCGCCGGCAAAGCGCATCGAGACTGGCCTGGGCACCGGGATATTTGCGCCGGGCGATCGAGACGGTGTCGACGATGCGGTCGACCTGGAGCGGCGGACGTTTGAGCAATGCGAGTTCGGCATTGATAAAACCGACATCGAAACTTGCATTGTGCGCCACCACCGCCGACGTGCCGATGAAGGCCAGGAAATCGTCGACGATTTCGGCAAACGTCGGCTGTTTTGCCAGGAACTCCTCGCTCAACCCATGTACCTGGAACGCTTCGCCCGGCATGTATCGTTGGGGATTGATGTAGCGCTGCCAGGTGTTGCCGGTGGGGACGTGATTCAACAACTCGACGCAACCGATTTCGACGACACGATGACCGTCTTCGGGCGATAGGCCCGTGGTCTCGGTATCAAAAACGACCTCGCGGTCCGCTTTGGTCAGATCGGACACGGTGCATCCTTGTGTTGGCCCGCAAGCATTGTGACGATTCGGCGAATCGCGTTCAAGGTAACGCGTTTGCCCATACCGGTCGGCACCACGAAATCTGCTCGGCGGCGTTTCTCGCGGTCGGGTGTTTGCTGGTTCAGAATCGCGGCGAACTTCTCCGCGGTCATGTTGGCGCGCGCCAACACGCGGGCCCGCTGCACGGCGGCCGGCGCAGTGACCACCATAACCGCATCGCAGTGTTCTTCGCCGCCGGTCTCAAACAACAGGGGGACATCGAGCACGACCAGCGGCACACGCCGCGCCCGGGCGCGGGCCAAGAACTTGGCGCGCTCTGCCCGAACCAGGGGGTGGACGATGGCCTCAAGCCGGCGAAGCGATGCCGGTTTATCGAACACCTGGGCGCCCAGCGCCGGTCGATCGACCGCGCCGTCGCGCACGGCACCGGGAAACGCCGCGTCGATCGCCGCCACGGCGGCCCCGCCCCGCGCCATTAATCGGTGCACCGCGGCGTCCGCATCGAAGACCGGCACGCCCAGCCGTCGGAACATGCGCGCCGCTTCGCTTTTGCCCATGCCGATCGAGCCGGTGAGACCGAGGATCACCGGGCGCACGGTCAGACGGACGCCAGAACGTGGGCGCGCAGATCGTCGTCGACCGCGGGGTCAACGTCGAACCAGGCTTGAAAGCCGGGACGGCCCTGGTGGAGCAACATGCCGATCCCATCGACAACGGTATGGCCGCGCGCCCGCGCCGCCGCCAGCAACGGAGTTTCAAGCGGTACATAGACGATGTCATTGACGATCGCCGACCGGGGTAGATCGGACAGGTCGAGGTCAAGCGGTGGCTGCCCCGTCATCCCGAGCGCGCTAGCGTTGACCACAAGCGCAGCACCCGCCAGCGCGGCGGTGCGTTGCGCCCAGGGTTGCGCGGCGGCCGACGGACCGAGGGCAGCTGCGAGCTCCTGGGCCCGCGCCAGGGTGCGGTTGACGAGGCGAAGGCTCGGTACCCCGGCGTCGATCAACGCCCACGCGATCGCCTTGGCGGCACCGCCGGCGCCGATCACCACCGCCGGCCCGGACGCGGCGCGCCACGACGGTGCGCCGGCCCTAAGATTTTCGATGAACCCGAAGCCGTCGGTGTTGCGTCCGCTTAGTCGACCGTCGGTAATCACGATCGTATTCACCGCGCCCATGCGCGCTGCCGCCGGATCGATGTCGTCGAGAAACGGCAAAACCGCCTCTTTGTGGGGAATAGTGAGATTGGCGCCGACAAAACCCAGTGCCGGCAGCCCCCGTACCGCAGCCTCAAGGTGCTCGGGACGGACCGCAAGCGGGACATAGGCCCCGTCGATGCCGTGGCGGGCAAGCCAATGGTTGTGCAGTCGGGGCGAGCGCGAATGCGTTACCGGCCATCCCATCACCCCCGCGATTCGCGCCTTGCCGCTGATTCGTGCGGCGTTCATGCTGGCACCACGCCGTGGCCGCGTAAAAAGTTCAGCAGCGGCAATAGGGGTAGGCCGAGAACCGAAAAGAAGTCGCCCTGCATGGCTGCGAACAACTGAATGCCGCGGCCTTCAATTTGGTAAGCGCCGACCGACTGCAACACCGAGTCGCCTGCGGCCGCGAGGTAGGCAGCGATGGCAGGCGCGTCCAAGGCCCGCATCGTCAACGACGCTCGGGTCGCTTCGCGCCAAATCACCGCGCCGTCCTTGGCCACGGCGGCGGCCGTGTGGAGGTGGTGGGTGCGACCGGCTAACGCGGCGAGGTGCCGGTGGGCGGCGGCAAGCGATTCAGGTTTGTCATACCAAACGCCGTCGCATTCCAAAATTTGATCCGCACCAATCACGAAGGCGCCCGGTGCGCCGGGCGAAACCCGTCCTGCTTTGAGGTCGGCTAGGGCTTGGGCAGCATCGACAGCCGACGCTCCCTCGGCCTGCATCGCAGCCTTGATCGATTCCTCGTCGACCCGTGCGGGATGCGCGACAAAATCGATCCCCGCGTTGCGCAGGAGGTTACCGCGCGTCTCGCTTGCCGACGCCAGGATGAGCGCGCTCATGCAGTCCGTTCCCATTGGGCGTGCAGCTTGAGGATCGCGGCGGCGGTTTCTTCGATCGACCGTCCCGTCACATCGATGACCGGCCACTGATGGCGCGTAAACAAGCGCCGTGCCGAGGCAATTTCTTTCTTGATTTCGTCCTCGTCGACGTAGGTCGTATTGGCTTCTTCGTTCAGCAACAAGAGCCGACTACGACGTAACTCGACAAGACGTTTGACGCTGTTAACCAGGCCGATCACCAGCGGACCCCGGACCTTCTCCAGTTCGTCCGGCGGCGCTTGGCCCGAGACCAGCGGTACGTTGGCGGCTTTGATACCGCGGTTTGCCAGATACATACTAGTCGGTGTCTTGGACGTGCGCGACACGCCGACAAGAACGACATCGGCCTCATGGATCGATTGCAACGATTGACCGTCGTCGTGTTGCAGACAGAAATGCATCGCGTCGATCCGTTGGAAATATTCTTCGTCGAGCACGTGCTGGCTGCCCGGCTGGTTCTTCGATTCGGTATGCAGATAATCGCGCAGCATCGCGATAGTCGGGTCCAAAACATCGACGCAAGGAATTTCCAGGCTGCGGCAAGCGTTGATCAAATCGCGGCGCAACTCACCGTTGACCAAGGTAAAGAGAACGACGCCGGGGGCCTGTTGGATACCGTCGATCGCCAACTGCAACTGACCGGAACTGCGCACCATCGACCAGATGAATTCCTCCGGCTCGTAGTCTTCGAACTGCGTAATCGCCGCCCGCGCCAAAACCTGGAGCGTTTCGCCGGTCGCGTCCGATACGAGATGCAGATTGAAAGAGTTGGTCGTCACCGATCGCTCCTGGCCGCGGGGATGCACGCGCTCGGGTGTGCACAAGTAAGACCTAAATTGGGGACAAGCAACCGAATCGCCCGGGCGCAACTTTCCGTCCCCGGTGGGCTCGGTTCGGTCAGAACAAGCGTACACCTCAGGAGAAGGTTATACGCTGCGTTGGAGAACGGGGATGGGTTCCCCGCCGCTCATATCCACAACCGTATTCCCCGCAATACACAGAACCGATTCCTCGTGGTTATGCGCACTTGTCTGTGTTCTCATCCCCAATCGACGTGTTACCAACATACCGTTCTGAATGGAGCGTCATTTCCGGGATGACTCATTAATCCCCGTCACGCGCGCCTCTACTACTACATCTATAGAATCTTATAATTCTCTATATAAGAAAGAGGCAAAGCTGCGGTTTGAATTTCCTATGACAAACAAGCGATTACTCCGTGCCCTCGCGGGCGAGAAGCAAAAGGTACCGCCGGTCTGGCTGATGCGGCAGGCCGGCCGGTACCTACCGGAGTACCGGGCCCTGCGCGCCGAGGCCGGAAGTTTTCTTGATCTTTGCTACAATCCGGCACGGGCCGCCGAGGTTACGCTGCAACCTATCCGCCGCTTCGGAGTCGATGCAGCTATTCTGTTTGCGGATATCTTGCTCATTCCTCAGGCGCTCGGCCAAGACCTTCGGTTCGCCGAGGGTGAGGGGCCGGTACTGGATCCGATTCGAGATGGGAAAGCATTGGCAGGACTGTCGCTCGGCGGTCTCCACGCCCATCTTGAACCGATTTACGAAACTGTCGGTCGGGTCTCCAAGGCATTGGACGACGACACGACGCTGATTGGGTTCGCCGGGGCGCCGTGGACTGTGGCGACCTACATGGTCGAGGGTGGCGGCAGCCGCAATTTCGAGAATACGAAGGTTTGGGCATTTCGTGATCCGGCCGGGTTCGATGTGTTGATAGATTTGATCGTCGAAGCAACTATCGCCTATCTGTCCCGCCAGATCGACGCGGGTGCCGATGTCGTGCAGTTGTTCGATACCTGGGCAGGGGTCTTGCCGGAAACGGCCTTTGCGCGGTGGAGCATCGAACCGACCCGACGCATCGTAGCGGCGCTACGATCCTTGTATCCTGCAGTGCCTGTCATCGGTTTTCCCCGCGGTGCGGGGGTCGCACTTACCGACTACGCGGGCCGGACGGGGGTGCAAGGTTTGGGACTCGATAGCAGTGTGCCGTTGGGCTGGGCCAAACAGTCGCTGCAAGGTCAGTGTGCGGTGCAGGGTAATCTCGATCCGTTGATGCTGGTGGCCGGCGGCGATGCGATGACCAACGAGGTGCGCCGCATCGTGTCGACGCTCAACGATGGTCCGTTCATCTTTAACCTCGGCCACGGCATCCTGCCCCACACGCCGCCGGAACATGTCGCCGAACTCGTCGCTGCGGTCAGAGCAACAGCATGAAAACCGCGGTTGTGTTGTTCAATCTGGGCGGACCTGATCGTCCCGAAGCCGTGCGCGGGTTCCTGAAGAATCTGTTCAGCGATCC